>NZ_JBXUHX010000088.1:0-501 GCF_058148845.1 Pantoea sp. RCC30.1 | reverse complement strand
TTTGTCATTCCTTATTACGGAGGAATGACGCGCTGCGTCGTTTCAATTTTCAGCTTGTTCCGGATTGTTAAAGAGCATAATACTTCGCAGCACACCGTTGCCGGTACGCTCTGAAGTATTCAGAAAAAACAGATAAACGGTATGGTGGAGCTAAGCGGGATCGAACCGCTGACCTCCTGCGTGCAAGGCAGGCGCTCTCCCAGCTGAGCTATAGCCCCATACAGTTACTGCAGAGACCACTACTACCACTCAACCGAGTTACATTCTTCTGACGAAGGATGTAATTTCTTTTCAGGCAAGGCATGCGGAAGGGACGTTTACCGGGGTAAACGACCGCGCATAACGCAGCATGAGAAGAAATTTGGTAGGCCTGAGTGGACTTGAACCACCGACCTCACCCTTATCAGGGGTGCGCTCTAACCACCTGAGCTACAAGCCTGTAGAGGTTTTTTCTGCTCGTTACTTTTTTATCAGACAATCTGTGTGGACACTGCGCGGGAA
>NZ_JBXUHX010000087.1:0-504 GCF_058148845.1 Pantoea sp. RCC30.1 | reverse complement strand
GCGTTGGCATTGGCCGAATCGGTGTTGTACTTCTTCGGCTTCTGTGCCGACTGGGCGCCGAAGAACGCGGCGTAGTCGGTGTTCTTGCAGTGCACCAGCGGCATGAAGCCGAGGTCACTGAGTTCTTTTTCACGACGGTCGGTGATGGCCACCTCGGTGGGGCACTTCAGCGCCACTTCACCGTCGTCGGTACGGAAGGTATGGGTCGGCAGGTCTTCGACCAGGCCACCACCTTCCACGCCCCGGATGGCCGCACACCAGCCAAAGCTCTCTAACGCCTGGGTCAGGCGCGCGCCCATGGCGTAGGCGGTGTTGCACCACAGGAACTTGCTGTGGTCGGCCGCTTCGATCTCCTCGACGAAGTTGAAGCCCTCGACCGTGGTGCCATCCTTCGGGTTGTACGGCAGCCGGCCCAGGAAGCGCGGCATGGTCAGGCCGACGTAGCGGCTGTCTTCGCTCTCGCGGAACGACTTCCACTTCGCGTACTCGACCGTGTCGAACACC
>NZ_JBXUHX010000086.1:0-569 GCF_058148845.1 Pantoea sp. RCC30.1 | reverse complement strand
GCGATAACTTTAGCAACAACACCCGCGCCAACGGTACGGCCACCTTCGCGGATTGCGAAGCGCAGACCTTCGTCCATTGCGATTGGGTGGATCAGGGTAACAACCATTTTGATGTTGTCACCTGGCATTACCATTTCAACGCCTTCTGGCAGCTCTACTGAGCCGGTCACGTCAGTTGTACGGAAGTAGAACTGTGGACGATAGCCTTTGAAGAACGGAGTATGGCGGCCACCTTCGTCTTTAGACAGAACGTAAACTTCTGACTCGAACTGGGTGTGCGGCTTGATTGAGCCTGGCTTAGCCAGAACCTGGCCACGCTGGATGTCTTCACGCTTGATACCGCGCAGCAGAACACCACAGTTTTCGCCTGCCTGACCCTGGTCCAGCAGCTTACGGAACATCTCAACGCCGGTACAGGTTGATTTCACAGTATCTTTGATACCAACGATTTCAACTTCGTCGCCGACTTTAACGATGCCGCGCTCAACACGACCGGTAACAACGGTACCACGGCCAGAGATTGAGAATACGTCTTCGATTGGCAGCAGGAACGGCTTATCGATTGCACG
>NZ_JBXUHX010000085.1:272-574 GCF_058148845.1 Pantoea sp. RCC30.1 | reverse complement strand
GACTTCTTTTCAGGCCCCTTCTCGGCCTTTCTGTGACCCTGTTTTTTCAGGCCGCGAACTGCGCCTGGTCGGGCCTGACCCCCACACGCTGGCCTTCGTACTCACGCAGCCTGCCCAGCAGGTCGGCCAGCGCGGCATTGACCACGGCGGCGAGGTTGCGGGGCGGCGTTCCGCCTGCGGTCTGGTCGTGCTTCACGTCGCGCAGCACGCGCACCAGCACCGCGCCCACGTCGTCGGACACGTCCCGGCCAGCGTCGGCGGCGCGGGTGATGTTCCAAATGAGTTTCCGCCAGAAGCCCAGC
>NZ_JBXUHX010000085.1:0-262 GCF_058148845.1 Pantoea sp. RCC30.1 | reverse complement strand
TCTCGGCGCGGTAGGCCGGGCGGGTTTCCCGGTGGGCGTCGGCAAGCTCCCACACGACGTTTTCAGCGAGGGAGGGCGCGGGCCGGACAGTCATGTTATCGGAGGGGGAGGGAAGAGCGGATTTTATCGCCCAGGTGCTCACAACTTCGTATGTCACGGCAACCGGGGCGCTTTTTTCGCGCAGTTCCCCGCCTGTCACATCCTCACAGGGTTCTTGACTCTCCGGCACGCTCTTAGGGAGAGGGTGGAGCATGTTGTAGAC
>NZ_JBXUHX010000084.1:0-575 GCF_058148845.1 Pantoea sp. RCC30.1 | reverse complement strand
TTGTCGCTGAAGTGCGGCGCGTTGATGATGGAGAAGGTGAAGCCCGGCGCGATGCCGGTCGCCGTGCCCGACCCGCTGACGCTGTGGTGCTCGGCCTGCCACACCTCCTGACGGATGCGCGCGTAGGACTCGCCGTGACTGTGGTCGACAAAGTGACCCGGCCAGTCGTAAACGTCCACCGAGCCCGGCACCGGCGACGCCGGGTTCTGCCGCGCCTGCAGCATCCACGCGTTCGGCTTGCGGAAGTCGTAGTCGTCGGTGCTGTAGATGCCCGGCGTCACGCTCTCCGCCAGCGACCACTGGCTGATGCCCTCTTCCGTCACCACGCCGCCCGACGGCGTGACGTGATAGGCGATGGTCTCATAGCCCGGAAACGCCTGATGCTGGTCCGGCGCGTCGCACAGCACCAGCGTGTGTTTGTCCGCCTCGTGGCGGAAGAAGTAGTAAATCCCCTCCAGCTCCATCAGGCGGCTGATAAAGTCCAGGCTGCTCTCCTGATACTG
Organism: Pantoea sp. RCC30.1; assembly: GCF_058148845.1. NCBI lineage: Bacteria > Pseudomonadati > Pseudomonadota > Gammaproteobacteria > Enterobacterales > Erwiniaceae > Pantoea > Pantoea sp. RCC30.1. The sequence goes on along the minus strand of NZ_JBXUHX010000084.1, from coordinate 72 downwards.
CACGCAGTACTCCCACACCCGGTAGCTGCCCGCCAGGCGCGTCTCCACGTTGACCCCGTACTCCTTCAGCAG
>NZ_JBXUHX010000083.1:0-589 GCF_058148845.1 Pantoea sp. RCC30.1 | reverse complement strand
TCCTGTTACCAGTGGCTGCTGCCAGTGGCGATAAGTCGTGTCTTACCGGGTTGGACTCAAGACGATAGTTACCGGATAAGGCGCAGCGGTCGGGCTGAACGGGGGGTTCGTGCACACAGCCCAGCTTGGAGCGAACGACCTACACCGAACTGAGATACCTACAGCGTGAGCTATGAGAAAGCGCCACGCTTCCCGAAGGGAGAAAGGCGGACAGGTATCCGGTAAGCGGCAGGGTCGGAACAGGAGAGCGCACGAGGGAGCTTCCAGGGGGAAACGCCTGGTATCTTTATAGTCCTGTCGGGTTTCGCCACCTCTGACTTGAGCGTCGATTTTTGTGATGCTCGTCAGGGGGGCGGAGCCTATGGAAAAACGCCAGCAACGCGGCCTTTTTACGGTTCCTGGCCTTTTGCTGGCCTTTTGCTCACATGTTCTTTCCTGCGTTATCCCCTGATTCTGTGGATAACCGTATTACCGCCTTTGAGTGAGCTGATACCGCTCGCCGCAGCCGAACGACCGAGCGCAGCGAGTCAGTGAGCGAGGAAGCGGAAGAGCGCCTGATGCGGTATTTTCTCCTTACGCATCTGTGCGG
>NZ_JBXUHX010000082.1:0-598 GCF_058148845.1 Pantoea sp. RCC30.1 | reverse complement strand
TCTATACAGTAATGTGACGTTCGAGGCGATCCATAGCAGGCTACCTGGCCCTTTCTCTTTCCCTTCTCCTCTTCCTCCTTTCTCTTTTCTCCTCTTTTCCTTTCCTTTTCTTCCTTTTTCCTTCCCCCCTTCTCCTTCCCTTTCTCTTTCTCTTTCTCTCTTCCTTTCCCCTCTCTTTTCCTTTCTTTTTCTTTTCCTCTCTCTCCCTCTTCTTCTTCTCTTTCTCCCTCCTCTTCTCCTCTCTCCTCTCCTCTCTTTTTCCTTTTTCTCTCTTTCCTCTTCTTTTCTTCTTTTTCTTTCTCTTCCTTTCCTCTCTCCCCCTCTTCTTTCTCCCTCCCCTCCCCTTCTTTCCCTCTCCCCTTCTTTCCCTTTTCCCTCCCTCCTTCCTTTCCCTTCCCTCCTCCTTCTCTTCTCCCCTTTTTTTTTTCTTTCCTTCTTCCTTTTTCTTTTTTCCCTCTCCCTCCCCCCCTCTTCCCTTCCCTCCTCCTCCTTTTCCTCCTCTCCCTTCTTTCCTTCCTTCCTTCTCCTCCTCCCTCCTTCCCTCCCTCCTCTCCCTTTTCCTCTCCTTTCTCTTCTCCCCCTCTTCCTCTTCCTCCTC
>NZ_JBXUHX010000081.1:0-610 GCF_058148845.1 Pantoea sp. RCC30.1 | reverse complement strand
GCCTGAAGGATATCGGCCAGTTCGCCTGGGGCGCTCTTGGTGACCTCGAAGGACTGTTCCAAACGCGCCCGGGTCTCCACCAGCGTCTGTCGCTTGCGCAGCAGGTCGTGCATCTGTTGCTGCTCGTCGCTGCGTGGCACGTATTCACGCAAGCGGTCGCTTTCTTTCTTCACGTACCGGGCGATCACCTGGGCGTCCATCGCATCGGTCTTGCCGCGTGCGCCGGTCGCCTTGGCGTAATTCTTGATCAAGCGAGGATTGATTACGTAGACCCTGTGACCGGCCTGACCGGCCATTCGCGCCACAAGCTCATGGTGGCGACCGGTCGCCTCCATGCCAACCTGGCACCGCGGAGGAAGGGTCTTGAGCCATTTGGCTATGCCGGCCTTGGTATTCGGGATTCTGTCACCGGCCTTGCAGTCGACCACCGCTGGCACGAGCTCCTTGGAGTCCACGTCCAGGCCAATCTCAAGAGAATCGGACATTTGCCCTACTCCCAGCTATCTTTAAGGGGCTGGGGTGGTACCGCACCGACGTTAGCTTGCCTACATCGACGATCCCCTTTTTGGGGCCGTACGATCCTCTATCGACGTTCGTGTGCGGGATGGGG
>NZ_JBXUHX010000080.1:0-819 GCF_058148845.1 Pantoea sp. RCC30.1 | reverse complement strand
GCTGTGAGCTCGATGAGTAAGGCGGGACACGTGGTATCCTGTCTGAATATGGGGGGACCATCCTCCAAGGCTAAATACTCCTGACTGACCGATAGTGAACCAGTACCGTGAGGGAAAGGCGAAAAGAACCCCGGCGAGGGGAGTGAAACAGAACCTGAAACCGTGTACGTACAAGCAGTGGGAGCCTTCTTTATGGGGGTGACTGCGTACCTTTTGTATAATGGGTCAGCGACTTATATTCTGTAGCAAGGTTAACCGTATAGGGGAGCCGCAGGGAAACCGAGTCTTAACTGGGCGTTAAGTTGCAGGGTATAGACCCGAAACCCGGTGATCTAGCCATGGGCAGGTTGAAGGTTGGGTAACACTAACTGGAGGACCGAACCGACTAATGTTGAAAAATTAGCGGATGACCTGTGGCTGGGGGTGAAAGGCCAATCAAACCGGGAGATAGCTGGTTCTCCCCGAAAGCTATTTAGGTAGCGCCTCGTGAACTCATCTTCGGGGGTAGAGCACTGTTTCGGCTAGGGGGCCATCCCGGCTTACCAACCCGATGCAAACTGCGAATACCGAAGAATGTTATCACGGGAGACACACGGCGGGTGCTAACGTCCGTCGTGAAGAGGGAAACAACCCAGACCGCCAGCTAAGGTCCCAAAGTCATGGTTAAGTGGGAAACGATGTGGGAAGGCACAGACAGCCAGGATGTTGGCTTAGAAGCAGCCATCATTTAAAGAAAGCGTAATAGCTCACTGGTCGAGTCGGCCTGCGCGGAAGATGTAACGGGGCTAAACCATGCACCGAAGCTGCGGCAGCGACACT
>NZ_JBXUHX010000079.1:0-852 GCF_058148845.1 Pantoea sp. RCC30.1 | reverse complement strand
GGGCCTGGATCCGCTATCGCAACAAGTTTATTACGCCGGATAACGTGCAAAACGGCGTGGCGTTCTGGAACCAGTATCAGGATGCCCTGCAACGCGCGCAGCAGGTCTATGGCGTGCCGCCGGAAATCATTGTCGGCATTATTGGCGTGGAAACCCGCTGGGGTCGCGTGATGGGGAAAACGCGGATCCTGGATGCACTGGCGACCTTATCGTTTAACTATCCGCGCCGCGCCGAGTATTTCAGTAGCGAGCTGGAAACCTTCCTGCTGATGTCGCGTAAAGAGCAGGATGACCCGCTGGCGCTGAAAGGCTCTTTCGCCGGGGCGATGGGTTATGGTCAGTTTATGCCTTCCTCTTACAATGATTACGCGGTTGATTTCAATGGCGATGGCCATGCAAACCTGTGGGATCCGGTGGATGCTATCGGCAGCGTGGCGCACTACTTCCAGAAACACGGCTGGCGCAGCGGCGAAAATGTGGCGGTTCCGGCCAGCGGCCAGGCACCGATGCTGGAAGACGGTTTTAAAACCAGTTATAGCGTGAGCATGCTGGCGGCGTCTGGCCTGTCACCACAGGGTTCGCTGGACGGTAACAATCAGGTCAGTCTGCTGCGCCTCGACTTAGGTACCAGCTACCAGTACTGGTACGGCTTACCGAATTTCTATGTCATTACACGCTACAACCACAGTACTCATTATGCGATGGCGGTGTGGCAGCTGGGTGAGGCGGTGAGCAAAGCACGGCAGGGCGGCCTGCTATAAAGGCTATCCTTGTTAACTGTAAGGTTATATGATGACGCCCTTTTTCAGGCCACACAGCCACTGATATCTCTGGAGTCGTTATGTCTTTACC
>NZ_JBXUHX010000077.1:0-1123 GCF_058148845.1 Pantoea sp. RCC30.1 | reverse complement strand
GCTTTATCCAGCGCGATTTTATACAGCGAGTCGGTAAAGATAATGACCTGGGCTTTGCCGCCTGATTTCACCACGGCGTACTGTGCCGCCAGACGGGCAACCTCGTTTGAGTCCGAGGTAATGTTATCCGTAATACCGTACTGCTTAATCGGACCCGGCGCTGGCTCCGCATGCCACGCCATCAGCACAATCTTTTGCTGCACGGCTTTTTTGAGGGGCATTTTGGCGACATTAGGGTTCCAGCCGCCAATAATGATGCCGTCCGGCCGCTGGGCGATGGCCTGATTGAGTGCGGCAAGCTGATCTTTCACCGATCCTGCGCCGTCCAGCGTGTCCAGCTTCCAGCCCGCGACTTTTGCCGCCTCGCTAAGCCCTTGCTGAACCCCCTGCACGCCGCCGTTTTTCATATCTGAGGCAATAAAAATCAGCTTCTTATTCGCCTGTAGCTTCGGACCTGTGGTGGGGCCGTCCCAGGTGGTGGCGCTGGACGTGGCTTTGGCGACGGCCGCGGTGGCTTGTTCCAGATAGCTGTCTGCATGAGCGGGCAGAGAGGCTGCCAGCATGGCGACGAGAGAAAGACCAAATACCGGATTTTTCATAATGAGTTCCCTGGTGTGATGGTTTTTTGCTGTGGGTCAGGTGTGGTCGCTGGCGTGCTCTGACTGCGCACGACGGCTTTTTGGTTCAACATACGGCGACGCTGGGCGTAACCGGCAAGCGTAATCGACAGCAGCAGCGTGGCACCGTTAAACAGCGGCTCTACCCAGAAGGCACCGCCAAACTGCTGGATACCGGCGATACCGATAGCCAGAATCGCAATCCCGACCACTGTGCCCCAGACGTTAACCCGTCCCGGACGGATAGTGGTGCTGCCAAGAAAGGCGCCCACTAAGGCAGGCAGCAGGTAATCCATACCGACGCTGGCCTGACCGACGCCCTGTTCTGCGGCGATCAACACGCCGCTGAAGCCGGTAATGACACTGGAGGCGATAAAGGAGCCAATCACGTATTTGTTAACGGCAATACCGTTGAGGCGGGCTGCCACGGGGTTGCCGCCCACGGCGTACATGCATCTTCCCAGCGGCGTATGCTCAGTGACCAGCCATAACACCAGCGCCAGGCC
>NZ_JBXUHX010000076.1:0-1216 GCF_058148845.1 Pantoea sp. RCC30.1 | reverse complement strand
AGGAGACTGCCGGTGATAAACCGGAGGAAGGTGGGGATGACGTCAAGTCATCATGGCCCTTACGAGTAGGGCTACACACGTGCTACAATGGCGCATACAAAGAGAAGCGACCTCGCGAGAGCAAGCGGACCTCACAAAGTGCGTCGTAGTCCGGATCGGAGTCTGCAACTCGACTCCGTGAAGTCGGAATCGCTAGTAATCGTGGATCAGAATGCCACGGTGAATACGTTCCCGGGCCTTGTACACACCGCCCGTCACACCATGGGAGTGGGTTGCAAAAGAAGTAGGTAGCTTAACCTTCGGGAGGGCGCTTACCACTTTGTGATTCATGACTGGGGTGAAGTCGTAACAAGGTAACCGTAGGGGAACCTGCGGTTGGATCACCTCCTTACCTGAAGATACCTTCCCGCGCAGTGTCCACACAGATTGTCTGATAAAAAAGTAATGAGCAGGACGGCTGCGAAGTCGTGACACGATTGTGTCCCCTTCGTCTAGCGGTTAGGACTCCGCCCTTTCACGGCGGCAACAGGGGTTCGAATCCCCTAGGGGACGCCACCTGCTTGGTGACAGGTGAAAGGTGTCTCCATACAGTATCTCAAAACCGATTTGGTTGCGTAAGCAGCCGGGCCGCGTTTGAGATATTTGCTCTTTAACAATCCGGAACAAGCTGAAAATTGAAACGACGCAGCGCGTCATTCCTCCGTAATAAGGAATGACAAAGCGATGCGTTCGAGTCTCTCAAATGCTCGTAACTTACAGCGTTGCAAAACGCCTGTGGGTTGTGAGGTTAAGCGACTAAGCGTACACGGTGGATGCCCAGGCAGTCAGAGGCGATGAAGGACGTGCTAATCTGCGTAAAGCGACGGTAAGGTGATATGAACCGCTACAGCCGTCGATGTCCGAATGGGGAAACCCGGTGCACTCTGTGCATCATTGCAGCATGAATACATAGTGCTGCAAGGCGAACCGGGGGAACTGAAACATCTAAGTACCCCGAGGAAAAGAAATCAACCGAGATTCCCCCAGTAGCGGCGAGCGAACGGGGAGCAGCCCAGAGCCTGAATCAGCCTGTGTGTTAGTGGAAGCGTCTGGAAAGTCGCAGGGTACAGGGTGATACTCCCGTACACAAAAACACACAAGCTGTGAGCTCGATGAGTAAGGCGGGACACGTGGTATCCTGTCTGAATATGGGGGGACCATCCTCCAAGGCTAAATA
>NZ_JBXUHX010000075.1:0-1240 GCF_058148845.1 Pantoea sp. RCC30.1 | reverse complement strand
GCCATTGCACTAACCTCACGATGTCCGACCGTGATTAGCTGACCTTCGTGCTCCTCCGTTACTCTTTAGGAGGAGACCGCCCCAGTCAAACTACCCACCAGACACTGTCCGCAGCCCGGATCACGGGCCTACGTTAGAACATCAAACATTAAAGGGTGGTATTTCAAGGTTGGCTCCACGCGAACTGGCGTCCGCGCTTCAAAGCCTCCCACCTATCCTACACATCAAGGCTCAATGTTCAGTGTCAAGCTGTAGTAAAGGTTCACGGGGTCTTTCCGTCTTGCCGCGGGTACACTGCATCTTCACAGCGAGTTCAATTTCACTGAGTCTCGGGTGGAGACAGCCTGGCCATCATTACGCCATTCGTGCAGGTCGGAACTTACCCGACAAGGAATTTCGCTACCTTAGGACCGTTATAGTTACGGCCGCCGTTTACCGGGGCTTCGATCAAGAGCTTCTCCTTGCGGATAACCCCATCAATTAACCTTCCGGCACCGGGCAGGCGTCACACCGTATACGTCCACTTTCGTGTTTGCACAGTGCTGTGTTTTTAATAAACAGTTGCAGCCAGCTGGTATCTTCGACTGGCTTCGGCTCGGGGAGCAAGTCCCTCCACCTACGCGCCAGCGTGCCTTCTCCCGAAGTTACGGCACCATTTTGCCTAGTTCCTTCACCCGAGTTCTCTCAAGCGCCTTGGTATTCTCTACCTGACCACCTGTGTCGGTTTGGGGTACGATTCTGTGTTACCTGATGCTTAGAGGCTTTTCCTGGAAGCTGGGCATTTATCACTTCAGCACCGTAGTGCCTCGTCGTCACGCCTCAGCGTTGATAAGGGACCGGATTTACCTGGACCCTCCGCCTACACGCTTAAACCGGGACAACCGTCGCCCGGCTGATATAGCCTTCTCCGTCCCCCCTTCGCAGTAACACCGAGTACAGGAATATTAACCTGTTTCCCATCGACTACGCCTTTCGGCCTCGCCTTAGGGGTCGACTCACCCTGCTCCGATTAACGTTGAACAGGAACCCTTGGTCTTCCGGCGAGCGGGCTTTTCACCCGCTTTATCGTTACTTATGTCAGCATTCGCACTTCTGATACCTCCAGCAGCCCTCACAGGCCACCTTCGACGGCTTACAGAACGCTCCCCTACCCAACAACACATAGTGTCGCTGCCGCAGCTTCGGTGCATGGTTTAGCCCCGTTACATCTTCCGCGCAGGCCGACTCGACCAGTGAGCTA
>NZ_JBXUHX010000073.1:0-2015 GCF_058148845.1 Pantoea sp. RCC30.1 | reverse complement strand
AAACCTCGGTTTAACAGAAAAGTTTTCAGGGCGTTTATTGAAGTTAAATCGCATCACTGAAAACGCTTCTTACGATAAGCCTGCCGCCCGGCTGTTAAAGATTACCGTAACAGCCGGAGGGGGTGGAGGTGGCGGCGCTGCTGCTGCGGGTAACAGTCAGGGTGCGGTAGGTTCAGGCGGCGGTGCCGGTGGAACATCAGTATCATGGTTCGCGGTGGATGACCTTGAATTTCCAGTGAAGCTTACCGTCGGTAAAGGTGGTCTGGGTGGTGTGGGTGCTGCTGAACCGCAGCCCGGCCAGAGCAGCAGTTTCGGCAAGTATCTTTCTGCTGGCAATGGGGCCAGAGGTGCAAGCGGCACCGTGTTTAATTACGGTGAATTTCGCCTGCTTTCTAACGGTGGCGGTGGAACTGGTATTGGTGGAAATTTTATGAATATCAGAGGCGGCGCAGGCGGGCCAGCCATCACCCTCAGCAACGGATATGAAAGCGGCGGCGGTGGCGCATCATGCCATTCCGCTGGCGGCAACCCGATAGCTGCAGGTGTAGCTTTTTCAGGTGAAGACGGATTGTTCGGTTCAGGCGGCAGCGGCGCTTTTTCTGTCAGTAATTCAGCAGCGCAGACAGGCGGAAAAGGCGGAGACGGAATAATTCTGATCGAGGAATACGCATGAAAACTTACGCACGCATTGAGCGAGAAGTTGTACAGGAATTATTCACTACAGACAGCAATATCAAAGAGTTATTTCACCCTTCCATGCAGTGGGTTGATGTTACCGGCTTAGCGCCGGAGCCGACTGAAGGCTGGCAATATGAAGATGGTCGTTTCTCTGAACCATTACCGATGATTACGATCTGAATATTAAGCCCGCGATGCGGGCTTTGTTATCATTGCGGTTTTTGCGGCCACGTGATTGCAGGATAAGCCTGAACGTTCACAGCCTGGACAGCCTGCACGTACTTCATCCATGACATAAGAGAAGCTTTATCTGCTTCAGTAATCATCTCTAAGCGCAGCTGGGTTTGCCATGCCTGCGTAATGCTGTTCGCTTCCGCAACCAGTGAAGCCTGCCTTTCTCTGGCTTCTTTGATAGCTGCCGCTTTCTCTTCAACTGGATCAGTTACCCATTTCTCACCATCCCATTTATCCCAGGGGGTTGCTGGTTTGAGTGGCGTAGTGTGTGCCGGATAATCACCCGGTACGTTAATCAGCACTGCTGCGCCGTCAGTGACTGAATAAACAGTTTCCCCACGATGATCAGCAACGGCCTGCCAGTTGCCGTCATGATAAATCGCTACATTCCCGACTTCAGTTGCGGGCGGGGCTTTGATGCAGGCATTAGCGGGCAGGCCAACACCCTGCGCCAGAAACTCATCGCTGGAGCCGGTAAACTCACCGCTTACCACATCATAATTATAAATTGTCAGTGTACCTGCCAATTTTGCGAGGCCGTTTTTATCAAGCGTTGCTTTAGCCATTACGCAGCCCTCACGATGTAGTTAAACGCCACGTTACGCGGACGCATTGTGATCCATACAGAGCCGCCCTGAATACCGGATTGCAATTGAGTAGCTTGGATTGAGTTGTCGCTGAGTACTGCGCCTAAAACACCATTATCAGGTGTTTTCGCATCGCCAGGCTGAGTCTTAGTGAGTGAATCAGGCTGATTAAATGCCGTACCCACGGTAGCCCCCGAGGTTGTCGCATCAATACCTGGGTAGTCAACTGCAGCTGTTCGCAGGCCAGTCGATGCCTGTGAGGAACCCAATGCACGCCCACTATCAACCCCGCGCCCATCATCCCATCCACGGATAAACTCGCCACGTAGATCGGCCAGCTTCAGCCCCGGATAAGCCAGCGCCAGTTTTGGGTATAGCGTACCGCTGAAACTTGCCCCGTTACTTTTCAGAAAGACCATGCCAGCCATTGAGGGAAAGAGTTCGTCAGGCATTTTGGTGTGAGGCCAGGGGAACGGTGAACCGATAACGGGCGCGCCTTCGCCTAAACCGAGGTTT
>NZ_JBXUHX010000072.1:0-3501 GCF_058148845.1 Pantoea sp. RCC30.1 | reverse complement strand
GACAGCGTCTCGGTGCCCGTGAGCGTGTGGAACAGCAGGCCGTCCGCCGGCAGCTGTGCAGTAATGCGTGAGAACATGGTGATTTTCCTGACTGACTTGAACGGAAGGGTGTTACCTGACCGAAAGTGAAGAAAGTAATGCTGCGGATTCAGCCCAAGGAGGGATTTGCAATTAATAATTGATTATCAAAATCTGATACTTCATGTCAGGCGATTAAATAAAATATTATGGTTAAAGAACTTTTTATTTATCAGATATTTTCTATTTTTATTGTGGAAAGAATGATCTCCATACATCTTTTGTTGATTTCAAAATGATAATCATGTGGATTCCTTTGCCGGCCCACTAACTCGGCATAGCACCATAGACTTGACTGCCGGAAAATATACATCTGATAAAAAGCTCGCATTTTATCTTTTTCACTAGATACTTGACCGCTGCACGTCTGAAAAACAGAATCGGACGCATCATTAATTTCATTGGGTATCGATTCGGTTTCATTAGTAACAAGTGAGATGTCATCTGAAGTTTGATGGAATCTTTCTGTAGCCTTCTCAAAAACACTGTCAGCAGAGAGGAAGTCCTTAACAGGATAAAAATAAAGATTAATTACGCCATAGTTGACATAATCAACAGTGTGTTCAATAACCATGCGGTTGGTCGCTATTGTTTTTGCACGCCACGAACCAGGAACCTTGAACGAACTTCTCTTTCCCAAATCAACCGTAATTAATAATTCCGCCATTCCTAAATTGCTGCGATTTAAAAGATCCCAGTTAACAGATGTCACATAAATATCGTTTAGCAGAGTTGTATAATCATGACTAGCACAGGATACTTTTAACAAAAAATAGTTACCGCCGCTTTCCTGTGGATTATAATCTTTCTGAACCGTATAACGAGAAATTACCTCATCGCCAGATTCATATTTTCTGATAGTGAGCACATCTGCAAACATACCGTTTTCAGATGCTTTGCCAACAAAACGGCGGTGCAACACTGTCTCCCCCATTATGGACAGTTTTTTAAATAACCAGTCGGATGCATTCATCTCCCACTGGCAATGTTCATAACCCATCCAGACTTCAAGATAAGGTGAAGTGTCTGTTGTTAGATAGCGTCCAATATTGGTTAAACCCACTGCAGGAAAATCAACCGGGTTAACCTCTGCAGGTTTCAATCCTTGTGGAAGAACAACCCAATAATTGAGCATTTCTTTAGGTGCCGATGTATATAGGCATTTCCAGAATCGCTGCTGGGTTTCCTGCCCTGTAAAAGCTGATATAACCGGAAAATCATAAGCCATTTCAAAGTTCATAAAACTCCTTTTTACCAAAACTCAGGTTAACCAAATACCATAGAACATCAATATACTCCCACAGGAAATAACACATTTCGCGAGAACAAGAAGAGGAAAAGAAAAATCCCTCGAAAGAGACGATAATTGATCGTAGTTTTCGTAGTTGTATTTTTTATGGAAGACCATAATCTTTTTAAAGATGGCACATAGCATTACCACCATGAATTTCATACCCAACACAGTTAAAAGAGAGAGACCTAAAGCTGTAGTGAAATGTCTGGCTGATGCCATAGGCATTATTTTCCATGACAGAATCAAATCATGCATAAGCCGCCCAAGTAAAGCGGTAAAAATCAAAACCCCAAAGACTTTCAAAATAAGCATAAGCCATTCTTTTTTATTAAAAAAATCTTGGCCATTCCATAGATAAACAAGCGTCAGGATAAGAAAAATGATAAAAAAAATGTAATTCACTATAAATCCCTCTGTAATGAAAATCAGTCGCCAACTATAACACTGCTACAACCGGTGATAATAAAGCCTTCCCCACTGCCAGCTTTTTTAGATGTTTTATTTTCACTATCATCATCTTGATACCCCCATTCTAAAATTCTTTTGATGGAAATTTTCGTATCAATGTCAAACCCTAATCCCAGAGCCATCATAACCTCACCTGAAAGCTTTATATTAAGTGAGTCGTCGTTAGTATCAATGTATCCCGTTATTCCTCCAGAAAGCCCCACCGCCGCTGCAGTTCCGCTAATTTTTGCATTAGCAACAATAATACCATATAAATCAAGGTTGCCTGAGGCTTCTCCTTTGACTGCTGCTGCTTCTGCACCCGCTTCCGCGCTAAACCCGTAGCGCCCATTATTACCTTTGTAAATCTCCGAAACAACCTTAGCTTCAGCGGTTCCCAATGTCACATCTCCGGCACCGCCACCGTAAAGTGTTCCCTCCTTGCCCAAAGCGCCGCTTGCACCATACTGCATCCCCAATGCAGTAGCGCTGTTGTTAAATCCCGTAATATCGCTGTCACCACTGTAACCGTACCAAGTCCCTGTCACATTGGCTACCGCGATTTTATTGCGCAATTCGCCTCTTGCAAGATCATTACTCTTCATATTACCCATGGTTAGGTCTTCAAGAGTAAACCCTGATGAGGCCGTATCAAAACTGCCGTCAGCATTTTTATCCTGCAAACTGGAAATGGCACTCAGTATAGTTGCATCAAAATGATCACCGTGTATTGTGCCATCTTCACTTGCTTTTTTAGCAAGACTTCCTCCCCAATACTGAGGAGGCTTTGCCTGTGGTTTATCTTCTTTGGTTGCGCCAGATATACTACATTGCGTTTTGTCACCCTTTCGCGCCAATGGCAATCCGTTAACATAAACGCTGACCGTTCCGCCGACGATAATACCGTTACCATGCTCTGAACAGAAAATACGATCGCTTTTCCTTGCAGCGGGGAAACCGCCGATAATCACATCTGGGCTACCAGACTGGATTGGGCCACTGTGCGCTGCTTTATCTATCAGAGCTCTGGCAGCTGGCATTCCCATGCATCTTCTCCTTTTTAACAATATCAGCTGTTAATTTTGACCACAGCACTTCTAATGTCCGTGATATTCGTCCCGGAGATCTCAACACTGTCACTAGCCTTGAGTTGCGCATTTACACCGCCCCCCAGCATTGTCATTTTTTTGCCCATCAGCATGGCAGTTTCAACACTTTCTGCCTGAATATTTCCTGCGTTAACCTGAATCTGAATCCCATCGGGAGATATCAAAATATAGTTATCGTTCACCTTTAATTTGATGCTGGTGTTGGCTTCAAGCAGCGCATTTCCCTCTTTATCCATGGTCAGCACCGTTTCGCCTTCGCCAACATTAATAACGTGCTGGATGCCAGTATTGCTTACCGCATGTTCACCCACATTGGCCTGACGATTGCGCTTTATCGTGACCTTTTCGTCACGGCCTATGCTTTTCTGACGATCCACACCGACATGGTGCGTCTCACAGCTTTCCACTTCCGTATCCATATTTCTTTCGGCGTGGATCCAAATCTGCTCATGCCCTGCTTTGTCTTCAAAACGCAACGCATTAGCAGTATCGCTGTTGCCATCCTTCGACCGGCTTAAAAACCCCATCTGCGTCGCTGCCGCCGGCAGCGCCCACGGCGGCATGCTCGCCTCG
>NZ_JBXUHX010000071.1:0-4043 GCF_058148845.1 Pantoea sp. RCC30.1 | reverse complement strand
GATTTACTGTTCGCGACCTGCAATACAAAGTAATGCCCTGAAATGTTTCTGTGATCGCAGGCAGCAGAGGCTTAGGCTATAACACCGGCAAGATTCCTGTTACCGGACCCGCACATGCACCTGCTTAAACGTTTGATTCATCGTCGCCAGTTACTGCTTTCCGGTCTGGCTCTGGCCATTTTATCGCCGCGCGCGGTTCAGGCTAAAGAAAAGGCCCTTACCGGGGCAAATCCTCACACGCGCCCTGCTCCGCCAGCGAAAAACGGCAAACGTATCGTGATGATCGATCCCGGCCACGGTGGCATCGACTCTGGTGCCGTTGGCGAAGAGGGGTCTGAAGAGAAACACATCGTGCTGGAGATCGCTGGCAACGTGCAGCGCCAGTTGCAGAGCCATCCGCGCATTGAAGTGCGCCTGACGCGCGACAGCGACCACTTTATTCCACTCTATCAGCGGGTGGAGATCGCTCATCAGCACGGCGCCGATCTCTTTATGTCGATCCATGCCGACGGCTTTACCAGTCCCGATGCCAGCGGAGCTTCGGTATTTGCGCTCTCTAATCGTGGTGCCAGCAGCTCGATGGCGCGTTACCTGTCAAAGCGCGAGAATGATGCAGATAAACTGGGCGGCGTGAAAGCGCAGCAGCAGGATCACTATCTGCAGCAGATCCTCTTTGACCTGGTGCAGACCGACACCATCAAAAACAGCCTGACGCTGGGCAAGCACGTGCTGGACCAGATCCGCCCGGTGCATCATCTGCACAGCCAGCACACCGAGCAGGCGGCCTTCGCGGTGCTCAAGTCACCGTCGATCCCTTCGGTGCTGGTCGAGACCTCCTTTATTACCAATCCGCGCGAAGAGCAGCTGCTTGGCACCACCGCGTTTCGCCAGAAAATTGCCTCTGCGATTGCCAGCGGCATCGTCAATTACTTTGATGAGTTTGACCGCCGCAACGCCTGATGCGGGAAACGGGTTTCCGCCGTGCGAGGCGCCGTACTCATGCAAGCGGCGCGGTTTTGCGTATAATCGCGTCAGACTTTGACAAACGATAAGCGAAAAGATGGCTGATATTTCACGCGTAAAAGCATTCCTGCTCGCCTTGCAGGATGAGATTTGTAACCAGCTGGCAGCTGAAGATGGCGGCGCACAATTTGCCGAAGATAGCTGGCAGCGCCCTGGCGGCGGCGGCGGTCAGAGCCGCGTCCTGCGCAACGGCGCGGTGTTTGAGCAGGCGGGCGTCAACTTTTCGCATGTGCATGGCGATCAGATGCCGGCATCGGCTACCGCGCATCGGCCAGAACTGGCGGGTCGCAGCTTTGAAGCGATGGGCGTGTCGCTGGTAATCCACCCGAACAACCCCTATGTGCCCACCAGCCACGCCAACGTGCGCTTCTTTATCGCCGAGAAACCAGGTGCCGATCCGGTGTGGTGGTTTGGTGGTGGGTTTGACCTGACCCCTTTTTATGGCTTCGAAGAAGATGCTCTGCACTGGCATCAGACCGCAGCTAATATCTGTCAGCCCTTTGGCGAGGATGTCTATCCGCGCTATAAAAAATGGTGTGATGACTACTTCTATCTGAAGCATCGGGATGAGCAGCGCGGTATTGGTGGCCTGTTTTTTGACGATCTCAACACGCCCGACTTTGAGCAGAGCTTCAGCTTTATGCAGGCAGTTGGCCGTGGCTTTATTGATGCCTACCGGCCGATTGTGGCGCGCCGTAAAGATCATCCCTGGGGCGATCGTGAGCGCCAGTTCCAGCTCTACCGCCGTGGTCGCTATGTGGAATTTAATCTGGTGTGGGACCGCGGCACGCTGTTTGGTCTGCAGACCGGTGGCCGCACAGAATCAATTCTGATGTCGATGCCGCCGCTGGTGCGCTGGGAATATGATTATCAGCCTGAGCCCGACTCTCCTGAAGCCGCCCTCTATCGCGATTTCCTGCCGGTGAAGAACTGGCTGAACCTGCCTGTCTGATTGCTTCTGCTGCTGCAGCGCGGGCCGCAACCCGCGCTGCGCTTACCTCTCACCTGATCGGCCTCTTGTTTTTTACAGGGCACAGATTGCCACAGTGTGGCCTGCGTCATTCCTCCTGACTGCTATGCTTATGGATGGAATATGGCGCACCCCACGGTAAATACCGCATGACGGCTCCTTCGCACCGCCTCGCAGCGCAACAATCAGAGAAACCGCATTTCCATCATAAAGTCTCTGTTGCAATGTTATGGGTTCGCGTTACCGGTAGCAGAACATGCCACAGACCGGCTGCGAGGCCTGAGGTGTTCCCTGTTCGCTTTCATTTTTCTTTTCAAGGAGTTTAGAGATGAACCAGCTAGAAGCCCTAAAACAGTTCACCACAGTGGTGGCGGACAGTGGCGATATCGAATCGATTCGTAATTACCACCCGGAAGACGCCACCACCAACCCCTCACTCATTCTGAAAGCGTCCGGTCTCGAAGGGTATAAACACCTGATGGATGACGCGATTGAGTACGCCAAAAAACAGGGCGGCAGCAAAGAGACGCAGATTATTAATGCCAGCGACAAAGTGGCGATCAACCTCGGTATGGAGATCCTGAAGAGCATACCGGGCCGTGTTTCGACCGAAGTGGATGCGCGCCTCTCCTTCGATCGTGGCATGTGTGTCACCAAAGCAGAAAAACTGATTCGCATGTACGAAGAGCACGGCATCGATCGCTCACGTGTGCTGATCAAGCTGGCCTCGACCTGGGAAGGCATCCGCGCAGCGGAAGAGCTGGAGAAAAACGGCATCAAGTGCAACCTGACACTGCTGTTCTCCTTTGCCCAGGCGCGTGCCTGTGCCGAAGCGGGTGTGTTCCTGATCTCACCGTTCGTTGGCCGCATCTACGACTGGTACAACTCACGCAAGCCAATGGAACCCTATGTGGCGGATGAAGATCCGGGCGTGAAATCTGTGCGTCGCATCTACGATTACTACAAAAAGCACCGTTACAGCACCATCATCATGGGCGCCAGCTTCCGTAAAGTGGAGCAGATTGTGGCGCTGGCAGGCTGCGATCGCCTGACGCTGTCGCCGAACCTGCTGGAAGAGTTGCAGAACAGCGATGCGCCGCTGGAGCGCAAGCTGGAGCCATCCACCGAAGGCTTCCATCAGCCGTCTCCGCTTTCTGAAGCGGAATTCCGCTGGGAACATAACCAGGATCCGATGGCAGTTGAAAAACTCTCAGACGGCATCCGCCAGTTCGCGGTTGACCAGCAGAAGCTGGAAGATGTGCTCGCCGCACGCCTGTAGTGTTCATTTTAGTCGGGCGGGACTTTCCCGCCCTGATGCATAACTAAGGGAGAACTTTATGTCCTCACGCAGAGAGTTGGCAAACGCGATTCGTGCACTGAGCATGGATGCAGTCCAGAAGGCAAACTCAGGCCACCCCGGTGCGCCGATGGGTATGGCCGATATCGCCGAAGTGTTATGGCGCGACTTCCTCCAGCACAATCCGACCAATCCCGCCTGGCTTGATCGCGACCGCTTTATCCTCTCCAACGGCCACGGCTCCATGCTGCTTTATAGCCTGCTGCACCTCAGCGGTTATGACCTGCCGATTGAAGAGCTGAAAAATTTCCGTCAGCTGCACTCTAAAACACCGGGTCACCCGGAAATCGGCTACACGCCTGGCGTTGAAACCACCACCGGCCCGCTGGGTCAGGGACTGGCAAACGCCGTGGGTTTAGCGATTGCAGAGCGCACGCTGGCCGCGCAGTTTAACCGTCCGGACCATGAAATCGTCGATCACCACACCTATGTATTTATGGGCGATGGCTGTCTGATGGAAGGGATCTCGCACGAAGTCTGTTCACTGGCGGGTACCCTGGGTCTCGGCAAACTGATCGGCTTCTACGACCATAACGGTATTTCAATCGATGGCGAGACCGAAGGCTGGTTTACTGACGACACTCACAAACGCTTTGAGTCCTATAACTGGCATGTGATTGGCGACATCGACGGACATGACGCCAATGCGATTCGTGAAGCAATCAAAGAAGCGCAGAGTGTCACCGATAAGCC
>NZ_JBXUHX010000070.1:0-4469 GCF_058148845.1 Pantoea sp. RCC30.1 | reverse complement strand
CAGCAGCACCAGCTCCGAGGTCAGACGCGCATCCCAGATCCACCAGGTGCCCCACATCGGCTTGCCCCAGGCGGACCCCGTGACCAGCGCAATAAAGGTAAAGACCGCGCCTATGGGTGCCATGGCGGCAGAGACCAGATCGGCCATTTTCATCTGCCACACCAGGCCGATAAAGGCAGCGATGGCCATCGAAGCATAAATGCCCATCGACCACATCGCAGCGGGCACATGAATGTACATGATGCGGAAACTGTCGCCCTGCTGATAGTCAGCGGGAGCAAAGCCAAAGCCCCAGGCCCAGCCCAGCAGCAACGCCGCCAGCCCTGAGATGGCGAACCACGGCACCAGTCGCCCCGAAAACTGATAGAGCCGTTCGGGCCTGGCCAGCTGATGTAACGCTTTCCACATATCAAATGCTCACATTAACGATAAAAGAGTGTTGCCGCGTCTTTTACGCGCGGTTATTGCAAAGCGGCTATTGCAACGTAATGCGTAGCGCCGCCGCTGTAGCGAACGGCGCGAGTGTCGCACTGCCCAGCAGCATCGCGCCGAGAATCGCCAGATAGCCACCGATGGGTAATCCCTGACTGGCCGCGTCCATCGCCGCACTGGCGAAGATCAAAACCGGAATAGCCAGCGGCAGCACCAGCAGGCTAAGTAACACGCCACCCCGCCGTAAACCTACCGTCAGACCCACGCCAATGGCTCCGAGAAAACTCAGCGTTGGTGTGCCCAGCAGCAGCGTCAGGGCCATCGCCCGCCAGCCATTAAAATCCAGCGACAGCAGCAGCGCGGCCAGCGGCGACAGGATAATCAGCGGCACGCCGGTGACCAGCCAGTGCGCCATCACTTTACCGATGACCGTCACCGGCAGCGGCGTCGGTAACAACACCAGCTGCTCCAGCGAGCCATCGCTGAAGTCATCGCGAAACAGCCGCTCCAGCGCCAGCAGCGACGCCAGCAGCGCGGCAACCCAGGCAACGCCCGGTGCAATGCGCGCCAGCTGTTGCGGGTCAGGTCCGATGCCCAACGGAAACAGGGTAATGACTATCAGGAAGAACCAGAGCGGATTAACCACATCCGCACCGCCGCGAAAAGCGATGCGCAGTTCACGCTGGATGAGGCGAAACAGCATCAGTTTGCCTCCTCGTCGCCAAGGCGAATTTTACGCACTCGCGCTGCATCCGCAGGCAAATCCTGATGGGTTGTCAGGACCACTGCACCGCCGTTATCGGCATGACGGGTGAATTGCGCCATTAATTTTTCAATTCCCGCTTTGTCGATGGCGGTCAGCGGCTCGTCAAGAATCCAGATGCGGGCCTGGCTGAGCCAAAGGCGCGCCAGCGCCACACGACGCTGCTGACCCGCCGACAACCGGCTGACCGGCACCTCTTCATCGCCCGTGAGATCGACACTTTCCAGCGCAGCAAAGATCTGCGCATCACTGCAATCGGGATGGTAGAAACGCAGGTTTTCCAGCGGCGTAAGCACGCCTTTGACGCCAGGCTGATGGCCCAGATAGAGCATCGCCTGATGCCAGGTCTCGCGCTGTCGCAGGATTGACTGCTGCTGCCAGCGTATTTCACCCTCTTCAGGACGGCTCAGCCCAGCCAGCAGGCGCAATAACGAGGTCTTACCGGCACCATTGGGGCCTTCAATCTGCACAATGTCACCTGCGGACACGCGAAATGAGAGCCGCCGGAAAAGCGACCGTTCGTCGTATGCACAAGTGAGCGTAATGATTTCCAGCATCGAGGGGGGAATCGCACCAGCTAAAAGTGGCCGGGATATTACCACAATGTTGCTGTGGGCCGAAGTGTGACCCACCGCTCAGTTTCGATGCTATGGGTTTATTCGTGCGGTATCGCCCGCAGTCTGAATAAAAATGCAGTTCCGAAAAACGTTGTTACGCTTATTCGCATCGATCGTTACATTATCGGCAAATAAAAAACGGCTACGCTTATTACGCTACAGCACTATCACCAGGAGAAAATATGAAGCCTTCATCAGGTAATGAACAGGGTCCTAACGACGTAGAGAGCGAAGAGAAGGATAAGGGCACTGACATCGAAGTCGATGAGGAGGCTTTACCCTCCCGCGCCGCCGCCATCCATGAAGAGATTCGTCAGGATGGTGAAAAGGAGCTTGAGCGCGACGGCATGGCACTGCTCTGGTCAGCCATTGCTGCAGGCTTATCCATGGGCGCCTCGCTGATGGCGAAGGGGATATTTCAGGTGCATCTGGATGGCGTACCGGGCGCATTCCTGCTGGAAAACCTCGGTTATACCTTTGGTTTTGTTATCGTCATTATGGCGCGCCAGCAGCTGTTTACTGAAAACACCGTCACGGCAGTATTACCGGTGATGCACAAACCGACCTGGAGTAATGGCGCTCTGCTATTACGTTTATGGGGCATCGTCTTGCTGGGTAACCTGATCGGGACGGCGCTGGGTGCGCTGGCGTTTAATGAGATGCCGATATTTGACGAGGCTACCCGTCAGGCGTTTACCAGCATCAGTATGAAGGTGATGGAAAATACGCCCGGCGAGATGTTTGCCAATGCGGTGATCTCCGGCTGGATTATCGCCACCATGGTCTGGATGTTCCCCTCGGCGGGCGGCGCCAAACTGCTGGTGATTGTGATGATGACCTGGCTGGTTGCGCTGGGCGATCTGGCGCATATCGTGGTGGGATCGGTGGAAGTGCTCTATCTGGTCTTTAATGGCAGCATCAGCTGGCATGAATTCTTCTGGCCGTTTGCCCTGCCGACACTGCTCGGCAACATTACCGGCGGCACGCTGATTTTTGCCCTGATCAGCCACGCGCAGATCCGCAACGACATGAGTGAAGCGGCCGTGGCTAAAGCGAAGGCTGAGAAGAAGAAGCAGGAGAAACGTCGCCAGCGTGAAGAGCAGGAAAAGGCTGAGTAAATGGCAAGGCAGACAGAGCAGATTGAACCGCTCTGTCTGCTTTTCAGGCATCCTGACTGAACGGATAACATTGATATCACTCCTGCAGGCTGAGGAAGAGTGTCGTTTTCAGCGTGAACGGTTTTGAGAAATCTGCGGACAACAGCAAACAGCAGTCAGTGCAAAAAAGCAGGATCGCTGGCGGAATGAGCAAACGCACTGCGACGTAGTGAATCTCATGGCCTGTTTGCGCTATACTGCGCCCCGCTGTCCTCTTAGTTAAATGGATATAACGAGCCCCTCCTAAGGGCTAGTTGCAGGTTCGATTCCTGCAGGGGACACCAAATGCCAGTCTCTCAACGTATCTCAAAGTCTACTTTACCCATTCCATTCAGTCGCTTAACTCATCTTGATAGTCCACTTGCGTCTCCAGCGGGCTCACAAAATCCACAGTGTCATGTTGGTACAATTGTTGGTATGTTTGGTTCGATAATGCAGATACCATCAGCCGGGGATTTTTACTATGCCGCTCACTGAGTTAAAGGTAAGAAATGCTAAGGCTGCTGTGAAGCCGGTCAAAATGACAGACGGTAATGGTATGCATCTTTTGATTACCCCACACGGTTCCAAATACTGGCGTTTTCAGTATCGCTTTGGTAGCAAACAAAAGATTCTTGCTCTCGGTGTTTATCCTGAGGTCACGTTATCGGAAGCCCGACGCAGAAGAGACGAAGCCAGGCAACTCGTGGCAAATAGCGTTGATCCAAGTGAAAAATGCAAAGCTGATAAGGTCGAGATCAAAGGGCTGCTGACATTTGAAAAGGTTGCACGAGATTGGCATTCCAGTAACAGGACCTGGTCGGAAAACCACAGAACTACTGTGTTAAGCAGTCTTGAAAGTCATTTATTCCCTATTATTGGCAATCGTAATATCACAGAACTCAAAACCCGTGACTTATTGATTCCACTAAAAAGGGCTGAAGCAAAAGGTCACCTCGAACTCGCTTCACGTCTTCAACAACGCATAACTGCGATGATGAGATATGCTGTCCACAATGCATTGATTGAGCAAAATCCTGCCTATGACCTGGCTGGTGCTGTAATTTCTAAAAAAAGTATTCACCGCCCTGCCCTTCCCTTAGAACGACTACCAGAACTCATGCAACGAATTGAAGCTTACAAAGGCAAAGGCGTCACACAGATTGCGACCCAGCTTACACTCCTGACATTTGTACGTTCGAGTGAATTAAGGTTTGCACGTTGGTCTGAGGTAGATTTCAAAAACTCTCTATGGACTATACCCGCAGAGCGAAAAGCACATACTGGGGTTAAATATTCAGCAAGAGGGTCAAAATGAAAAGCCCTCATCTGGTGCCTTTAAGTAAACAAGCAAAAAAACTGTTGTTATATCTGCATGAAATCAGTGGTGGCAAAGACCTCATGTTCATCGGATTTAGTAATGACGTCAAACCGATCAGTGAAAATGTAAGTATCCCAGCTTTAGTTCCACACACTTTTTGAGATTTCCGGTTTCTCAGCCATCAGCCGGTATTCTTCCGG
>NZ_JBXUHX010000069.1:0-4781 GCF_058148845.1 Pantoea sp. RCC30.1 | reverse complement strand
ATCAGATCGGCATGGCGAATGGTGACCGCAGTCTGTTCATTCACCTTAGGTTTAGCATGGAACGCAATGCCCAGCGCTGAGGCTTTGATCATCAGCAGGTCATTGGCACCATCGCCGATCGCCACCGTTTGTTCCGGCGCGATGTCAAAACGCTGCGCCAGCTTCTTCAGGGTATCGGCTTTGTATTGTGCGTCGACAATCGGACCCAGCACGTTGCCGGTCAGTTTGCCGTCGCGAATTTCGAGTTCATTAGCGACCACCGCCGACAGATGCAGCTTGTCGCGCAGGTATTCGGCGTAGTAGGTAAAGCCGCCTGACGCGATGGCAACCTGCCAGCCCAGCGCCTGCAGCTTCTGCGTCAGCGTCGTTAAGCCTGGCATTAATGGCAGAGCATCACGCACCTGTTTCAGAATATTGGCGTCCGCCCCCTGCAACGTGGCGACGCGCTGACGCAGGCTGGCAGTGAAGTCGAGTTCGCCGCGCATCGCGCGTTCCGTGACTTCCGCCACCTGCTCGCCGCAGCCCGCCAGTTTTGCAATCTCATCGATGCACTCGATCTGAATCGCGGTGGAGTCCATATCCATTACCAGCAGGCCTGGCGTTTTGAGATGCGGGATTTTGCCCAGCGGCGCAACATCCAGTCCTGCGTCGTGCGCCAGTTGGCTGGCAAACGGCGTCAGCGATCCCGCCAGGCGAATCACCTGATACTCATCGACGTTCCAGGCGCTGACGATCACCATCGCAGCACCCAACTGGTGCTGGTAATCGGTCAGCCGTTGCTTATCCAGCCCACGGCCATACAGCAGCCAGCCGGTGCGGCCAGCGCGATAATCCAGCGGCATCACTTCATCACCGCTAAGAGAAAGGGGCAAACCCGGCCAGAGGGAGACATCGGCGGGAAGATCGCACCAGGTTAAACGATTTGGCATCAGAGCTCCTGTAGGGACAACAAAACCACGCAAGAGGCTACCTTGTCTGCGCCGCTTCTGGCAACATAATCTCCAGGCTTTCTGTTGTGATATGACCCGGATGATTAATGGCTAAAACCGCACTGAAATTTCGCTTACATCGTACCGTGATCGTTCTTATCTCGATGGCACTGCTGGTCGTGCTGATGCAGGGCGCATCCTGGTTCAGTCTTGGCCATCAGGCGGCGCGTTCTGAACAGGTAGAGGAGCTGGCGCATACGCTGACCAGCCAGGTAGCGTTTAGTCTTAAGCCGTTGATGGACAACAGTGAGAATAACCGCACTCAGATAGAAGCCATTCTTAATCAGATGACGGCTAACAGCCGTATTCTGGATGCGTCAGTGTATGACGGCGACGGCAGCCTGGTGGCACACAGCGGTGAAAACATCAACGTGCGCGATCGGCTGGCGCTTGATGGTCAGCGCGCGGGCAGCTATTTCAACCATCAGATTGTGCAGCCGCTGGCGGGAAATGAGGGTCCGCTGGGCTTTTTGCGCGTGACGCTGGATACCCACGTGCTGGTCACCGACTCGCATCAGGTCGATAACACCACCAATATTCTGCGTCTGATGATGCTGCTGGCGCTGGCGATCGGCATTATTCTCTCCCGTACCCTGCTGCGCCATCGCCGCACCCGCTGGCAGCAGTCGCCATTCCTGCTTACCGCCAGCACCCCGGTGAAAGAGGATCGGGATGAGGACGATGAGAAGAAAGAGTAGCGCGCCTGCGCTGCGGTAAAGATAAAACGATAAGGCCCGCTGTGCGGGCCTTTTTTATGGGAACGATACGGATTTGCGAGGCGTCTTCCGTTAGCCGATGAGCAGCGCTTCAAGCTCGCCCAGCGATTTGACCTGCCAGGTGGGTTTAATATGTTCCGGCAACGGCCGGGTGCCATGATCGAGCCAGCAGGTTTTCAGGCCAGCGTTCATGCCGCCCAGAATGTCTGACTCTGGCGTATCACCCACCATCAGTACCCGCTGACGATCCGGATTGCCCATCAGCTCCAGCGCGTAATCAAAGATCTCTGCCGCTGGCTTTGGCAAGCCGACCTGCTCAGAGATCACCAGCGCCGAGAAGTAATCGCGGAAACCGGTGCGCTCCAGACGCGTCTGCTGCAGCGCGGTAAAGCCATTGGTAATGATCCCCATTTTTACCTTGCCATGCAGCTGGTTCATCAGGCTGACCGCACCCGGCAGCGGCGTGCAGATCTCTCCCATCGCACTGAGGAAGCCGCTGTTGAGAATCTCTGGCGCAACGCTGAGCTTTTCGCTCCAGTGGTTGAAACGCTGAGTCTGCAACTGTAACGCTGAGATGGTGCCGTTCTGATAATCGACCCACAGCGGCTTGTTGATCGCCTGATAATCGCTGTAATCCTGGTCGGTGAACTGCACGTCATAACCGGCGAACAGGCGCTGCAAACCGGCATAGGCGTCGAAATGGAAAAGTGTATCGTCCGCATCAAACAGGATGCAGTCCCAGTTATCTATCATTAAAGCTCCTTAACACCACTACGGCGTCAGGGCCATGAGAATGGCATCTTCACGGCCGCTGGCGGTGGGATAATAGTTGGGGCGACGACTGACCTGATTGAACCCAAGCTGCTCATAGAGCGCGATGGCGGGCAGGTTCGAGGCCCGCACTTCCAGCCACAGCGTCAGCACGTCGCGTTTGATCAACTCATCGATCAGATGCTGCAACAGCTGACGGCCATATCCCCGGCGCTGAAAGGCAGGATCGACCGCGATGTTAAACAGGGAGGCTTCGTCCAGCACCACCTGGGTAATGGCAAAGGCGACCATTTTGCCGTCGGCATCGAGACGTAAATTAATAAAGCGCTCGCCCTGATTGCTGGCAAACGTCTTTTCACTCCAGGGAAACGCGTGACTACGGCACTCAATGGCGAAGGCCTGCGCCAGATCGTCAGGGGTGAGTAAAGAGATGGCTGTCATGGTTACACATCTGTTGCCAGAGCGCGCGTTTGGCGACGCCGCTGCTGATCAGTTCATTGAAAGAAGCGCTGGTTAATGCCACGCCATTGAAAGTCTGTTCGCTCTCTACGCCGAGCAGCCAGCCCGCGCAGTTCAGCGTCTCCGGCAACATTTGCAGCTGATCCGGTGTCACGGTCATTACCTGAGCGGGTTGCAGATTGAGAGCATGCAGCACGTCGCGCATCAGAGGTTCATGCAAACCGGGTGGCGTGTCAGCGACAATAATTAACTGCGTGTCCGGTGCCAGCGTGACGGCAATTTCGCCCTGAAGCACGCGCGGGCGGCGCAGTTGATACTGCGTAATTCCCATTTGCTGTAAAAGCCAGTCGCGCCTGGACGTCATGGTGTTACCTGTTCTGCTGCCTGAATGCGACGCTATGCTAGCAAACCCATCGAACATGCGCCAACAAACCACTATAATCCCCGCTCAGATCTTACAGGAGCCCTACATGTCTGCTTTTACCCCGGCCAGCGAAGTCATTCTGCGCCACAGTGATGAATTTACCGCCCGCCATGTTTTATTTGCTGGCGATCTGCAGGATGACCTGCCCGCTCAGCTGGAAACCGCCTCGTCGCGCGTTCACACACAGCAATATCATCACTGGCAAAACCTCAGCCGCCGTATGGGCGAGCAGGCGCGTTACGGAATGGTTGCGCAGCCGGAAGATGTGCAGGGATGCGATACCCTGGTCTACTTCTGGACCAAGAATAAGCCGGAAGTACAGTTCCAGCTGGAGAACCTGCTCTCTATGCTGCCAGTGGGCTGCGACGTGTTCGTGGTGGGTGAAAACCGCAGCGGCGTCCGCAGTGCCGAAGGCATGCTGGAGTCGTGGGTGAAGCTGGAGAAGATCGACAGCGCACGTCGCTGTGGTCTCTATCACGGTCGCCTCGACAAACAGCCTGAGTTTGATGCCAGCACCTTTGGTCATCAGTATCAGCTGGATGGTCTGACGATTCACACTCTGCCTGGCGTCTTCAGCCGTGACGGTCTGGATAGCGGCAGCGCCCTGCTACTGTCAACCTTCACCCCGCACACCAAAGGTAAAGTGCTGGATATGGGCTGTGGCGCAGGCGTGATTGCCGCCTCACTGCCTGCCCGTTCGCCTAAAGTCCGCC
Source organism: Pantoea sp. RCC30.1 (assembly GCF_058148845.1). Classification (NCBI taxonomy): domain Bacteria; kingdom Pseudomonadati; phylum Pseudomonadota; class Gammaproteobacteria; order Enterobacterales; family Erwiniaceae; genus Pantoea; species Pantoea sp. RCC30.1. The sequence continues at coordinate 709 of NZ_JBXUHX010000069.1, read as the reverse complement.
TGTGGCTATGCGACGTGCACGCCGCTGCCATTGAAGCGAGTAAATTGACGCTGGCCGCCAATGGCATCGAGGGCGAAGTCTTCGCCAGCAACGTCTTCTCTGACGTGACCGGCCGTTTCGACATGATTATCTCTAACCCGCCCTTCCATGAAGGCACCCAGACCAGCCTCGACGCCGCACAGGCGCTGATCCGTGGTGCGGTGAAGCACCTGAACACCGGTGGCGAACTGCGTATCGTTGCGAACACCTTCCTGCCTTATCCGCAGGCGCTGGATGAAGCCTTCGGCAGTCATGAAGTCATCGCACAGACCGGTCGCTTCAAAGTTTATCGCGCCGTCTATGGTCGCGGTGCCAAAACGCGCTAGGGGCTTTCCCCACCATTAACCGCGTTGCCGGGCTGAAAACGTTGCTTTTTACAGCGATCGTTTCAGCCCGACGAAATAGTTGTTGACGCAAAGAGTAAAATCTCTAGAATGCGCCTCCGTGGTTGTAACATTCTCAAGGTGTTACGGGTATGCGAAGGTGGCGGAATTGGTAGACGCGCTAGCTTCAGGTGTTAGTGTCCTAACGGACGTGAGGGTTCAAGTCCCTCTCTTCGCACCAAAATCACATGTTTCATATCGCGAGCACTGCGCGAAGGTGGCGGAATTGGTAGACGCGCTAGCTTCAGGTGTTAGTGTCTTAACGGACGTGAGGGTTCAAGTCCCTC
>NZ_JBXUHX010000068.1:0-4897 GCF_058148845.1 Pantoea sp. RCC30.1 | reverse complement strand
AGGATCGCGCCGTCCATCTGCGCAGCACCGGTGATCATGTTTTTCACATAGTCGGCGTGGCCTGGGCAGTCAACGTGAGCGTAGTGACGTGCAGCAGTCTCATACTCAACGTGTGCGGTGTTGATGGTGATACCGCGGGCTTTTTCTTCAGGCGTGCTGTCGATCTGATCGAATGCACGAGCCTGGCCGCCGTTGGTTTTAGCCAGTACGGTAGTGATAGCTGCAGTCAGGGTGGTTTTACCGTGGTCAACGTGACCGATGGTGCCCACGTTTACGTGCAGTTTGTTACGTTGAAATTGCTCTTTAGCCATCGCTAGTCCCTCTAAGACACGGATATATCAATGATATCATCACATTAACCAGGCAATGCCTGACTGCAAGGAAGTTACAGAGAAAATCAGGAGGGAGATTAAAGGAAGTGGTGCTGATACCCAGAGTCGAACTGGGGACCTCACCCTTACCAAGGGTGCGCTCTACCAACTGAGCCATATCAGCACATCTGGAGCGGGCAGCGGGAATCGAACCCGCATCATCAGCTTGGAAGGCTGAGGTAATAGCCATTATACGATGCCCGCATCCTGGAACTCGGCTACCTGTTCTTTCTGTAGCTTGCAGATAACAGAGAATGTTTCTCTACTATCTACTGCCTGTCAGCGGAGCTGACCGACTTTGACTTCGCTAACGCTCAGTCTGAATTCAGGGTGATAAATGACTCACCTGACAGATAAACAGGTTGTTTATCTGTACTCAACCGCGAGGTTGAGATGGTGGTGGGAGAAGGATTCGAACCTTCGAAGTCTGTGACGGCAGATTTACAGTCTGCTCCCTTTGGCCGCTCGGGAATCCCACCTACTTGATGGTGCCGGCTACCGGAATCGAACTGGTGACCTACTGATTACAAGTCAGTTGCTCTACCAACTGAGCTAAGCCGGCATCAAGTGGAGCGCATTCTAGGAAGGTCGGGCTCTGGATGCAACTAAAAAATCGCTTATTTTTTTCTATCGCTTACTATTTGTGCAAATCGTCGCATTTTGACGTTTTTGTGCAGAATATTTGTGCAATCTGGCCCTGTTTTCACAGGATTAGCGCGACTGAGCTGTCGCCTGATGTCTCCCTGCACACCTCACTTAAGAGGATAAATAATCCGCCAGCCGCTTTTTTTATTTTGCGCATCTGTACTAAGTGATGATTTTTCGACCCGTCCTGCGTCATTTTTATCATGCGCCGATGATTTTCTATAGAAAGCGGAGCCATTTTTGTCAGGCACAAGCTTCAGGAGGAGCGGCGATGCCTCCAAATAAGACTGCTAAAATGCCTTTATAAGGTGTGCTCTTTTCGAAATTACTCAGGTGACGTATTAAATGTGTACCCTATCAGCCTCGCTATACGGCCTTATAGCAGCATTATGTTATTCAGGCGTCTGGCTGAATGTTCAGAGCAGATAAAAGCCGCATATTCGCTGTGATGGGCTGTAACATCATAAACAACGATAAAGCTGCCATAATTGAATGCATCATGACGTTTTGTGGGTATGCCGACGAAAGCGTAATCACGTTTATCTTTTTACTTCTGTTAAAAGCCATACTGGTGATACCCTCCAGCCCATTGTTCTCACTGATAAACCAGCGATTCGTGATTCATTTCACCTGTGCTGTCCTGCTTATCGGATAACACGCGGTTGATAGCAATGAATTTGCGGTCAGATGCATGCTTATGGATAAAACGACTCCCCTGACAACGCCTTACTTAGAATTCACTCGTGAGCAGTGGGCTGCATTACGTGATTCTGTTCCTATGACGCTTTCAGAGGAAGAGATCGCGCAGCTGGAGGGCATCAACGAGGATCTCTCGTTGGAGGAGGTAGCAGAAATTTATCTGCCACTTTCGCGTCTGCTTAATTTCTATATAAGTTCGAACGTTCGCCGACAGGCTGTACTGGAGCAATTTCTGGGCACCAATGGCCAGAAAATCCCCTATATCATCAGTATTGCGGGTAGCGTAGCCGTCGGTAAAAGCACGACTGCACGCGTATTGCAGGCGTTGCTCAGCCGCTGGCCTGAACACCGCAAAGTGGAATTGATCACGACGGATGGCTTCCTTCACCCTAATGCCGTGCTGAAAGAGCGCGGTTTAATGAAGAAAAAAGGCTTCCCGCAATCCTATGATATGCATCGGCTGGTCAATTTTGTCTCTGATTTGAAATCAGGAGCCAGTCAGGTAACTGCGCCGGTCTATTCGCATCTGATTTATGATGTCATCCCTGATGGCGATAAAGTGATACAACAGCCTGACATTCTTATTCTGGAAGGTCTGAATGTATTGCAGAGTGGCATGGACTATCCCCATGACCCACATCATGTCTTTGTTTCAGACTTCGTCGATTTTTCTATCTATGTCGATGCAGAGGAAGACCTGCTGCAAAGCTGGTATATCAATCGATTCCTGAAATTCCGCCAGGGGGCTTTTACCGATCCGGACTCCTACTTCCACCATTATGCCCAGCTCTCAGAGGCGGAAGCGGTTGAAATAGCAGGTAACTTATGGAAAGAGATTAACTGGCTCAACCTGCAGGAAAATATCCTGCCTACGCGCGAAAGGGCCAGCCTGATCATGACCAAAAGTGGCAATCATGCGGTCGATAGGGTTCGCCTGCGTAAATAACTGCTGTCATAAAAAAGCCTGCATCAGTGCAGGCTTTTTTGATCAGACAGGGCGCAATGATATTTCCCCGCCCACCCAGGCTTTTATTTCCCCATCCTGCTCCAGCAGTAAGCCACCCTGACTGTCAACGCCCCGCGCAATACCATGCACTTCACGTTCGCCAATGAGCAGCTTAACAGGTCGGTTAATGAAATTATCCAGTGCCGCCCAGCGTGCGATAAAGGGTGTTAATCCCTCCTGTTCAAACAGTGGCAGGGCTTCGCGCAGACTGTTGATCAAACGCGCTGCCAGCTCATTGCGATTCACAGTGACACCGGCCTCCTGCAGGTTAATCCAGCCCTGATTAATCTGTGATGCATCGGCTGTCCGCATCGCCAGGTTAATCCCGGCACCAATAACGATCTGCGCAGCATCACCGGTTTTCCCTGTCAGTTCGACCAGAATGCCCGCCAGTTTGCGATCATTAAGGTAAATATCGTTGGGCCATTTTACGCGAACATCGTCGGCCCCTAATGAACGTAATGTCTCCGCCATGATAATGCCAATCACCAGGCTCAGGCCCATCGCCGCTGCCGGCCCCTGCTCCAGACGCCAGTACATAGACATGTAGAGGTTAGCGCCAAACGGAGAAAACCACTGACGGCCACGACGGCCACGACCTGCCTGCTGATATTCAGCGATACACGCGGCACCTGACTGCAAGTCATGCATGCGCTCCAGCAGATACTGATTTGTGGAGTCAATCACCGGGATAACCGAGACATTGCCCTGCCAAACCTGAGAGAGGATTGCCTGCTCATCCAGCAGCTGCATCGGCGCAGACAGGCTGTAGCCCTTTCCTGTCACGGTATAGACGTCAAGTCCCCAGCTTTTTAACGTCTGGATGTGCTTGTTTATGGCTGCACGACTCATGCCCAATGTTTCACCCAGCTGCTCGCCTGAATGAAACTCACCATCAGATAAAATATCGACCAGCTTTAGCGGGACATTGTGGTCTTTCATGCGATTACCCCGACAGCGTTGCACTCGCCCTGCGCCTGAATAAAGCGGACTTCAGGCTCCAGCCAGACATCAAATTTTGCACCTACCTTCGCGCGCACGGTTTTTGCCAGCGCAACGATATCGTCAGGTGTGGCATTGTCAGCGTTAATCAGCACCAGAGCCTGTTGCTGGTGAACTGCGGCACCTCCAATGTGATAACCTTTCAGCTGGCACTGATCGATAAGCCATCCTGCTGCCAGCTTGGTTTCACCATTCGGCATCAGATAGTGTGGCATGGCCGGGAAATGAGCCAGCAGGGAGTTGCACTGCGCCTCGGTAACGACAGGATTTTTGAAGAAGCTGCCTACATTACCGGTGACTTTTGGATCCGGTAACTTACTCTGCCGCATCTGGCACACGGCGTGATAGACATCCCAGGCATTGGCCGTCACCGCATTGAGCGTTTTCAGGTCCCCATAGGTTAATACGGGCTTCCACTGCTTAGGTAATATTATCCCCACCGCAACAATGACATAGCCTGTCTGATAGTGATGTTTAAAAATACTGTCACGATAGCCAAACTCACAGGCTTCACGATCGAGACGCTCTGTCTCACCACTGTTCAGGTTAAGCACATCCACATATTCGCAGACATCTTTTAACTCCACACCATAGGCACCAATGTTCTGAATCGGTGCCGAGCCAGTCATCCCGGGGATCAACGCCAGGTTTTCGAGACCGGTGATCCCTTTTTCCAGCGTACTTTTAACCAGCTGATGCCAGTTCTCACCTGCCCCGACATGTAACTTCCAGCACTCAAACTCATCCTGAATTTTGATGCCTTTGATGCGGTTAAGCACCACGGTGCCGGCGAAATCTTCCAGAAAAAGGACATTGCTGCCTTCACCAAGCACCATAAAAGGCGTTTGATCACGCTGGCTGGCCTGCCACGCGGCCAGAATGGCGGCTGGCGTCTCAGCAACGATGCGTTTCTGTGTATGTACTTCAAGCCCAAGCGTATTGTCGGCTTTTAAGGAAGGATGCTGGCTGGACATTTGACGGCCTTTACTGAGTTATCTGGCCGTAGTTTACCGTATCAGAGAGGGGTTCTCAGGCTGTTTTCGGGAATTATGATGAGGTTTTTCACGATCTGCAGACGTAAAAAAGCCCCGCACTTTCGTGCGGGGCTTCTTCACTTATATAATGCCTGGCAGTTCCCTACTCTCGCATGGGGAGACCCCACACTACCATCGGC
>NZ_JBXUHX010000067.1:0-5086 GCF_058148845.1 Pantoea sp. RCC30.1 | reverse complement strand
GCGCTGGGCATTGCGTTCCATGCTAAACCTAAGGTGAATGAACAGACTGCGGTCACCATTCGCCATGCCGATCTGATGGGGGTGTTCTGCATCCTCACCGGCAGCCTGATCCACGAAGAGCGTTAACTGAGGTATTGATTTGGCCAAAGCGGCAAAACGCGCATTTGTCTGTAACGAATGTGGCGCAGATTACCCACGCTGGCAGGGGCAATGCAGCGCCTGCCACGCCTGGAACACCATCACCGAGGTGCGCATTGCCGCCTCGCCCGCCGCTGCGCGTAACGAGCGCCTGAGTGGCTATGCCGGCAGCGCCGGAACCAGCCGGGTGCAGAAGCTCTCTGAAATCAGCCTGGAGGCGTTACCGCGCTTCTCGACCAGCTTCAAAGAGTTTGACCGTGTGCTGGGCGGTGGGGTGGTGCCGGGCAGCGCCATTCTGATTGGCGGCAGCCCTGGCGCGGGTAAATCCACACTGCTGCTGCAGGTGATGTGCCGGTTGTCAGAGGGCATGAAAACCCTTTACGTCACCGGTGAAGAATCACTGCAACAGGTCGCGATGCGTGCCCATCGTCTGGGATTACCCACCGAAAATGTGAATATGCTGTCGGAAACCAGCATTGAGCAGATCTGTCTGATTGCCGAACAGGAGCAGCCGCAACTGATGGTGATCGACTCGATCCAGGTCATGCATATGGCGGAGATCCAGTCATCGCCGGGTAGCGTCGCTCAGGTGCGTGAAACCGCGGCTTACCTGACCCGCTTCGCTAAAACACGCGGTGTGGCGATCATCATGGTCGGTCACGTCACCAAAGATGGCTCACTGGCCGGACCGAAAGTGCTGGAACACTGTATCGACTGCTCAGTCCTGCTGGATGGCGATGCCGACTCCCGCTTCCGCACCCTGCGCAGTCATAAAAACCGCTTCGGCGCGGTCAATGAGCTGGGTGTGTTTGCCATGACCGAACAGGGCATGCGTGAAGTCAGCAATCCGTCCGCTATCTTCCTGTCACGTGGCGAAGAGGTTACCTCGGGCAGTTCTGTCATGGTGCTATGGGAAGGAACCCGTCCGCTGCTGGTAGAGATTCAGGCGCTGGTCGATCACTCGATGATGGGCAATCCACGCCGCGTGGCGGTGGGTCTGGAGCAGAACCGCCTGGCGATTCTGCTGGCCGTTTTACACCGTCACGGCGGATTGCAGATGGCGGATCAGGATGTGTTCGTCAACGTGGTTGGCGGCGTTAAAGTGACCGAAACCAGTGCTGACCTGGCGCTGATGTTGTCGATGGTATCGAGCCTGCGGGATCGTCCTTTGCCGCAGGATCTGGTGATCTTCGGCGAAGTGGGACTTGCCGGTGAGATCCGTCCGGTGCCCAGCGGTCAGGAGCGCATCTCTGAAGCGGCGAAGCATGGCTTCAAACGTGCCATTGTACCGGCAGGGAATGCACCGAAAAAACCGATTGCCGGGATGCAGGTTTTCAGCGCGAAGAAGCTGGCCGATGCGCTGGCGATTCTGGACGATCTGTAATGCGCCTGCGGCCTGCCAGACTGCGTCGCGGACAGGCCGCTCCCACCTTAACCGCATTGATGCAGGAGGCACGACATGTCGTCGTTTGATTATCTGAAAACGGCTATTCGCCAGCAGGGCCATACGCTGCAACAGGTCGCTGATGCCAGCGGCATGACCAAAGGCTATCTGAGCCAGTTGCTCAATGCCAAAATCAAAAGCCCCAGCGCGCAAAAGCTGGAGGCACTGCACCGTTTTCTGGGGCTGGAGTTTCCGCGCCGCGACAAAACGGTGGGCGTGGTTTTTGGTAAGTTCTATCCGCTGCACACCGGCCATATCTATCTGATACAGCGCGCCTGTAGCCAGGTCGATGAGCTGCATATCATTATGGGCTACGATGAGCTGCGCGACCGCGAACTGTTTGAGAACAGCTCGATGTCACAGCAGCCTACGGTCAGCGATCGCTTGCGCTGGCTGCTGCAGACCTTTAAGTATCAGAAAAATATCCGCATTCACGCCTTCGATGAAGAGGGGATTGAACCCTATCCGCACGGCTGGGATGTCTGGAGTGAAGGCGTTAGCGCCTTCCTCAGCGAGCACGGCATTGCGCCGGACTGCATCTACACCAGCGAAGCGCCCGATGCGGAGATGTATCAGCAGCATCTTGGCATTCAGACCGTGCTGGTCGATCCTAACCGATCCTTTATGAGCATCAGTGGCGCGCAGATTCGTCAGGATCCGTTCCGCTTCTGGGATTATATTCCCACCGAAGTGAAACCGTTCTTTGTGCGCACCGTGGCGATCCTCGGCGGAGAATCGAGCGGTAAATCAACGCTGGTGAACAAGCTCGCCAACATCTTCAACACCACCAGTGCCTGGGAATATGGCCGCGACTATGTCTTCTCCCACCTGGGCGGTGACGAAATGGCGCTGCAATATTCTGATTACGACAAGATCGCGCTGGGTCAGGCGCAGTACATCGATTTCGCCGTCAAATATGCCAACAAAGTGGCGTTTATCGACACCGACTTTGTGACCACACAGGCGTTTTGTCTGAAGTATGAAGGGCGTGAACATCCCTTTGTGCAGGCCCTGATCGATGAATATCGTTTTGATCTGGTGATTCTGCTGGAGAACAACGTGCCCTGGGTCGCGGATGGATTGCGAAGCCTGGGCAGCTCAGTGGATCGACGGGAGTTTCAGTCGATGCTGGTGACAATGCTGCGTGAAAACAACATCGAATTTCTGCACGTACAGGAAGATGATTATGATGCGCGTTTCCTGCGCTGCATTGAACTGGTCAAAGCGATGCTGGGCGAGAAAAACGCCCAGCCGTAATGCAGACTGTGACCCGGTCAGCCGCACGGCAGCCGGGTCAGCGCATTAATAAACCATCACCACTTTGCCGCGCATGTGGCCTTCCAGCACGCGCTGATGGGCGGCGGTTAAGGTCTCAACGCTCAGGCCGTGCAGCGTCTCGCTCAATGTGGTTTGCAGCTTACCTTCATCCAGTAACGCCGATACCGCATCCAGAATCTCGCCCTGACGCGCCATATCCGGCGTGTTGAACATGCTGCGGGTGTACATCAGCTCGAAGTGCAGGGCAGCACTCTTCAGCTTCAACTGATCCATCGAAAGCGGATGTTCGTTTTCTACGATGGTGCAGATATGCCCTTGTGGAGCGATCAGCTTCGCCATCGTCTCCCAGTGACCGTCGGTATCATTCAGGCAGAAAATATAATCGACCTGCTTAATGCCCTGTTTCTCCAGCTCACCGATCATATCTTTGTAGTTGATCACCCGATCGGCTCCGCGTTCGCGGCACCACTGGGCTGAATCTTCACGCGAGGCGGTTGCGATGATCTTCACCTTGCTGCGTAGCTTCGCCAGAGGGATCGCCAGCGATCCGACACCGCCTGCGCCGCCCACGATCAGCAGGGTCTGATCCTCCGTTGCTGTCTCCAGGCGCAGTCGCTCAAACAGTCCTTCCCAGGCGGTCAGCGCCGTCAGCGGGATCGCGGCCGACTGCGCCCAGTCCAGGCTCTCTGGCTTGTGACCGGTGATGCGTGAGTCAACCAGCTGCTCGGTGCTGTTACTGCCAGGACGGGTCAGGTCGCCAGCATAAAAGACTTCATCGCCAGGCTTAAAGTTGCTGACTTTGCTGCCCACTTCCAGCACCACGCCGCTGGCATCCCAGCCCAGGATGCGTGGCTGCTGTAAGCCGTTCTTCTTTGCCCCTTTGTGCACCTTGGTATCGACCGGGTTGACCGACGCGGCTTTGACTTCGACCCGCAGGTCATACTCACCTGGCGTGGGGGTTTCAGGGAAAATTTCGGTGAAGTTTTCAGGATTTTCGGGATTAACTGCGATAGCGCGAATAGACATAAAGATTCTCCTTAGTAAGTTACTTAAGTGTAGAACCTGGTTTTAGCGGTGATAAGATGGACAATCTTTCATAGAGTGTTCGTCTGGGGTGAACAATGGCGTTTCGTCAGTGGCAGGATATGGCGCTGTTTGCGCTGGTGGCTGAGTGCGGTAGCTTTACCGGCGCGGCAGAACGCGCGGGTCTGCCCAAATCAAGCGTCAGTCAGCGCATAAGCCAGCTGGAGCAGCGGCTGGGGATTCGGTTACTGAACCGCACCACCCGCCAGCTCAACCTGACCTTCGCCGGTGAGCGCTATCTGCTGCATTGCCAGGAGATGATGCAGGCCAGTGAACGCGCCGATCAGGCGATCGCCAGCCTGCGGGAAAATCCCAGCGGGCGTCTGCGCATCACCAGCCCGGCAGGCATTGGCGCTACGCTGCTGGCGCGCTGTAACGCGGCGTTTTTACGTCTTTATCCCGATGTAACGCTGGATGTCTCTATCTCCGATGAGATGCGCGATCTGGTGCAGGAAGGCTTCGATGTGGCGCTGCGCACCGGTCAGCCGCAGGAGTCCTCGCTAATTGGCCGCCGGATAGGCAACTGCCCGCGACTGCTGGTGGCTTCACAGCACTATCTCAATCAGCATCCACCGCTGGAACATCCACAACAGCTGTCGGCCCACCGCTGTATTGCGCATCGCGCCTGGAATGAATGGGTGTTGCAGCGTGATGACGAGTTCTATCGCTGGCTATTGCCGCCAGGCCATCTCACGGACAATTTACTCTATGCGCGCGAATCTGCGCTGGGCGATGCGGGCATTACGCTGCTGCCGCACTTTCTGACCGATGGGGCGATGGCGGATCCCCGGCTGGTGCCGGTGCTGCCGGAATGGGAAATCGAGGGAAATGAGCTGTGGCTGGTCTATCCGGGCCGTAAACTGAACTCACCTGCGCTGGCGCGCTTTATTGAGTTTGCGCTGCAGTCTCCGGTATTCAGAGAGTTTTATCGCTGAGTGAACCATCAAAAAGGGCGACATCGCTGCCGCCCGTTTATTCGATTACTTCGTCATACGTTTGTACTTGATGCGCTTCGGCTCCAGCGCTTCGGCGCCGAGGGTACGCTTCTTGTACTCTTCATATTCGGTAAAGTTACCTTCGAAGAATTCGATGTTGCCCTCATCCTGATAATCCAGAATGTGCGTGGCGATACGGTCCAGGAAC
>NZ_JBXUHX010000066.1:0-6360 GCF_058148845.1 Pantoea sp. RCC30.1 | reverse complement strand
CTGCTGAGCTATCTCATCTGCTCGCTGATCGCGTTTCAGCCACTGCTGCCCGCCTTTTCTGCGGCGATAGCCCCCGTCACACCTGGGACCAAAGTGGATGCTGCCGGGAATGGTGTACCGGTCATTAATATCGCGACGCCGAATGCGGCAGGCCTGTCGCATAACCAGTATCAGAATTACAACGTCGGTCAGGAAGGGCTGATCCTGAACAACGCAACCGGCCGGTTGACGCAGACCCAGTTGGGTGGACTTGTCCAGAACAACCCGAATCTGAAAGCGGGGCAGGAAGCCCGGGCCATTATCAACGAGGTGGTCGGTGCCAACCGTTCGCAGCTTCAGGGCTACACCGAAGTGGCAGGTAAAGCCGCAAACGTTATGGTCGCCAACCCCTATGGCATCACCTGTAACGGCTGCGGTTTTATCAATACGCCAAATGTTACGCTGACTACCGGTAAGCCGCAGCTGGATGCGCAGGGCAATCTGCAATCGCTGGAGGTGACGAAAGGCGCCATCAGCATTGAGGGGAAAGGGCTGGATGGTAGCCAGGCCGATGCTGTCTCGATCATCGCGCGCGCAACAGAAATCAACGCGGGCATTCATGCCAGAGATCTCAATGTGACGCTGGGTGCAAACCGGGTTGGTGCGGATGGCAGCGTGACACCCATTGCGGGCGAGGGTGCGGCGCCATCGGTCGCCGTCGATACCGGCGCGCTGGGTGGCATGTATGCCAACCGCATCCATCTGGTCTCCAGCGAAAATGGCGTCGGCGTCAATCTCGGCAATCTTAATGCCCGCCAGGGCGATATGGTGCTGGATGCTCAGGGCCGGTTAAGCATCAACAACAGCCTGACCAGCGGCACGCTGACGGCAAAAGGCAGCAGCATCGCCCTGCAGGGAGAACATAAAGCGGGTGGCAGCGTCGCGCTCACAGCGCAGCAGGATATTGCCTTAAATGCGGCCACACTGGGGAGTGACGCTTCGCTGGATCTCAACAGTCAGGGCAGTCTCACGCTCAAAGGCAGCAGCGTGAAGGCAGGCCAGAATGTGCGTCTCAGCAGTGGAAGCCTGAGTGTGGATAACAGCAGCAGCGGCAGTGCGGTGGATGCGATGCAGCTCTCCGCCACGTCTCAGCTGGACAATGCCGGTCAGCTCGCCGCTGCAAAAACACTCGATATTCAGGCCGCGCAGATCGCTAACAGTGGCAGCCTGGCCAGTAATGGTGACGTGCAGGTTCGCACTAACACCCTGCAACAGAACGGTAAGCTGCTGGCGCAGGGTAAAAATACGGTAGTGGTAAGCGGACTGCTGAATAACCGCGATGAAATCAGTGGCGGCAGCCTGAACATCCAAAGTGGCACCCTGGATAACAGCGGCAAACTGATCGGTCAGCGTCTGCAAATCGATGCCCCGATCCTGAATAACAGCGGCGGGATGGTAAGTAATGGCGATCTCGTAATTAACAGCGATACGCTGCAGCAAAACGGCTCCATCTCCGCACAGGGTGATGCGCAACTGACCGCACGTAGCTGGCTGGAAAATCAGGGAGCCATCAGCAGTCAGAACGCCCTGATCCTGAACAGCGCGCAGTTGCGTAATTCAGGCTCATTAATCGCACCCAATCTGACGCTGACCGCCGGGCAAATCAGTAATGGCGGTCTGGTTCAGGGCAATACGCTGCTCGCCTTGCATACCGGTCAGCTGGATAACCTTGCTACGGGTACGATCAGTTCCGACAACGATTTTGCGCTCGATTTGCCACAACTCAACAACAGCGGATTGATCACCAGTGAAAAAACACTGGCTGTCACTGGCGACCAGTTGAATAACAGCGGAGAAATCAACGCTGCCAGCCTGAGCACCACACTCAAAAATTTACATAATCAGCATGGCGGTAAATTACTGGCTGATGATCAGCTCCGGTTGCAGGGCGATGCGCTGACTAATCAGGGAACCCTCGCCGCCGGAACGCTTAACAGTGATGTCAGCCAGGTTAATAACAGCGGGACGGTCCAGGGCGACACGGCATTATCGTTGCAGGGCAGCGCGTTAACCAACAGCGGGACGCTGCTTAGCGCAGGCCAGCTCAGTGTGAAACAGCAGACGCTGGACAACAGCGGACTGATGCAGGGCAAACAGCTGACAGTGAATGCTGACCGCTGGCAAAACAGCGGCAATGCCCTGAGCGAAACCGACGCCGATCTGCACAGCGACACCCTGGACAATAGCGGCAAAATTCTGGGACAGCAGGGCATCGCGCTGAAAGCGAACCGCACTGACAACAGCGGCTGGCTGATTGCCCAGGCGCTGACGCTGCGTGGCGACCTGATTAACAGTGGCCTGATTCAGGGCAATCAGCAGATTACGCTGGAAGGCGACCAGCTGGATAATCAGCAGGGCGGGCAGTTGCTGAGTGATGGCACGCTAAACGGTGACGTCGCGTCACTGAATAACCGCGGCGCAATGCAGGCCGATCAGATCGCGTTAAACGCGCAGGCGTTGCAGAACAGTGGCACTGTCCGCGCCGGAAAGGCACTGACGGCCCAGGTCGGGGGTATGCTGGATAACAGCGGAAGTCTGATCAGCCAGCAGCAGATGAATCTGCAGGCAGCGGAGATTGATAATCAGGGCACACTGGCGGCGGATAACCTCAGCCTGCATGCTCCCTCGCTCAGTAACGCGGGTCTGCTGCAGGGCAACAGCACCTTAACGCTCGATCATCAGCAGATCCACAACCTCCATGACGGCCAGTTGATCGCCGGGGGACCGCTTACGCTGACGCTAGATCAACTGGATAACGACGGATTGCTGCAGGTTAACGGTAAGTTTTCGGTCAACGGCAACCGTCTCAACAACAGCGGACGCCTGCTGAGCGATGACCTCAATCTTCAGATGGCCGATACGCTGACTAACAGCGGCACAGGTCAGATCGTTACCGGCCAGCAGGCCGACCTGCATGCACAAACGCTCAGTAACAGCGGCCAGATTGCGGCCGGGCAACTCAGCGCCAGCGGCAATACGCTGGAAAACGGCGGGCTGCTGCAGGGCGACACGCTGGCGGATCTCGGATTTGCTCAGACCCTCAACCATAACAATGGGCAACTGCTGAGCGGCGATCGGCTGATCGTCAAAGGTGGCAGCGCGACCAATGATGGCAGCTGGCAGGGGCAGCAACTCGACATCACGCTGGATTCTCTCAACAACCGCGGCAGCATCAATGGCATCAGCGCCTTGCGCGGTAACATCGCCAGCGACCTGATCAACAGCGGCACGCTGGTCAGTCAGGGCAATAGCGACCTGAATGCCACCACGCTGCGCAACAGCGGCAAAATAATGGCGGACCAGTTGGGGTTGCAGGGCACCAGCCTGAACAACGACGGTCTGTTGCAGGGCAACACGGCGCTGACTGCTCAGGCCGATAACATCACGCAATCTGCCGGTGGCAAAACGCTGAGTGGCGGAACACTGACGCTCAACGCGAGCCAGCTCAACACCCAGGGAACGCTGCAGGGCGAACAGGCAACGGTTAACGCTGACAACTGGCTGCATCAGGGCTCGCTGCTGGGCAACAAAGATCTGAACGCCAGCATCAGCAATGAGCTGCATAACACCGGCTCGTTGATGAGTCAGGACACTGCACAGGTTACGGCGAACACGCTGAACAACAGCGGCTCACTGCTTAGTGAAGGGGCGATGACGCTGAACGGTGCCGCGCTGAATAACAGCGGGTCGGTGCAGGGCAAAACCCTGACCCTTTCACCCGCCAGCGTCATTAATCAGGGCAGCCTGATCGGACTGCAGGCATTAACGTTTGCCGCTGCGCCACAGGTGGCCGGGCGAATGCTGCTCAGAGCGCTGGCCGCGCCATCACGTCAGCTGATCAATAATCAGGGCGGATCGCTGCTGACGCAGGGCACGCTGAACATCAACGGCGGTGACGTTCTAAATAACGGCAGCTGGCAGGGACAGCAGATCCTGCTGAATGCCCGGCAACTGACCAATAACGGGGCGATCCAGAGTGCGGATGCACTGCAACTGATTCTGGCGGATCGCCTTGATGCGGGCGCGGGCAGTAAGATTTCAGCGAATGGTACGGCGGCACTGCAGGCACTGACGCTGACCAATCAGGGCGAATGGATTGCTCGAAACCTGACGCTACGGGGCGACACGTTAAACAATAACGGTGCGGTGACCGGTGTGGAGGCGCTGACGGTTGGCCTTAACGGTGCACTGACACAGCAGCAGGATAAAACGCTGCTCAGCGCGGGCAGGCTGACGCTTCAGTCATCCTCGCTTAATAATGCCGGACGCGTACAGGGTGGCGATCTGCAGATTACCAGTGGCGCAGTGGATAACATCGGGCGCTTACAGGGTGACAACAGCCTGCTGGTCAATGCGGGTGGGCGCATCACCAACGGCGGCAATGGCGCTCTTATCACGCAAAACGCCCTGACGCTGACCGGGCCGGAACTGTTCAACTATGGCCTGATTCAGGGCAATGGCAACGGTGTCGCGACCATAACTGGCTTAACCCAAAATGAAGGCCGGTGGCTCCTGGGTGGCGCGCAGACACTAACAACGCCGCAGCTGAATAACAACGGCTGGCTACAGGCGTCGCAGCTGATTCTCAATGCCACCAATGCCAGCAACAACGGTACGCTGCTGGCCGACGGCCAGGGCACGCTGACCGGCAATGGCTTCAGTAACCAGGGCACAGCCCAGGGCGGCAACCTTGAGGTTAATTATCAGCAGGTAAACAACAGCGGCACGCTGCTGGGTAACAACCGGCTAAGCGTGATCGCGGCTCAGATCGGTCAGCCGGGCAGCGGTCGCCTGTTCAGCGGCGGCGACCTGCTGGTTCACAGCAACGGCTTTGACCAGCGCGGTCAGGTTGTGGCGCTGGGTAACGCCACGCTGGAAATAGCGAATGGCTTTACCGGTCGCGACGTACTGGCTGCGGGCGGGCGACTCACCGTCAGCAGTAATGGCGCGATAGACAACCAGGGCACCATGCAGGGTGGGGCACTGACGCTGAGTGCAGGCGGCGATCTCACCAATAACGGTCAGCTCACTACAGGTTCGGGAGACAGTGCGTTAAGCGGCAACCGCATCGCCATGAACGGGAATGGCAGTCTGCAGGGCGGCGGGAATATTAACTTAGCCAGCCGCAGCGATATCATTCTGGACGGTTTCACCGGTACCCGCGGCAACCTGGTGCTCAGTGCACCTGGCAGCATCGTTAATAACGCGCTGCTCTATGCGGCCGGTAATCTTTCTCTTTTTGCCAACAGCATCCGTAACCAACGTGCCGATATGCTGGCAGGCGGCAGTATGTGGCTGCAGGGCGATGCCGCGGGAAATGCCAACGGCGAAGTCATTAATAACTCCGGCACCATTGAAACGCAGAGCGGCGATATCACGATTAATACGGGGCATTTGCTGAATACAAGGGATGGGTTAAGGACATCGCAGACGAACGCGACCTCACCTTCACGGGCTGGTGTAGGTGATGCCACTATTAAAATTAATGTTAATGAGTTACCTGCGGGTTCTTACGGTTACTACACCATAACTCAAACAAAAGAGAGCGGGGGAGGTTGTGCTGGGGCTGATGGTGGGTGCTCTGTACATACCACAACAAAAAATTACTACGCGCCATTCCAGTCAGCAGTAATTCAAAAGTTTGCACTTTCCAGTTCAACGATAGACGTCAGCAGTAACGGTGCGGCAGGGACGGTTTCATCCGGGCGCGACTTGCTGATAAGGGCCAATAATCTGGACAACCAGGCGAGTAATCTGCTCGCGAACCGAAACATCAGCCTTGGCGGAGGTAATTTAAATAACCATTCGTGGCAGGCCGGCGTACAGAATAATTATGCGGTATATGAATATAAAGGCAATAAACCTACAAGTGGTCAGCCCGGTTCCAATACTGGCCCCTTTAAAGGTACGGGTCATATAGATACCGAAAGTAATTTTATTTTCTATAATCTTACCGGTAATGAAACCACCTTTACGCCTGGCCAGCTCTACCGCGCCGTTATCCAGGCCGGAGGCAATGTCTCTGCTAACTTCAGCGGCGATATCAGCAACACCAACACCACCGCGAATGCTGGCTGGAGTGGTAACACGCTTTCTGCCCCCGCTTTACGCGGCTTAACCGCTGCAGGCACCGCAGGCGCGCAGCCTCATCAGCAACTGACAACTGCCGACAAAGCCGCAATCAATACGCCGCAATGGCGCGATCAGCTCCAGAATGCGCTGCAGCAGGTCAATGGCGCAGGGGCACTTGAGTCCGCGTCACAGGGCAGCGCACCGCTGACGCAATATACTGCGGCGGGTAAAAACAATGCAGCTCTGGGT
>NZ_JBXUHX010000065.1:0-7076 GCF_058148845.1 Pantoea sp. RCC30.1 | reverse complement strand
CCATGATGGCTGTCGGTTAACGTTGCCATGCTGTCGTCAAAGAGGCTTTCACACAGGTATTTAAGCTGGGCAATATCATGCCGTTTCGGTGAGTATTCGTCCATCTTTTTCCCCTCCATAGCTAGCACAGTTGCCGCAGGGCAGCGAGTCAGAATAACGCCGCCGGGAAGCGATTATTCGGGCAGTTATTAAACGGGATACCTTAAAGATAGTGTAAAACCATTAGTTCTGCTCACCTCCATTACTAAATATTACAATTCATCGCCGGGGGAGGGTTGCTCATTGTCAATCACATCAAACTCAAGTGCGCCGGGCTTAATGCGGAAGTTTACCTGCTCCGATTGCGTAACCGTTTCATTTAAATCCTGACAAGGACTAAATAAATTCCAGTCAAAATCGTAAAGTAATTTAAAACTATTCAGATTCTGGTATTCAACCGAAACAATTTTTAAACTACCTGGAACTAACTGCGCATTCTGCGAGTACCAGCGTAAATCCCCTACCAGCAAATCTGTTATTTTGAGAATATTCCGCTGAACAATCTCTGCTATTTTTGCGCAGTCTGATTCGCCCGCAGCAATATCACATTGAATTCGTGACAGCATGTCTCATCCGCTTATAACCGTTAATAAACCTATCATTGGTTTTCTGCAACTGGTTTGCAAGTCAGCAAAGCACAAAATCGTCAGTTTATAGATTTCGCCAGACGCATTAGCAGGCTGTTTCGCCTGGGTATGTCAGCACTCAGTGCATGCGGTATTTATCTTTTGATACACAATCGCGCGTTAAACTCACGATAACATCCGATATATTATTGTTATGTTATAACGTATTGGTGAAGTGATGCGACAGAGTGGATTACTTATGTCACTGGGTGGGCGACTGGCAGTCGCAATGCTATTCATTGCGCTGCTTGCCGTGGCGATAAAGTGGGGGATCAGTGCATGATCCGGTTTAATGCGCTTCGCGCGGGCTATCAGGGACAGGTTGTCACCCCCGCCATCAATGGTCAGCTCGGAGCAGGCTCGATGACAGCCCTGGTCGGCGCTAACGGTAGCGGCAAATCAACCCTGTTAAAAACCATCGCGGGCTTACTGCCACCGATAGCAGGGCGCTGCGAGCTGCAGGTTGCGCGCCGTGATATCGGCTGGCTGCCGCAGCGCACTGAACTGGAGACGCGCTTTCCCCTGACGGTGTTTGAACTGGTCTCGATTGGCTGCTGGCCACGCTGCGGCTGGTTTGGCGGCATCAACCGGATACTGCATCGGGAGATCTGGCAGGCGCTGGAAGCGGTGCAGATGAGTGATTATGCGGATGCCCAGCCCGCGACTTTATCCGGCGGACAACTCCAGCGGGTGTTATTCGCGCGGCTGATGTTGCAGCGCAGCCAGCTCTGGCTGTTGGATGAGCCTTTTAACGGCATTGACAGCCAGACGGTAACATTACTGATGTCGATCCTTGAACAGCAACAGCAGGCTGGCACAACGCTGCTGGTGGTGCTGCACGATCGTCCGCTGGTGGCGCGCTACTTCAGTAACGTGATGTCGATGGATGAAAGTGATGTCAGCTGCACCTGCCTTCCTGTTTCCCCCCTGCGGAGTCGTGCGCCGTGACCCTGATACAGCCTTTTATTGAGTTTGGTTTTATGCGGCGTGCGCTGGTCGCCTGCGTAGCGCTGGCCGTCAGCGCCACGCCGCTCGGCGTATTTCTCTCGCTGCGTCGTATGAGCCTGATTGGCGATGCGTTATCACACGCAGTACTGCCCGGTGCCGCGATAGGCTATCTGATCTCCGGACTGTCACTGGTCGCGATGGGTATCGGCGGTCTGATCGCCGGTTTAGCCGTGGCGCTGCTCTCCGGCGCGGTGAGTCGTTACACGCCCTTAAAAGAGGATGCCAGTTTTGCCGGGTTCTATCTCGGCTCACTGGCGCTGGGCGTCACGCTGGTCTCACTGCGCGGCTCAAGCGTGGATCTGCTGCACGTGCTGTTTGGCTCGCTGCTGGCGGTGGATAACGCTGCACTGTTGCTGGTCGGCGGCATCGCCGCCTTTACGCTGATTATGCTAGCGATTATCTATCGTCCGCTGGTCATCGACGCGTTTGACAGTGACTTCCTGCGGGCGCAGGGAAAATGGAGCGCGCCGCTGGTGCATGGTCTGTTTTTAATGCTGGTGGTACTGAATCTGGTGGCAGGCTTTCAGGTGCTGGGCACGCTGATGTCAGTGGGTTTAATGATGCTGCCCGCCGCCAGCGCCCGTTTCTGGAGCCGCCATCTTGCCGCGATGCTGGTTATCGCCATTTTCATGGCAATGATTTCAGCCCTGGCTGGCCTGATGCTCTCCTGGCACTTTTCATTGCCGGCCGGTCCCGCTGTGGTACTGAGCGCCGCCATGCTGTTTTTCCTCTCCATTCTTGCAGGGCCATGCGGCGGGATTTTGCGCCGCCATTAATCTTAAGGGGTATCTATGAAAAAATTACCGGTTAGCCTGGCGCTCGCTGCGCTGTTTGCCTCGCCATTCGCGATGGCAAAAACGGTGGATGTGGTGGCCAGCTTTACCGTGCTGGCAGACATCGTTAAACAGGTCGGCGGCGATCATGTCAGCGTAAAAAGCCTTGTGGGGCCGAATGGCGATCCCCACACGTTTGAACCGACGCCGCAGGACAGCCAGGCGCTGGCGAAAGCTGATCTGGTGTTTGTCAGCGGACTGGGACTGGAAGGGTGGATGGATCGCTTAGTCAGCGCTTCGGGGTATCACGGGCAGCCCGTGGTTGCCTCAACGGGCGTCACCACCCGCAGCATGGAGGAGGACGGCAAAAACGTTACCGATCCTCATGCCTGGAACAGCATGCAGAACGGTGTTATCTACGCGACCAACGTGATGAATGCGCTGGTCAAAGCTGACCCTGAAGATGCGCCTGCAATCCGTCAGCGTGGGCAGAATTACATACAGCAACTGCAGGCGCTGGATAGCTGGGCAAAAACTGCCTTTGATGCTGTGCCTGTCGGCAAGCGTAAAGTGCTGACCAGTCACGATGCGTTTGGTTACTTTGGACAGCGATATGGCGTGACGTTTCTGGCGCCAGTCGGCTTCTCTACTGAAGCGGAAGCGAGTGCCAGCAATGTGGGAAGTTTAATCAACCAACTGAAGCAGCAGCACATCAACCGCTATTTCATCGAGAATCAGACCGACCCGCGCCTGGTTAAACAGATTGCCAGCGCCACCGGCGCCGAGCCGGGTGGTGAGCTCTATCCGGAAGCGTTATCTACCGCCTCTGGCCCGGCGGCAACCTATCAGGCCGCCTTTAAACATAACGTGAATGCGATGCTGAAGAGCATGCGCTAAGCATAAAAAAGGCCGGGCAAGCCCGGCCAGTCATCACGACACAAACTAGCGTTTTTTCTTTCCTCCCTGTACGGCTTTAAAGCGTGGATTCGTTTTACAGATGACGTAAATCCGGCCTTTGCGGCGCACCACTTTACAATCCCGATGACGAAGTTTTGCTGAACGCAGCGAGCTTAATACCTGCATGACTCTCTCCCTTATTTACGGCCAAGAAAGCGCCCGAAGCGCTGATTAAAGCGCGCGGTGCTGCCTTCTTTGGCAAAGTCTTTCTGTTTACCGGTGTAGAAAACGTGTGAAGCCGATGACACATCCAGGGTGACGTAGGGCAGCGTTTCGCCTTCAAACTCCACGGTGCGATCGGTTTTGATGGTGGATCCGATTTTGAACCAGACATCCGCAGATGTGTCATGGAAGACCACGTGACGATAGTGAGGATGGATATTCGCTTTCATAATGTGTGCCTATGTAATGTTATAATATAACATTATTATGCGCCGCACCGTTCGTGATTGCAACTGCCGGAGCGCCAGTAAAAGAGCAGTGTCAGGAGAGGAGGAGGGCGGAATCGCAGGCAAAAAAAAGGCCGCTTGCGCGGCCTCAGATGATTTACAGCTTAGTGAGTCTGGTCAGATTCAACCGGATGACCGTTCGCTGATTCCTCTTTTTTCTTGCCGAAGCGGCGGCGAACCACCACAAAGAACACAGGAACGAAGAAGATTGCCAGAATGGTCGCGGTGACCATACCACCGATTACCCCTGTACCTACGGCGTTCTGCGAACCGGAACCGGCACCGGTACTGATCGCCAGCGGCAGTACACCGAGGATAAACGCCAGTGACGTCATCAGGATAGGACGCAGACGCATACGGCATGCTTCCAGCGCAGCTTCAATCAGCCCTTTGCCCTCTTTATCCATCAAATCTTTAGCAAACTCGACGATAAGGATGGCGTTCTTGGTTGAGAGGCCGATGGTTGTCAGTAACCCCACTACGAAGTAGACGTCATTACTCAGACCACGCAGTGTGGTGAAGAGCAGCGCACCAATAACCCCGAGCGGAACCACCAGCATGACCGAGAATGGAATTGACCAGCTCTCGTACAGTGCGGCGAGACACAGGAAGACCACAATCAGCGAGATGGCATAGAGCGCAGGGGCCTGGTTGCCCGACAGGCGTTCCTGATAGGACATCCCCGTCCAGTCATAGCCGATACCCGCAGGCAGTTTTGCCGCCAGCTCTTCCATCAGGTCCATTGCTGCACCCGAGCTTTTACCTGGCGCAGGCTGTCCCAGGATTTCCATCGCAGGCAAGCCGTTGTAACGCTCAAGACGCGGTGAGCCATACTGCCATTTCGCCGTAGAGAAGGCAGAGAACGGCACCATGGTTCCGCTGCTGTTACGCACATACCATTTGCCAATGTCGTCCGGCAGCATGCGGGAATCCGCTTTACCCATGACGTAAACTTTCTTCACGCGACCACGGTCGATGAAGTCATTGACGTAGGAGCCACCCCAGGAAGCGGCCAGCGTGGTGTTGATGTCACTCAGTGACACACCCAGCGCCTGTGCTTTTTCCTGATCGATCATCAGCTTGTACTGCGGCGTATCTTCCAGACCGTTGGGACGCACGCCAACCAGCGTATCAGGATGCTGGGCAATCATGCCGAACAGCTGATTACGCGCTTCCGTCAGCTTATCGTGGCCAAGGTTATTCTGGTCGATCAGCTCAAAGTCAAAGCCCGTCGCGTTACCCAGTTCAATAATCGCTGGCAGGTTGAACGGAATGACCATGGCATCTTTGATTGCGCCCAGCGCCTGCATGGCACGGCCAGCAATCGCCGGAACCTTCATGTCTGCGCCGGTACGCTCATCCCAAGGCTTGAGACTGACGAAGGCGATACCGGTGTTCTGTCCACGACCGGCAAAGCCGAAGCCGTTAACGGTAAACACCGATTTAACCGTGTCTTTCTCATGCGTCAGGAAGTAATCCGTCACCTGATCCAGGACTTTCTGAGTACGTTCCTGGGTTGCCCCAGCAGGCAGCTGCGCCTGAGCGAGCAGCAGACCCTGATCCTCTTCCGGTAAGAATGAAGAGGGCAGGCGCATAAACAGAAACGCCATACCGACCACGATCACCAGATAGATCACCATATAGCGACCGGTGCTACGAACCATGTGACCCACACCATCCACATAGTGGTTGGTGCTTTTGTCGAACATGCGGTTGAACCAGCCGAAGAAACCGGTGGTTTTGCCGTGCTCGCCTTTTTTAATCGGCTTTAGCATGGTGGCACAGAGTGCCGGCGTCAGAATAAAGGCGACCAGCACCGACAGCGCCATCGCCGATACGATAGTGATGGAGAACTGACGGTAGATAACACCGGTTGAACCACCAAAGAACGCCATAGGAATAAATACGGCGGCCAGCACCAGCGCGATACCGACCAGTGCGCCCTGGATCTGCTCCATAGAACGTTTGGTCGCTTCTTTTGGCGGTAATCCTTCTTCCGCCATGACGCGCTCAACGTTCTCGACCACCACGATGGCGTCATCCACCAGCAAGCCGATGGCAAGCACCATCCCGAACATCGTCAGGGTGTTTATCGAATAACCAAACGCGCCGATAACGGCAAACGTACCCAGCAACACCACGGGTACCGCGATGGTCGGAATGAGCGTTGCGCGGAAGTTCTGCAGAAACAGATACATCACCAGGAACACCAGCACAATCGCTTCGATCAGCGTTTTCACCACTTCGAAAATCGAGATCTTAACGAACGGCGTGGTGTCATACGGATAGACCACTTTCATACCGTTAGGGAACGTCGGCTGCAATTTGGCCAGTTCCGCTTTCACCGCATTGGCGGTATCCAGCGCATTCGCGCCGGTAGCCAGCTTGATACCGATACCGGACGCAGGCTTGCCATTATAACGGGCAATGATCTCGTAGTTTTCTGCACCGAGTTCAATCTTTGCCACATCACGCAGGCGAACCTGAGAACCATCTGCGTTCACTTTGAGCAGGATTTTGCCGAACTCATCCGTTGAGGTCAGACGGGTTTGCGCAATGATCGAGGCGTTAAGCTGCTGTCCCGGAACCGGAGGTGTACCACCTAACTGACCGGCAGCGACCTGGGTGTTCTGGGTGTTCAGCGCGCTGATCACATCAACCGGCGTCAGGTTGTAGTTATTCAGCTTGTGCGGATCCATCCAGATACGCATGGCGTACTGCGCACCAAATACCTGGGTATCACCCACGCCTTTGGTACGGCTGATCGGATCTTTGATGGATGACGAAATGAAATCAGAAATATCATTCTGCGTCATGTTGTCATCGTCGCTGATGAAGCCAGCAACCATCAGGAAGCTACTGGAGGATTTTTTAACCTGAATCCCCTGTTGCTGCACTTCCTGTGGCAGCAGCGGCGTCGCCAGCTGCAGTTTGTTCTGCACCTGAACCTGCGCGATGTCCGCATCTGTGCCTGACTCAAAGGAAATAGTCAGGGTCAGCGTGCCGGAGGAGTCGCTGCTCGAGGACATATACATCAGTCCATCGATACCGTTCATGTTCTGCTCAATAACCTGGGTTACTGAGTCCTGCAGCGTTTTGGCATCCGCACCTGGGTAAGAGGCCTGAATCTCAATCGCCGGCGGAGCAACATTGGGATATTGCTCGATCGGAAGTTTGAGAATCGATAGCGCACCAACCAACATGATGATGATGGCGAGCACCCA
>NZ_JBXUHX010000064.1:0-8314 GCF_058148845.1 Pantoea sp. RCC30.1 | reverse complement strand
CCGTTAATCTGCTCTAAACCTGGCGCGCCCGCGCCAGGTTATTCCTGCCCCTCTTCTCCATAATCTTCCCCATTGATGGCGACGCCGTTAAGAAAGCGTTAAGCATGGTAAACAGGCGAAAAATCGGCGCTTTAGTGCTTGTCTTTGCCCGGTAAAAGGCGAATTCTGCATCCAGTCTTATGAGGAGAACACCGGATGAAAAAGATAATCGCCTCGCTTCTGACGCTGACGCTTCTGACACCCGCTCTGGCTTTCGCCCATCCAGGCGACTGGGGTCCGGGATGGGGTCGACATGGCGGACCCGGGCCACACTGGGTCGGTCCGGGACCTCACTGGGGCGGACCTGGGCCGATTCGCTTTCTGCCTGAGGCCGCAACGGCGGTGCTGATAGGCGGACTGACCTACTACCTGCTGAATGGCAGTTATTATCAGCGCCACGGCGATGAGTATGTGGTGGTAGAGCCGCCAGCAGAGTCGCGGATCAGCAGTGAAATGCGGGTGCTCGACTTT
The DNA here is from genome assembly GCF_058148845.1 of Pantoea sp. RCC30.1. Lineage (NCBI taxonomy): Bacteria > Pseudomonadati > Pseudomonadota > Gammaproteobacteria > Enterobacterales > Erwiniaceae > Pantoea > Pantoea sp. RCC30.1. Next base: position 7,804 of record NZ_JBXUHX010000064.1, on the reverse strand, counting down.
AACGGCAAACGCTTCTATGTGCAGGCGGGTCACTTCTACCAGCGGCAGATAGATGGCGATTATGTTGAGGTGACGCGCCCGGCAGGATTGTAGTCAGCGCCATAACGAAAAACGGCCCGTCATGATGACGGGCCGTTTGCTATTCAGAGGCGCTAAAACTTACTGCTGAACCTGCGGATCGGTATCATATTCCGCACAGCTCTGGAAGCCGTAGTTCATCACACGGCCGGTGTCGTTGTAGCTCACGAAGTAAGTCTGAGCTTTACCGTCGCGCTGGCCCAGAACATAAGTCTGGCAGGTGCCGCGCGCGTGAACCATGGTGATTTCAGTAGAAGGTGTACCGGCGATCTGACGAACCTGATCACGGGTCATACCCTTTTTAACATCCTTTACCACTGGCTTAGTCACGTAGCTTTCCGCACGATCGTAAGTCGTACAACCAGACAGTGCAGCCAGTGTCAGCGCCGCAGCGATACATCCCATCACTTTATTCATCTTGTTGTTCCTCATTGATTGTCCATGTGGAAACAAGCCTGGAACATAAATGCTGATTTATCAAGTTTATGAGGAACAATTAGTGGCCGGGCAAATGTCAGGATTTCGTAAATAAGGCTGTTTTACTGTCAACGCAGCCGTATACTTCCTGGCAAAACAGGTCCAGAAAGCGACACGATTTCAGCCATTGCACCCTCAATCGGCACAGGGGCAGAACGTTGTAGTTATCGCCTTACCAGACTCTGTTCTTCACCCCATCGCTGACTATTCCGAGGAACAATGACCCCTGCTCACTCCAACCGCCTGGTTTATGCCATTACGCTGGGCCTGCTGGCCGCACTCGGTCCGCTCTGCATCGACCTCTATCTGCCTGCTCTGCCGCAGATGGCGCAGGATCTGCACACTGAAACCGCCACCGCACAGCTAAGTCTGACCGCCGGTCTGCTGGGTCTGGGCTTTGGTCAGCTGCTGTTTGGCCCGATGAGCGATAAGTTCGGCCGCCTGCGTCCGCTGACACTATCGCTGGTGTTGCTGTTTATCGCCTCGATGGGCTGTGCGCTGGCGCAGGATATCCACCAGCTGCTGGTGGCTCGGCTGTTCGAAGGGTTAGCGGGCGCGGGTGGCGCGGTGCTGTCACGGGCGATTGCACGTGATATGTACAGCGGTCATGAGCTGACACGCTTCTTCGCACTACTGATGCTGGTCAACGGTCTGGCACCGATTGGCGCGCCGGTACTGGGCGGCGTGCTGATGACGATAGTCGACTGGCGCGGCATCTTCATGGTGCTGGGCGGCATTGCTATTCTGCTGATCCTGCTGGCGCGCTGGAAGCTGCATGAAACCCTGTCCGAAGAACGCCGCAGCCAGGGATCCCTATTTTCCGCTTACGCCGCACTCGGCCAGGTGGTTACCCATCGCCCCTTTATGGGCTTCTGCCTGACCCAGGGCTTTATGATGTCCGGCATGTTCGCCTATATCGGTGCCTCGCCGTTCGTGCTGCAACAGCTCTATGGTCTGTCGCCTCAGGCCTTTAGCTTCTGCTTTGCGGCCAACGGATTTGGCCTGATCATTGCTTCACAGACCAGCGCCCGCCTCTGTCCTTTGTGGGGCGAATATCGGGTACTGAAAGGCGGACTGACGCTGGCCTTTGTCGCCTCCAGCCTGCTGCTGCTGGCCGCGCTGTTCCATGCACCGCTCGCGCTGCTGCTGGTGGCGCTGTTCTTTACCATCGCCAGCAACGGCGTCATCGCCACCACCGCCTCGTCACTGGCGATGCAGAGTCAGGGCCATCGCGCTGGCAGCGCCTCGGCAGTCATTGGCGTCACCATGTTCACGCTGGGCGCGATTACCGTGCCAATCACCGGCATTGGCGGTACCTCGGTACTCAGCATGTGTGCCACCATTTTTGGCTGCTTTATGATGGCGATTCTGATGTTTAACGTGCTGGCGAAAAAACCGCAGCCGCAGGTAAAAACTCACTGATTTCGCAACGTTTAGCGGTAATCAGTTGCCGCTTAAGCTTGTTGTTTTCACGAAGGCGCGTTAGCTTTACTAAAACGTACGCATCGAGCCGACAGGCCACTGACCTGAGGAGAAGTTCATGTCACTGCAGCAGGAAATTATTGAAGCACTGGGTGTGAAGCCCACTATTGACGCCGACCAGGAAGTGCGCGTCAGCGTCGATTTTCTTAAAGCCTATCTGAAACGTCACAGCGGACTGAAAACGCTGGTGCTGGGGATCAGCGGCGGTCAGGATTCAACACTGGCGGGCAAGCTGGCGCAAATGGCGATCAGCGAACTGCGTCAGGAGAGCGGTGACAACGACTACACCTTTATTGCCGTGCGTCTGCCGTATGGTGTGCAGTCGGATGAGCAGGATTGTCAGGACGCGCTGGCCTTTATCAAACCCGACCGTTCACTGGCGGTAAATATCAAAGAATCCGTGCTGGCCAGTGAGCGCGCGCTGAAAGAGGCCGGTATTACTTTGTCCGATTTCGTGCGCGGCAATGAAAAAGCGCGCGAGCGAATGAAAGCGCAATACAGCATCGCCGGCATGACCAAAGGGGTGGTGGTCGGCACGGACCACGCGGCTGAAGCGGTCACCGGATTCTTCACCAAATATGGTGATGGCGGCACTGACATCAACCCGCTGTTCCGCCTGAACAAGCGTCAGGGCAAGCAACTTCTGAAACACCTTGGCTGCCCGGAACATCTCTATCTGAAGAAACCGACGGCCGATCTGGAAGATGATCGTCCAGGCCTGCAGGATGAAGTGGCGCTGGGCGTCACCTACGAGATGATTGATGACTACCTGGAAGGTAAAAGCATCAATCCTGACAGCGCACGCATCATCGAGGGCTGGTATCAGAAAACCGAACACAAACGTCGCCCGCCAGTCACGGTATTCGACGACTTCTGGAAGTAATCCCGCGCCTCCTTTGCCCCGGCAAGGGAGGCTTCACCCCTTCACTTTGTTGATCCCTGCATGCCTGCCACCGTTTCGCGCGCCACTCTCATCGGGCTTATTGCCATTCTGCTCTGGAGCACCACCGTTGGACTGCTGCGCAGCGTCAGTGAAGCCTTTGGCGCCACCGGCGGCGCGGCGCTAATCTACACCACTACGGCGATCCTGCTCTGTCTGACCCGCGGACTGCCCAGACCTGGCGCGCTGCCCGCTCTCTATCTGTGGCTGGGCGGTGCCCTTTTTGTCGGCTATGAAATCTGTCTGGCGCTGGCTATCGGGCTGGCCAGCGATCGCAGCCAGTCGCTGGAGCTGGGGATGATTAACTATCTCTGGCCCTGCCTGACCATCGTGCTGGCGATCCCGTTTAATCAGCAGCGTTTCCGCGTCTGGCTCTGGCCCGGACTGCTGCTGTCGTTGCTGGGAATCGTCTGGGTGATGAAAGGTAGCGGCAGCGGTTCGCCCGCGCTGCTTTGGCAGAATATACTGCGCAACCCTGTCGCCTATGCACTCGCCTTTATCGCCGCCCTGACCTGGGCGCTCTACAACAACCTTACCCGCCGCTTTGCCCGGGGTTCGAACGGCGTTACGCTGTTTTTTATCCTGACCGCGCTGGCGCTGTGGCTGAAATATGCCCTGAGCGGTCATCCGGTGCCGATGACGTTCGCGCGGGTACCGCTGCTGGAGGTACTTTTTGTCGGACTCTCCACCGCCATCGCCTATTCCGCCTGGAATCACGGGATTCAGCAGGGCAATCTGACGCTGCTGGCCACTGCCTCGTACTTCACGCCGGTGCTCTCGGCCCTGCTGGGATCGCTGTGGCTCGGGTTGACGCCGCCGCTAGCCTTCTGGCAGGGCGTTGCGATGATCACCCTGGGCTCGCTGATCTGCTGGCTGGCGACACGGCGTCTTTAACCAGATGGCTGGCGATCATTTGACCCGCCTGTTATGCTGTATGGACAACCAGTAAGTGGAGTCCATTTTGGTCAGACGTGCTGCCATTCTTCGCCCCGAACCCGACGCGAATGCAATTTATCAATATCCCGAACACCTGCGTGAATGGCTGGAAGGCCTGCCGAATCATCCTGGCGTCTATACCTTTCATGGCGAAAGTGAGTCACTGCCGCTCTATATCGGTAAAAGTGTCAATCTGCGTTCGCGAGTGATGTCCCATTTCCGCACCCCGGACGAGGCGAAAATGCTGCGCCAGTCGCGGCGTGTGAGCTGGATCCCCACCGCAGGCGATCTCGGTGCGCTGCTGCTGGAAGCGCAGATGATCAAAACCCAGCAGCCGCTGTTTAATAAGCGACTGCGCAAAAACCGCCAGCTCTGTTCGCTACAGATTACCGACGGTAAACCGAATGTGGTTTACGCAAAAGATCTCGATTTCAGTCAGTCACCCAACCTGTTTGGTCTCTATCGGAGCCGCTTTGCCGCGCTGGAACGCCTTAAGCAACTCGCGGATGAATATCAGCTCTGTCACGGCCTGCTGGGTCTTGAAGCGCTGAGTGCGGGGCGCGGCTGCTTCCGCTCGGCTCTGCGTCGCTGCGCCGGAGCCTGTTGCGGTAAAGAGCCGGTCAGCGATCATCAGGATCGACTGCTGGAAGCACTGGAAAACGTGCGGGTCTTCTGCTGGCCGTGGCAGGGTGCCGTAGGTCTGGTGGAGGAAGGCAAAGAGATGACGCAGATTCATGTCATCGACCACTGGTTCTATCTCGGTTCGGTGAGCAGCATGGATGAGGCCAGAAAACTGCAGCGGCCCAAAGGCGGTTTTGATCACGACGGCTATAAAATCCTCTGCCGCCCGATTCTGTCGGGTGCCTACCCTATTCTTCCGCTATAAAAAAACCGCCGACGCTGCCCACTCACTTTCAGTGGACAGCGTCGGCGGTCTCAGACCGTTAGCTTAACGAATATTATTCAGCCGGTTCTGCTGACGGCGCCATTTTGCCCTCGTGCGGGCCTTTCTCAGTCAGACGCTTTTCAAAGTTCGCGTTGTACTGTTTCTTCTGCTCTGGCGTCAGCACGTTATAGAGTTTGTTCTGGGTTTCCAGCATCTTCAGCGCATGCTCTTTCGCATTGGCGGACATCTTCTCTGCCTGCGCTTCTGCTTTGCTCTGGTCGAAGCTGTCAGACGCAATAATGTCGTGAGCCGCACGACGCTCGTCCAGTGACGGACGTTTCATATCTTTGTGGCTCTCTTTCATGATGTCGCGCATCTGAGTTTTCTGCGCTTCGGTCAGGTTCAGACCTTTAAACATCATTTCCATGCCGTGGCGCATTGGCGGTTTGTGCATCGCCTTTTCGCTGCCCGCTGGCGGTGGAGTCAGGTTATCTGCTGCTGCATGGACGGCGCTGGCTGCACCAAACGCCAGCGAAGAAGCCAGTAAAAGGGAAGTCAGTTTGCGCATAATAGTGTCCTTATGATTCATGATAATGACGACAGCACTCTGTCGCGTCTTCGGAAACAAGCATACGACGCTGAACGTCAACTACTCAGAGCCTGAGTAAAGCCGTGAAAGCATAAAAGATAAAAAACGGGCAATCATGAAGAGAATAAGAAGAAAGGCGTGAGGAATTGAAAAAGTTTATGAATTTAAAGCGAATTTGGCAGAAATCATGGAGGATTGTAATGGTTACGACAGGAAAGCGGAAGGCGATCTCCCGCTTTTCCTGTCGATTTTTTAGCGCCGATGGCCTGCGCCGGTGAGATCAGGCATCAGACCGGCAGCGCCTGGGTCTGTTCACCCTCTTCAATCAGCATCAGTCCGGCACGCAGCCCGGCGGCCACGTTGGGATTGGGGAACAGCACATATTCCCGCGCCTGCTGCACGTAATAGCGTGTGTCACCATCTTCCGCCAGCAACGCCCCCTGTGGAAACGCGGTAAAGTTCAGCGTTTCCGGCGACATGTTCAACGTGAAGTGCTCACTCAGTCGGGTGATCTGCTGCGCAACCCGATAGTGACGTGGTTTCACCGTCGCCGCAGGCATCGCTTCGCCGTAGAGTAAAGAAGCCAGTGCCTGCTGCGCCGCGCTGAACTGGCTGAGATCGTTCTCGCCAAACGGCAGCGCTTTGCCCAGTTCAAGGGTACAGCTGGCCGCACCGAAGTGCTCGCAGCTGAAGTGGGTGAAGGTGCCGCCCGGCGCGCGATGGAACACCAGCGCTTCCAGCCCGGCAGCGGCCAGCCAGTCAAGAAACGCAGGCGGCCAGGGGCGCTCGTTATGCGGCATCACGCCGAACCGAGGATGATAAGAGCCGCGAATAGCGGTATGCATGTCGAGATGCCAGCGCGTCTCATCGCACTCGCCCAACTGCCAGAAGGTCTCCAGCGCCTGCTCCAGACGCAGCACGCGGCGGGCCTCATCGCCATCATCAATATGCTGCCAGCGTCCGCCAAAAAGCCGGTTAATGTCATAACGCACAAAGCGCTTACCGGCGCGCAGCGCTGAGGGATTGCCCAAAATCACCAGCATGCGCTGCTGTAACGGCTTTTCGCCGCGCAGGAGCGGATTAACCAGCTGATTCATGATTTCCACCGGGGCCGTTTCATTGCCATGGATCCCGGCAGAGAGCACCAGCGCCTGTTTAACCGGCACTGTCGGCTCCATCAACAGTATGCCGTGATACAACCACTGCCAGCGAAGATGCGCCGTTTCACCACTACGCTTATGCGGCACCTCGCCGGAAAGCGTTTGCTGTAAAAAGTCCTGCATCATTCCTCCTTTGCGCCCTGAGCAGACGGCAGACTGTGCTGCCCCCTGCTTCACTGCTGAAATGCGTATACATTTCCTAAGTCTAGCAGCTTCGTCAGTTCATCCAGCGCCTCGCGTCCCTCACGCAGCAACTGCGGGTCGACCAGATCGGCCTGCGTCAGGCGATCGCGGTAATGACGGTCAACCCAGCTATTCAGTGTGTTGAAGAGCTTATCGTTCATCAGCACCGCCGGATTCACTGCCTGCTGCTCCTCTGGCGTCAGCACTACCCGCAAACGCAGGCAGGCTGGGCCACCTCCGTTATACATGCTTTCGCGCAGATCAAACACCTTCAGGGCTTTCAGTGGTGAGTCACCCTCGACCTGTTCGCACAGGAAACGCCAGACACCCGGATGCTGACGTGACTCTTCCGGCAGCACCAGCATCATCGTGCCGTCGGGACGGCTCAGCAGCTGGCTGTTAAACAGATAGGTCTCAACCGCATCTTTCACCGAGACCCGATCTGCCGGCACTTCCAGTGCTACAAAACCGGGAATGCGCGCCCGAAGCTGCGCCAGCAGTTCAGGCTGATCGACGAAGGCGTGCTGATGACAGAACAGCATCTGCTGGTTGCTGACCGCAATCACATCGTTATGAAACACGCCCTGATCGATCACCGCAGGGTTCTGCTGGGCAAACAGTACGCTTTCGGGTGAGAGCTGATGCAGACGAGCAACCGCCTCGCTTGCTTCTCGGGTCTGCCGCGCCGGATAGCGCTGCGGCGCTTTGCCCTCATGGCTGCTGTCGCGACCATAGACAAACAGCTGCACGCCACGCTCGCCATAGGCCCCGCCGAGACGGTTGTGGTTAGCTGCCCCTTCATCACCAAACATCGCCACCTGCGGCAGCGCATCGTGTACGGCAAAATGGCGATCGTCGCGGAAGATGGAACGCAGCAGCCACGCGGTTTCTGGCGCTTCCATCGCCCGGTGAAATTTGTTGTTCAGGTTCGCCACCGTCAGGTGAACCCGGCCATCCAGGCTGTCTGCGGACGGCGAAACCGTGGCCGCATTGGCGACCCACATCGCCGACGCGGAACTGACGGCGGAGAGTAATCCCGGTGCGGTTTTCCCGGCTGCCGCCAGCACCTGCTC
>NZ_JBXUHX010000063.1:0-8462 GCF_058148845.1 Pantoea sp. RCC30.1 | reverse complement strand
CTCTTACCCCGATTCCTGTTATTCCTTACTGCATAATAAATCGCTAAATTTCAGCTAATTAAATAATTCCGAACTGTCCACATCCTTTCAGGTACTGCACCAGCATGGGGCTTTTCCGCAACATAGCCTTTCAGTTAACTCACTGACTTAACTCAAAAAAACCGCTAATACGCCACCGGCCGTGATGATTAATTCTTATGCTGAATCATTTCTGCATTTAAAAAATAAACTAATGTTTAATTCAGATGCGAGAATGTTATATTCAGATGACTAAGCATAACGTTCAGTTAACGCGTTATCACCGCTTTAACCCTATACCTGAGACTTAACCTTTGAGAAATAGCGCAACGCGCTCGTAAGAAGCGTGACTATTTCGCCTGCGAAACTGTTGGGCTTCAGGTCAACAGAAGAGGAGATGTCGCCTCATGAGCAATTCAGCTGTAAACCTTGCGCTCGCGATGAGTGCCATGGCAAAGGACACCACTACTACCGCGCAGGAGCGCAAAGACGTTGATGTGCTGCTGATTGGTGCTGGTGTGATGAGCGCTACCCTCGGTGCATGGCTGCAGGACTTAGAGCCAGACTGGTCCATCGAAATGGTGGAGCGGCTTGATAGCGTGGCCGAAGAGTCATCTAACGGCTGGAATAACGCGGGCACCGGTCATGCGGCGCTGGCGGAGCTGAACTATACGCCTCAACAGGCGGATGGCAGCATCGACATCTCCAAAGCGGTAACGATCAATGAATCGTTCCAGATTTCCCGCCAGTTCTGGGCTTATCAGGTCCAGAAAGGCAACCTGCGCAATCCTAAAAGCTTTATTCACAGTACGCCGCACATGAGCTTTGTCTGGGGTGATGACAACGTCGACTTCCTGCGCAAGCGCTTCCAGGCACTGCAAAAAAGCACCCTGTTCCGTGGCATGGCCTACTCCGAAGATCCGCAGCAGATTGCCCGCTGGATCCCGCTGGTAATGAATGGCCGTGACCGCCGCCAGAAAGTGGCCGCGACCTGGACAGAGATGGGCACCGATGTGAACTTCGGTGAAATCACCCGTCAGCTGATCGCCGCGTCAGAGAAGAAAGAGAATTTTCAGCTGCGTCTGCGTCAGGAAGTGCGTGAGCTGAAGCAGCTGGCCGATGGTCGCTGGCAGGTGACGCTGCAGTGTCTGAACAGCGGCATACGTCGCACGCTGACCGCAGGCAAAATATTTATCGGTGCTGGTGGTGCGGCGTTACCGCTGCTGCAGAAGGCCGGTATCCCGGAAGCCAACGGTTACGCCGGTTTCCCGGTGGGCGGTTCGTTCCTGGTCACGGAGAACCCGCAGGTCGTCGCGCAGCACATGGCCAAGGTCTACGGCAAAGCCAGCGTCGGTGCACCGCCGATGTCCGTGCCGCACGTTGACACCCGCGTGCTGGATGGCAAGCAGGTGCTGCTGTTTGGCCCGTTCGCCACCTTCTCGACTAAGTTCCTGAAGCAGGGTTCGCTGATGGATATGTTCACCTCGCTGAACAGCAGCAATATGCTGCCGATGGTGAAAGTGGGACTGAAAAGTTTTGATCTGGTGAAATACCTGATGGATCAGGTGCTGCAAAGCGATCGTGACCGGATGGATGCGCTTCGTGCTTATGTGCCGCAGGCGAAGCAGGAGGACTGGCGCCTTGTCACTGCTGGTCAGCGTGTGCAGATTATCAAGAAAGATGAGAAAGAGGGCGCAGTATTACGTCTGGGCACCGAAGTGGTCGCTTCACAGGATGGTACGATTTCAGCTCTGCTGGGGGCGTCGCCAGGCGCGTCTACGGCGGCACCAATCATGCTGGAGCTACTGCACAAGGTCTGTCCTGAGCAGATGGCTTCGCCGGAATGGCAGAACAAAATCCGTGCGGTGGTTCCCTCCTGGGGTCGTAAGCTAAATGGTGACGTGGCGCTGACAGAGAAAGTGTTAGCCGAAACCAGCCGTATCCTGCAGCTCGACTACTCGCCGGTCACACCAATGGCGGCTAATGATGAAGGACGGGAAACCGCGTTCGTCGTCGGCAAGTAATTCAGCGCCGCTGATAAAGAGAGGCTCCGCACTGCGGGGCCTTTTTTATTGGGCGGTTGCCTGGTCGTACCGGGGATTCTCTATTAGGGTTAAGGCATCTTTTAGCTGAACGATCAGGAGGAACCCGCATGTCTTACTCCCCTGCGTCACCCGAATTTACCCTGCTCGACCGCTACTGGCGGGCAGCGAACTACCTCTCCGTTGGACAGATTTATCTGATGGATAACCCGCTGTTGCGCGAGCCACTCAAGCCAGAACACATCAAACCGCGTCTGCTGGGTCACTGGGGCACTACGCCCGGACTGAATTTTATCTACGCCCACCTCAACCGTGTTATCCGCAAACAGAACCTGGATATGATCTATATCTGCGGGCCAGGCCATGGCGGCCCCGGCATGGTGGCGAATACCTGGCTGGAGGGCAGCTACAGCGAAATTTATCCTCACATCTCTCAGGATGCGGCGGGCATGCAGCGCTTGTTTAAACAGTTCTCCTTTCCTGGCGGCATTCCCAGCCATGCGGCACCGGAAACGCCGGGCTCGATTAATGAAGGTGGAGAACTGGGCTATTCGCTCTCTCATGCCTTTGGTGCGGCCTTCGATAATCCCGATCTGGTGGTGCCGTGCGTGATTGGCGACGGCGAAGCGGAGACCGGGCCGCTGGCCTCCAGCTGGCACGGCATCAAATTCCTCAATCCTGAACGTGACGGCGCGGTGCTGCCGATTCTGCATCTTAACGGCTACAAGATTGCTAACCCGACGCTACTGGGTCGCAGCAGCGATGAGGATCTGCACCAGCTATTCAGCGGCTATGGCTATGAGCCGATATTCGTCTGCGGGCATGAGCCGGAAAAAATGCATCCGCTGATGGCAGAGGCACTGGATAACGCCTTCAGTAAGATCGCTGAGTCTCAGCGTGAGGCGCGCAGCGGCAACGCCAGCACCGACGTGCCGCGCTGGCCGATGATTATCCTGCGTAGCCCCAAAGGCTGGACCGGCCCTGAAACGGTCGACGGCAAGAAAGTGGAGGACTTCTGGCGAGCGCATCAGGTGCCGGTCGCGGCCTGTCGTGAAGATGAGGGTCATCGCCAGATCCTTGAGACGTGGATGCGCAGCTATCAGCCCGACGACCTGTTTGATGAACAGGGTCGCCTGAAGCCGGAACTGCAGGCGCTGGCACCGGAAGGCGATAAACGCATGGGCGCTTCACCTTATGCCAATGGCGGCCTGCTGCGCCGTGAGCTGGATGCACCCAGCATTGCGGAGTTTGCCTGCGATGTCAGCGAGCCAGGCGCACAGATGGCGCAGGCTACTGAGCATCTGGGCCGCTACCTCAGCGTGCTGTTCCAGCGAAACGGCGATAATTTCCGCCTGTTCGGCCCGGATGAAACCGCCTCTAACCGCCTGACACCGGTCTTTGACGTGACCAGCCGCACCTGGCTGGAACGAATCGAGCCGTACGATGAGCAGCTGGCGCGAGATGGCCGGGTGATGGAAATCCTCAGTGAGCATCAATGTCAGGGCTGGCTTGAAGGCTATCTGCTGACCGGTCGCCACGGACTGTTCAACTGCTATGAAGCTTTTATCCACATTGTCGATTCGATGTTTAACCAGCACGCCAAGTGGCTGAAAGTCTCGCGCAAACTGGGCTGGCGTAAACCGATTTCGTCGCTGAATTATCTGCTCTCTTCACACGTCTGGCGTCAGGACCACAATGGCTACAGCCATCAGGATCCGGGCTTTATCGATCATGTCGCCAACAAGAAAGCAGACATCGTGCGCATCTATCTGCCGCCCGATGCCAATACGCTGCTGTGGGTTGGCGATCACTGCCTGCGCACCTGGGACCGCATCAATGTGATTGTGGCGGGCAAACAGCCTGCGCCGCAGTGGCTGGATATGGCCAGTGCGGTGACCCATTGTGAAGCGGGTATGGGCGAGTGGCGCTGGGCGGGCACCACGCCGGAACATGAACAGCCGGATGTGGTGATGGCCTGTGCCGGTGATGTCCCTACTATGGAGACGATGGCGGCGGTGGATCTGCTGCGCGGTATGCTGCCCGAACTGCGTATCCGCGTGGTGAACGTGGTCGATCTGCTGGCGCTGCAGCCGCAGGATCAGCATCCGCACGGCAAATCTGATGCAGAATTCGATGCGCTGTTTACCCAGGATAAACCGGTGATCTTCGCCTTCCATGGCTATCCGACGCTGATACATCGCCTGACCTATTCGCGCACCAACCACCGCAACTTCCATGTACGCGGCTTTAATGAAGAGGGAACCACCACCACGCCATTTGATATGACGGTGCTGAACGAGCTTGACCGCTATCATCTGGCGCAGGAGGCGATTCTGCGCGTGCCGGGTCTGGCCGATGCGCATCCTGAGCTGCTGGACGATCTGCAGGAACGCATCGCTGAACATCATCGCTATGTGCGTGAACATGGTGAAGATGTGCCGGAGGTGCAGAACTGGAAGTGGCCATCGGCAACAGCACCAGGTGCACCCGATTAAGCGGCCAGCAAGGCGTCGGTCAGCATCCAGACGGTGGTCGCTACCAGCGACAGTGCCATCAGGCTGTTAAATAACTGACGCTTCCAGGCAATTTGCAGATGGCTGCGCAGGCGATCGCCCAGCGCAGCCCAGATCAGAATGCAGGGCAGGTTCAGCAGCATAAAGCCGATCATCACCGTCAGGACGCCGCTGCTGGCGCTATAGAGCAGCGCGACGTTGGTGGCCATCAGCCAGGCCTTGGGATTGATTGCCTGGAAGCAGGCACCGCCCAGCAGCGTCATGGGTTGCGGCTTGCTGCGCACTTCAGGTGCTGCCGCACGGAAAATCTTCCACGACAGCCACAACAGATAGGCACAGCCTGCCAGCGTCAGCGGCAGGCGAATCGCCGCCATCCAGTGCAGCAATACCTCCAGCGCCATCCCGGCAATCACCGTCTGTAGCGCACAGCCCACCAGAATGCCGAACACCATTGGCAGGGTGCGTCGCATTCCAAAATTGACCCCGGAGGTCGCCAGCAACAGGTTATTCGGGCCTGGCGTAATCGACATCACGGTAACGTAGCTGAAGAAAGAGGGATCGAGCATGGTGGCTCTCCTGAAAGTGGACAGAGTTCTATGCTACGGCGGGGAAAGAGATGGTAACAGTGACACAAAATCACTATTGTTATGGTTACAGTTATTGTTAACAGCAATTGTACCCATCCAATCCGGAGGCTACTGTGTCCCTTGCTCCCACTTCCGATCAGCCGCTCTATCAGCAGCTGGCAGACAGCTTCGCTGAAGCCATCCACCAGGGCACGCTGAAACCCGGCAAACGCCTGCCAGCAATCCGCCGTGTTGCCCAGTCACATCAGGTCAGCGTCAATACGGTGCTGAATGCCTGGCAGATGCTGGAAGATCGCGGGCTGATAGAGGCGCGTCCCCAGTCAGGCTATTACGTGCGCGGCGTGTTACCTGCCGTCACCCGTCACGGCCAGCATAAGGCGCGTGTGCGCGATCCGAGCAGCGGAAAGCTCGACCTGATCGATAAAGTGTTTGCGGCGCAGAATCATCCCGACTACACCAATATCTCGCTGGCCTGTCCGCAGGACAGCGAGCTGTTTCCGGCGGCGCGCATCGCCCGGATTACCGCCTCATTGTTGCGCCGTCATCCCAACATGATCGGACGCTATGCGCTTCCGCCCGGTAGTGAGCGCTTACGGGAGGAGATAGCGCGACGGGCTTTGCACGCCGGCCAGACCCTCACCGCCGATGAGATCACCCTGACCCATGGCTGCATGGAGGCGCTTCAGCTGGCGCTTCGCGCCGTCACGCAGCCCGGCGACTGCGTCGGACTGGAGTCGCCGACCTATTTTTTCCTCTTTCCACTGCTGGCCTCGCTCGGCCTGAAGGCGCTGGAAATTCCCACCGATCCGCAGCATGGGCTGTCACTGGATGCGCTGGAGATGCTGCTGCAGGAGCAGCGTATCAAGGCTCTGATTGCGATGCCGAGCGCGCAGAACCCGCTGGGCTGCGGCATGTCGCTGGAGAATAAGAAGCGGCTGGCAAAGTTAGTGAATACTTACCACGTTCCGCTGATAGAAGATGGGCTGTATGACGAATTGCAGTTCGACTGGCCGCTCTCACCCGCCGTGAAAGCCTTTGATCGCGATGGCTGGGTGATTTACTGCACCAGCTTCACCAAAACCGTGGCACCCGACTTCCGTATTGGCTGGACTGCCGCCGGTCGTTTTCATGATGCGATCGCCCGACTGAAAGCGGTCTCCTCGATGGCCGAATCCGCCCTGCTCTCCGAAACGCTGGCGGAGTTTCTTGCTTCCGGCGGTTACGACCACCATCTGCGCACGTTGCGCCGTCGCTACGCGGCTAATCTGGATGAGGCGCGAGGTCTGATCGCCCGCTACTTCCCGGAAGGCACGCGCGCAACGCTGCCACGCGGTGGCTTCGTTTTCTGGGTCGAACTACCGGGCGGCGTGAATACCACCGAGATGTTTGATCGGCTGCTGCAGGAGCAGATTTGCGTCACGCCTGGCGCACTCTACTCGCTGAGTGAGCGTTACAACCATGCGCTGCGTCTCTCCTGCTGCTATCCGTTTGATGCGCGCTACACCCGGGCGATTCAGCGCGCCGGGGAAATTGCCTGTGAACTGGCGGGCGTGCCGTGCAGCGAGGCTCAGGGTGTGCCGTTACGGCCCCAGACGGTATAGCCGCGACGTTCAGTCAGGCGCTCGTAATAATTACGCACCGCCGGATAGTCAGGGTGTTCGAGCGGCGTTTCAAACCAGCGGTTCACCGCCAGACCAATCGGAATGTCTGCCAGCGTGAAATTACGTCCGGCAACGTAGCGACCCGTTTTTTCCAGCTGCTGATTGAGAATGCTCATGGTGTGCGCCCAGCCTTTGCTGGCCGCGGCCAGCAGACGCGGATCCTGATGAGCCGGGGAGTTTCGCACCAGCGACATAAATGCATAGCGCCATGAGGTGTTGAGTTCAGTGGCTTGCCAGTCTATCCACTGATCGACAGGCGCGCGCGTTTGCGGATCATGAGGATAGAGCCACTCGCCGCCATAGGCGTTCGCCAGATAGCGCAGAATGGAATTGGATTCCCACAACACAAAGTCATCATCTTTCAGAACCGGCACCATCGCATTTGGGTTAAGTGCCATGAATTCAGGCAGGTGGGTTGAGCGGAAGCCGTCGCCCCACTCCTCGCGCTCAAAATCAAGGTCAAGCTCGTCACACAGCCATAATACTTTGCGCACGTTGATTGAGGAGGCGCGTCCCAGGATCGTTAGCATTCATAGTCTCCGGTAAAATCTTTAACTTATTGATAACGCTGTTAGCTGTTATAAGCAATCATCCGGCAGAGAAAAGGCCACACTAACCCAGAGCAAGGAGTCACAATGAAGGTCGCGTTTAAGCAAGTCGATGTGTTTACCTCATCCGCCTTTAATGGCAATCCGCTGGCGGTGATTATGGATGCTCAGGGGTTAAGCGACAGTCAGCTGGCGGCGATTGCCCGCTGGACTAACCTGTCGGAAACCACGTTCGTGCTGCCACCACAGCATGAAGAGGCGGACTATCGGGTGCGTATTTTTACCGTGGAAGGCGAATTGCCGTTTGCCGGTCATCCGACGCTGGGCACCGCGCACGCGCTGCTGGAGGCAGGCTGGCCGACACGTACGCCGGGTGAAATTGTGCAGGAGTGCGGCGTCGGTAATGTGACGGTAAAGAATAATGAGGCGGGCCTGGCATTTGCTGCGCCTGCTGCCACCCTGATGCCGTGGCAGGATGCGCTGATGGGGAACGCCTTCAACAGCGATGCGTTCGATCTGACACAAAGCCCGACCGTGGTGGATATGGGGATTCGCTGGCTGCTGGTGCCGATGGTCAGCGCCGAAGCCGTGCTGGCGCTTCAGCCCAACGTCAGCGATTTGCAGCGTCTGATTAAGCATGCGGGTGTTTCGGGGGTGATGCCGTTTGGCCGGTTGCCAGAAGGTGAAAACGAACAGTATGAAGTGCGTGGCCTGTTGGTAGAGAATGGCAGCCTGACCGAAGATCCGGTGACCGGCAGCGCCAATGCCTGTCTGGCGCGTTACTTCGCAGCCGCAGGCCATACCACCTCCTATCGCGTTCGTCAGGGTACAGCCCTGCAGCGTGCAGGCCGGGTGAATGTATCTTTCGCCGGTGAGACCATCTGGATTGGCGGCAATACGGTTACCGTCATCGACGGCACCATTACGCTGTGAAAGGCGGCGGCGTCGTGTTTTACGCGACGCCGACCGTGGTTAAATTCCCTGCCCGCCTGAAGCCTCAATCCGCTGCGCGGTGATCCAGCCCGTTTCGTCACTGAGGATCGCACTGATGGCGTCGCCGATATCATCCGGCAATCCGACCCGGCCCAGCGCC
>NZ_JBXUHX010000062.1:0-8585 GCF_058148845.1 Pantoea sp. RCC30.1 | reverse complement strand
GCGAGAGTAGGGAACTGCCAGGCATTATATAAGTGAAGAAGCCCCGCACGGAAGTGCGGGGCTTTTTTACGTCTGCAATATGCCACTTTAAGCTGAAACATTTTCATTTTCTGCATGAAACCTCGACATCTCACAACGATCACGCTAATGTTGGGCATCCAGATGTCTAAACGTTTATATGGTTGCGAGAGGTGAGCAGGTTATGCCAATCAGGGTTCCCGACGAATTACCGGCAGTGAATTTTTTACGTGACGAAAATGTCTTTGTCATGACATCGTCGCGTGCCAGTGTTCAGGAGATCCGACCGCTTAAAGTGCTCATACTGAATCTGATGCCGAAAAAGATCGAAACAGAGAATCAGTTTCTGCGTCTGCTTTCCAACTCGCCCTTACAGATCGATATTCAGCTGCTGCGCATCGACAGCCGCGAATCACGCAATACGCCTACTGAGCACCTCAACAACTTCTACTGCAATTTTGAAGATATCCAGCACGACAACTATGACGGCTTAATCGTGACAGGTGCACCACTCGGGCTGGTCGATTTTAATGATGTGGCCTACTGGCCCCAGATTCAGCGCGTTCTGCACTGGGCAAATGAGCACGTCACCTCAACTCTGTTTGTCTGCTGGGCAGTGCAGGCTGCGCTTAATATTTTGTATGGCATTCCCAAGCAAACCCGACATAACAAACTGTCTGGCGTCTATGAGCACCAGATACTGCATCCTCATGCGTTACTGACCCGGGGTTTTGATGATAATTTCCTTGCGCCACACTCACGCTATGCTGATTTTCCTACTCAACTGATCACGGATTACACCGATCTTGAGCTGTTTGCTGAATCGGAACAAACCGGTGCCTATCTGATGGCGAGTAAAGACAAACGCCTGGTGTTTGTTACTGGCCATCCGGAGTATGACGCGCTGACGTTGTCTGGTGAGTATCATCGCGATTATGAAGCCGGAGTAAATCCGGAAGTCCCGTATAACTATTTCCCCCAGGACAATCCGGTCCTGCCACCGCGCGCTACCTGGCGTAGTCATGGCAATCTGCTGTTCTCCAACTGGCTCAACTACTACGTTTACCAGATTACGCCGTTCGATCTGCGCCGCATGAATCCGACGCTGGAATAGTCCCGCCCGAAGATCAACTGAACCGTGTTAGCCGATGGCAACACGGTTTTTTTTGCGTTTAAAACAGCAGTGAAAGTTGTTCCTTTAATAAATAAAAATTTAATTACATATAAAACATTAGGATAGATAGGTTAAATTACAAAAATGGAAATAGTTTTTGATTTAGAAAAATAAATGATTATGCTCTGATCCTGTAGCTCACAAAACAAACACCGTATGGATCCGCTGCATTCGATCCTTTGAATACAGGAGAACGCCAGCATGACAGACTCAGTGATCAGCCATACCCTGAATTTCAGTCAGCCCTTTAGCCATGCCAAACAGCAGCTGTTAACGCCCGAAGCTATTTCTTTTCTGGAGGCTCTTGTTGCACGCTTTGCACCGCAACGCGAAGGACTGCTATCGGCTCGCCAGCAGCGTCAGCAACGATATGATCAGGGCTATCTGCCAGACTTCGATATGGAAACCGCTTCCATAAGAGCTAGCGAGTGGCGCATTCAATCCATTCCGGAAGATTTAAAGGATCGTCGGGTCGAGATCACCGGCCCACCCGACCGGAAAATGGTGATTAACGCCCTGAACTCAAACGTTAAAGTCTTTATGGCCGACTTTGAGGATTCACTGTCTCCGGAGTGGTCAAAGTTGATTGAAGGGCAGCTGACGCTACGCGAAGCAGTACAGGGCACCCTGAGTTATACCAGCGACAAAGGCAAAATTTATCAGCTCGGCGCGGCGCCTGCGGTGCTGATGTGTCGGGTGCGCGGCCTGCATCTGTCAGAAAAACATGTCAGCTGGCAGGGTAAGACCATTCCAGGCGGACTGTTTGATTTTGCGCTCTATTTCTTCCACAACGTCCGGCCATTACTGGCCAAAGGTAGCGGGCCCTACTTCTATCTGCCGAAAACCGAGAGCTGGCAGGAGATCGCCTGGTGGCGTGAGATCTTCAGCTTCAGCGAGGATCAGTTCGATCTGCCGCGTGGCACGATCAAAGCCACTGTCCTGATCGAGACCTTACCCGCCGTGTTTCAGATGGATGAGATCCTGTGGAATCTGCGCGATCACATCGTTGGCCTCAACTGCGGCCGCTGGGATTACATTTTTAGCTACATCAAAACCCTGAAACAGCATGCGGATCGCGTACTGCCGGATCGTCAGTCCGTCACCATGTCTCAGCCGTTCCTGGATGCTTACTCGCGCCTGCTGATTAAAACCTGTCATCGCAGGGGAGCATTCGCGATGGGCGGAATGTCAGCCCTGATCCCTGCTAAAGATCCGACGCGCAATGCCTGGGTGTTGCAGCGCGTGACGGAGGATAAGCAGCGGGAGGCGGGCAATGGGCATGACGGCACCTGGATTGCGCATCCGGGCCTGGCAGATACCGCAATGGCGGTCTTCAATGCCGCGCTGGGTGACCGGCCTAACCAACTGCATGTCATGCGGGAAGAGGATGCCCCGATCACGGCGGAGCAATTACTCGCGCCCTGTCAGGGGGAGCGTACCGAAGCGGGAATGCGTGCCAACATCCGCGTTGCGCTGCAATACCTTGAAGCCTGGATCAGTGGTAACGGCTGTGTGCCGATTGACGGGCTGATGGAGGATGCCGCCACTGCAGAGATCGCACGCACCTCAATCTGGCAATGGATTCGTCATCAGCAAGTGCTGAACAGTGGCCAGCAGGTCACGGCCGAACTGTTTCTGCGCTGGCTGAACGAAGAGCTGCATCTGCTGCAAAACGCGCTGGGCGAAACCCAATTCAGCGCCGGTCGCTATGACGACGCGGCACAGCTGATGGCGCAGATCACCACCGAACGCGAGCTGGTTTCCTTTCTTACCCTGCCAGGCTACCGCCTGATCCCCTGAACAGAGGAGCTATTGCCATGACACGTACTCAACAGATCGATCAACTGGAACAACTCTGGCAGACCGCACGCTGGGAGGGCATTACCCGCCCTTACAGCGCAGCAGAAGTCGTCAATCTGCGCGGCTCGGTCCTGCCTGCCTGTACGCTGGCAGAGCGCGGCGCGGAAAAGTTATGGGCGTTGCTGAATGGCGAGGCGAAGAAAGGGTATATCAATAGCCTGGGTGCGCTGAGTGGTGGACAAGCATTGCAACAGGCCAAAGCGGGCATCGAAGCAATCTACCTCTCTGGCTGGCAGGTGGCTGCAGATGCCAACGTGGCAGGGCAGATGTATCCCGATCAGTCGCTCTACCCGGTGAATTCGGTGCCGGAAGTGGTGACCCGCATTAATCAGACCTTCCAGCGCGCCGACCAGATTCAGTGGTCCAGCGGCATTGAAAAGGGTGACAGCCGGCATACCGATTTCTTTCTGCCGATTGTTGCTGATGCGGAAGCGGGTTTTGGCGGCGTGCTGAATGCGTATGAGCTGATGAAGGCGATGATTCAGGCGGGCGCGGCGGCGGTCCACTTCGAAGATCAGCTGGCGGCGGTAAAAAAATGCGGTCACATGGGCGGCAAAGTGCTGGTACCGACTCAGGAAGCTATTCAGAAACTGGTGGCGGCAAGGCTGGCTGCCGATGTGATGGGTGTGCCAACCGTACTGCTGGCCCGCACTGATGCCGACGCCGCTGACCTGATTACCTCAGACTGCGATGAATACGATCGTCCCTTTATCCGTGGCGACCGGACGGCAGAAGGATTCTTCCGCACCCATGCCGGTATTGAACAGGCCATCAGCCGCGGACTGGCCTATGCACCTTATGCTGACATCCTGTGGTGTGAAACCTCGACGCCGGATCTTGCGATGGCGCAGCGCTTTGCGGATGCTATTCATGCGCGCTTCCCCGGCAAGCTGCTGGCCTACAACTGTTCACCGTCGTTCAACTGGAAGAAGAACCTCGACGATCACACCATCGCAAAATTTCAGCAGGCGCTCAGCGACATGGGATATCGCTTCCAGTTCATCACGCTGGCGGGCATCCACAGCATGTGGTTCAACATGTTCGATCTGGCCCATGCCTATGCCCAGGGAGAAGGGATGCGTCACTACGTGGAAAAGGTTCAGCAGCCTGAGTTCGCTGCCCGCGATCGCGGTTACAGCTTCTCATCACATCAGCAGGAAGTCGGCACCGGCTATTTCGATCAGGTGACCAACATCATTCAGGGCGGTAAGTCCTCGGTCACCGCGCTCACTGGTTCGACCGAAGAGCACCAGTTCTGACGCTTCTCCTCTGACGGATTCCCCGCCCGCACCATGCGGGCGGGCATTGACCGGAGCTGACTATGCCGCCACGCGAATCCTTGATCGCCTGCACTATCCTGCAGGGTTTTGATGCTCAGTATGGCCGTTTTCTGGATATTACCGCCGGGGCGCAGCAGCGTTTTGAGCAGGCGGAATGGCAGGCAGTGCAGCATGCCATGAAGGCCCGCATTCATCTCTATGATCATCACGTCAGTCTGGTTGCCGATCAGCTGCGGGTGCTGAACGGCGCGGCCAACTGGGATGAGATTTTTTGGCTACGGGTCAAGGATCACTATCAAAGCCTGCTGCCCGGCTATCCACGGCATGAGATTGCCGAAAGCTTCTTTAACTCCGTCTACTGTCGGTTACATGGACATGCCGACCTGCAGCCGGACCGGCTGTTTATTATCAGCTCTCAGTCCCTGACCGCACCGGTCACACCTTTGCGGCCCTTATCACGTCGTTATCAGCCGGAGCGGGGCTGGCGGGCATTGGTGGAGCAGGTGCTTGGAGATTTACCTCTGACACTGCCGTGGCAGCATCGGGGGCGCGATGTCGGCTGGATTGTCCGCCACCTGGAGTCACATTTCCCCCGGCTGAGCCAGGGCTGGCTCGAGGTCAACAGTGAACTCTTCTATCGCAACAAAACCGCCTGGCTGGTGGCGCGCCTGCATCTGCCGGAGGGCATTTTTCCGTGTCTGCTGCCGATACAGCGCACTGAAAGCGGCGAACTGTGGATCGATACCTGCCTGACCGATGTGAATGACGCCAGTATTGTCTTTGGTTTTGCCCGCGCCTATTTCATGGTTTATGCCCCGGTGCCAGCGGCGCTGGTCGCCTGGCTGCAACCGATTCTGCCCGGAAAAACGCTGGCTGAGCGCTATATGGCGATTGGCTGCCAGAAGCACGGTAAAACCGAAAGCTATCGTGAATATCTTCAGGCGCTGGCAGAGAGTGATACCGCCTTTGAGATCGCGCCTGGCGTGCGCGGCATGGTGATGCTGGTCTTCACGCTGCCGGGCTTTGACTGGGTATTCAAAGTCATCAGGGATCGCTTCGCGCCGCAAAAAGAGGTGACGGAAGCGCAGGTCCGCGCCTGTTATCAACAGGTCAAAGAGCACGATCGCGTGGGACGGATGGCGGATACGCAGGCGTTTGAGCAGTTTGCGCTGCCGCTATCGCGCATCTCACCGGCGCTGCTGGCGGAACTCCACGCCTGCGTGGCAGAGAAGCTGCACATCGAAGGCGATCGCCTTATCATTCATCATCTGTGGCTGGAGCGCCGAATGCAGCCGCTTAATCTCTATCTGGCGCAGGCCAATGCAGGAGAGCGACGTCATGCTATTGAGGAGTATGGCAACGCCATCCGACAGCTGGCGGCCGCCAATATCTTTCCTGGCGATATGCTGTTTAAAAACTTCGGCATAACCCGCCATGGCCGGGTGATTTTTTACGATTACGATGAGATTCGCCCGATGCAGGAGCTGAACTTCCGGGAGGTGCCAGCGGCGCGCTATGAGGAAGATGAACTGAGTGCCGAACCGTGGTACAGCGTCGGGCCAGACGATGTCTTCCCGGAAACCTTTCGCTATGCATTATGCAGTGAAGCCGCGACCGGCGCCTTGCTGCTGCAACTGCATCCGGAGATATTCGACGCCCGCTGGTGGCGCGCGCAGCAGCAGCGCATCGCCCAGGGTCATGTGGAAGAGGTGATCGCCTGGCGACAGACGCAGCGTTTCAGCGTCTGCTACGCGGCAGGGGCTGTTAACGACCGCTGTACGCCAGCGTAACCTGACGCGCTTCCCGGATGACCAGCGCACCTAACTCCGTAATCCGATCGTCTGTCATGCGGGCGATGGGGCCGGAGATGGAGAGCGCGGCAAACGCCTCGCCATGTTCATCATAGATGGGCGCGGCGACACAGCGTAATCCGAGTGCATGCTCTTCATCATCCAGCGAAAAGCCCGCTTTGCGAACCTGCGCCAGATTCTCTTTCAGGCTCTGCGGCGACATCAGAGTCTTCGGCGTGTAGTAGTGCAATCCTTTCTGATGCAGCAGGGCGGTGACCTGTTCATCACCCAGATGCGCCAGAAACGCTTTGCCTGCGCCTGACGCATGCATCGGCAGCTTGCCGCCAATCGGCGCGGACATCCGCATCAGCTGGGTACATTGCACCTGATCAATGATTACCGCCTGGTAGTCACCGAGATCCAGCACCGCCAGATTCACTGTCTCACCGGACTGCTCCATCAGGCTTCGCAGCACCGGGTGAACCAGCGCCAGCAGATTACGGCTTTGCAGGAAACTGCTGCCGACCACAAAAGCGTGCGCGCCGATTGTCCACAGTCCGAGATCGCCCACCTGGCGGACAAAACCCTGTTGCTGCATGGTGCTGAGCAGGCGATGCGTGGTGGAGTTAGGCAAACCCGCCTGCTGCGCCAGTTCGGTCAGCGCCACGCTGCCATGTGAATCAGCAATCAGCTCCAGCAATGTCAGACCACGCGTCAGCGACTGGACCTGACCGCCCGCGGGTGCGGCGACAGGGGTGCCGCGGGGTTTCTTACCGCGCTTAACGGGAACGGGCGTTGCCATCGTTGTTTCTCCTTTTATATTGTGGAAATCATTTTCGTTTTAATCGCGCGGTTTGCAAATGCTGGTTTTCTGGTCAGACCTGTGAGGCAGTGCCTGTTAATCTCTCCATCGAGGTTACTTTGTCGCCTGACAAGCTTGTGCCAGAATGAAAAACGGACTTTTCCGCCAGCAGACTGACGTGAATGGGGCAACAGTGAGCAATAAAATCGACGCGCTACATCAGCAGCTCGCACAACGCATTATGGTGTTGGATGGCGGCATGGGCACCATGATCCAGAGCTATCGGCTGGAGGAAGAGGATTATCGTGGCAGCCGTTTCGCTGACTGGCCCTGTGATCTTAAAGGTAATAACGATCTGCTGGTGCTGAGTAAACCAGCCGTGATCCGCGAGATCCACGACGCCTATCTGGCTGCAGGGGCGGATATTCTCGAAACCAACACCTTCAACGCCACGTCGATTGCGATGGCGGATTACCAGATGGAAAGTCTATCGGCGGAGATCAATTTCGAAGCGGCCCGGCTGGCGCGAGCCTGCGCCGATGCATGGACGGCGAAAACGCCGGATCGTCCGCGTTATGTCGCGGGTGTACTCGGCCCGACCAACCGCACCTGCTCGATCTCACCCGACGTCAACGATCCCGCCTACCGAAACGTCACCTTCAATCAGCTGGTGGAAGCCTACCGTGAATCGACCCGCGCGCTGGTGGAGGGCGGTTCCGACCTCATCATGATCGAAACGGTGTTCGATACGCTGAATGCTAAAGCGGCCATCTATGCGGTGCAGACCGAGATGGAAGCGCTGGGTGTGACGCTGCCGCTGATGATCTCCGGCACCATTACCGACGCTTCCGGCCGGACGCTCTCTGGCCAGACTACGGAAGCTTTTTACAACTCCCTGCGTCACGCCGAACCGCTCTCTTTTGGCCTGAACTGTGCGCTGGGGCCGGATGAGCTGCGTCAGTATGTGGCGGAGCTGTCGCGTATCGCCGAAGGCTACGTCACTGCCCATCCCAATGCCGGTCTGCCGAACGCGTTTGGCGAATACGATCTCGATGCGGAGCTGATGGCGGAGCAGATTGGTGAATGGGCCACTTCGGGCTTCCTGAACATTATTGGCGGCTGCTGTGGCACCACGCCGCAACATATTGCGGCCATGGTAGCGGCGGTTGAAGGCGTCGCGCCGCGTCCCTTGCCGACGATTCCGGTAGCCTGTCGCCTCTCCGGTCTGGAGCCACTGAACATCACCGCAGAATCCCTGTTTGTTAACGTTGGTGAGCGCACCAACGTCACCGGCTCAGCAAAATTTAAACGGCTGATCAAAGAAGAGAAATACAACGAAGCACTGGACGTGGCGCTGCAGCAGGTACAGAGCGGCGCGCAGATCATCGACATCAACATGGATGAAGGCATGCTCGATGCCGAAGCGGCGATGGTGCGCTTTCTGAATCTGATTGCGGGCGAACCCGATATTGCCCGTGTGCCGATTATGATCGACTCCTCGAAATGGGAAGTGATTGAGAAAGGGCTACAGTGCATTCAGGGCAAAGGGATCGTGAACTCTATTTCGATGAAGGAGGGTGAAGCGGCCTTTATCCACCATGCGCGCCAGGTCCGGCGTTATGGCGCGGCGATGGTGGTCATGGCATTTGACGAAGTGGGCC
>NZ_JBXUHX010000061.1:0-8976 GCF_058148845.1 Pantoea sp. RCC30.1 | reverse complement strand
GATCAGCACCGCGCTGAACGGCACAATCGGCAATGGCGACTATCAGAAGGTGCTGAATCGTTGGGGCGAGGGCGTTGAGCACATCGATCGTTCTGAAATCAATCCCGCCGGGCTGGGCGATTAAGGAGCTGACCATGAGTGAATCTACTTTTCGCGAAGTGTCGCCTGACGCACCCGAGCTGCAGCCGATTCTCGGCGGCTTGTTCGGTGAATATTCCGCGCGCTACGGCGACTACTTTGCCCGTCATAAAGAGCAGGAGCTGACTGAATGGTATCTGCCGCCGCAGGGGCTGTTTATCGTGCTGGAGCGTGATGGCGAGATCATCGCGATGGGCGCTTATAAACCCTATGACCCGCAGACCGCCGAGCTGAAACGTATCTGGACCCGCAGCGATCTCCGCCGTCAGGGGCTGGCGCTGGTGGTGTTGCAGGAGCTGGAGCGGCGTGCGTTGCAGGCAGGTTATCAGCGGCTGTTCCTCACCACCGGTTTCCGTCAGCCGGAGGCGGTGCGGCTCTATACCGGTCACGGTTATCAGCCACAGTTTGATCTTAGCGGCGATCTGGAGCGGTACGGCCAGCCGCCGTACGACGGGCGATTGCGTTTTATCAAAGTGATCGGCGTCTATAACGTCGCCGAAGCGAGTTAAGGAGTGACGATGAGCAAACATCAACATCTGCAGGTGGTGCCGGCACGCTACCCGGCACGCACCGCAGGCGCTATCGTTGCGCTGTTTATTCTGGCAGGCGTGGTGCAGTCGGTAGCCTTTAACCCCCGCTGGGAATGGAGCGTGTTTGCCCGCTGGTTCTTTGATCCGGTGATCCTGCACGGTCTGGGTCAGACGCTGCTGCTGACGCTGCTGGGTACGATATTCAGTCTTTTTCTGGGTGGTCTGCTGGCGCTGGCACGTCTCTCCTCATCGTGGCTGCTGAGCACGCTGGCGTGGGGTTATATCTGGCTGTTCAGGTCACTGCCGCTGATTGTGGTGCTGATCATTCTTTATAACTTCTCTTATCTCTACGACACCCTGTCTGTCGGCATTCCATTTACCGGCCTCTCCTGGGGGGCGTATCAGACGATTAACGTGCTGGGGCAGTTTCAGGCAGCCGTTATCGGTCTGACGCTGGTGCAGGCGGCCTACAGCGCGGAGATTATCCGTGGCGGGATCCTCGGCGTCGATCACGGTCAGGTGGAGGCCGCGTCTGCGCTGGGGCTCTCCGCCACGCGCCGCACTTTCCGCATCATTTTGCCGCAGGCGCTCCGCGCCATTATTCCCACCGCATTCAACGAGATCATTAGCCTGGCAAAAGGCACGTCAGTGGTTTATGTGCTGGCGATGCCAGAACTGTTCTACACCATTCAGATGATCTACAACCGCAATCAGGAAGTGATCCCGCTACTGATGGTGGGAGCCGCCTGGTATCTGATTATCACCACCGTCTTGTCAGTGATTCAGTACAACGCTGAACGCTGGATGGCTCGCAGTGTCACCCGTGAACCGCAACCATCGCGCTGGCGACAATGGCGCAACCGCGTCACGCCACTTCATCCGACCGAGGAGATCAGCCATGTCCGAAGCCATTGATTACCGCACCTCACACACTACCGGTGCCATAAGCATTACCGGTGTCAGCAAACGATTTGGTAAACACAAGGCGCTGGATGATGTTTCCCTGTCGCTGGCGCCTGGATCGGTCACGGTGATCCTCGGGCCGTCCGGCTCCGGTAAATCCACGCTGCTGCGTACCATCAATCATCTGGAGCGGGTCGACGAAGGATTTATTCAGATTGATGGCGACTACATCGGCTATCAGCAGCGCGGTAATAAGCTGTATGAACTGAAAGAGAAGGCGATTCTGCGCCAGCGCATCAACGTCGGCTACGTGTTCCAGAACTTCAATCTTTTCCCGCACCTCAGCGTGCTGGATAACCTGATTGAAGCGCCGATTGCCCATCGTCAGTTAACGAAACCGGAAGCGATACAGCGTGCGGGCGAACTGCTGGATATTGTGGGCCTGCGGCATAAAGCCGATGCGTGGCCGCGTCACCTGTCGGGCGGGCAGCAGCAGCGCATCGCGATTGCGCGTGCGCTGATGCTCAATCCACGGGTCATGCTGTTCGATGAGCCGACCTCGGCGCTGGACCCGGAGCTGGTGGGCGAAGTGCTGGATGTAATTAAAAAGCTGGCGCGTTCCGGCACTACGCTGGTGATTGTGACGCATGAGATTGGCTTTGCCCGAGAAGTGGCGGACAACGTGGTCTTTATGGTGGATGGCCGGATTGTGGAGCAGGGGAGCACCACCCAGGTGCTCAATAATCCGCGTCATGAGCGCACCCGACGCTTTCTGGCGCGCGTGTTATGAGGGCATTAACGTTAACGGTTCTGACGCTGCTTCCGGCGCTGGCCTGTTCCGCGGCTGACAAGCTCGATGTCCTGCAAAACGAGACGCCGATCCATGCGCCTGCCAATCCACAGGCAATCAGTAAAATTCCGGCTGACTTCCATTTTATCGAACCGGGCACGCTGACGGTGGCGACCTCAGCTACTAATTCGCCACCGCTGTCGCTGCTGGCGTCTGACAATGTGACGCGTATCGGCAGCGATCCCGATATTGCCAGGCTGCTGGCGGACAGCCTGGGCCTGAAACTCAGGCTGGTTCCGGCTTCCTGGGAGGACTGGCCGCTGGGGATCAGTGCCGGACGCTATGATGTTGCGATGTTCAATATTGCCGTCACCGAAGAGCGCAAAAAGAAGTTCGATTTTGCGACCTATCGCGCCGACAACCACGCTTTTGCGGTGAAACGAGAAAGTCACATCAGCCGGATTAATAGCCCGCCTGATATTGCCGGTAAGCGGATTATCGTCTCGTCGGGTACCAATCAGGAGCGCATATTGCTGAGCTGGGATCAGCAGAACCGGGCCAAAGGTCTGCCTGCGGTAACGCCGATTTACCTTACCGATGATGCGTCTGCGACGCTGACGCTGCTGTCGGGACGGGCAGATGCGATGTTTGGCCCTCACTCTATGGCGGCCTGGAAAGTGGCGTCACGCGGACAGACAAAACTGGTTGGCAGCGGACCGTTTCGCGCGTGGGTCGCCGTGACCACCAAAAAGGGCAATGGCCTGGCCCCCGCGCTGCAGACTGCGCTGGATGGCACCATCGCAGGCGGACAGTATCAGCAGGTACTGGCCCGCTGGGGCGAACAGGATGAAGCCATCTCTCACTCGACGGTGAATCCACCGGGCATTGTTTACTGAGTCTGTAGAACCGGCTCGCCTGCTGCGGCCGGTTCTCAACCGGATGAGCACAGAATTGAACTACACTCTCCAGCGTTAGTGATTTATCCTGCCTGCCTGTTTCCGTAAAATCCTCACTGTGTGGCGGAGTAATTGACCTGGAAGCCCCATGAAAATCAGATTCCTTTCTGCCAATGAGCCAAAACTGGCTGAGGTGCGCAAAATACTCGAACCCATCGGGGTCGAAGTCCTGCCCATCGCCCGTCGCATCGAAGAAATTCAGACAGAAAACGAGCTGGATCTGGTGCGCGACAAACTGACCAAAGCCTTTTCGCTGATTGGGCGACCGCTATTTGTGGAGCATACCGGCCTCTATCTGGATGGCCTGAATGGTCTGCCCGCTGGTCTGACCCGTATCTTCTGGAACCGCCTGGACGCCGAGCGCTTTACCGCGCTGGTGCAGGGGCTCGACAGCCAGGCCGTGACGGCCAAAACGGTGCTGGGCTACTGCGATGGCCGTAAGATGTACCAGTTTTCTGGTGAACTCCGCGGCACCATCGCCGCGAAACCTGCCGGGACACGCGGCTTCCAGTGGGACTGCGTGTTTATTCCTGAAGGCTATGAACAGACCTTTGCCGAAATGGGCGAACTCAAGAATGAGATCTCGATGCGGCGCATCGCGCTGGATCGCTTCGCTACCTTTTTAAAAACCTCGCGGGGAGTGTCATGAAACCTGAACTCAAACGCGCCTATGATTCCGGCAAACTGATTCTGTTTGCCGGCGCCGGTATTTCGCGCAATTTTGGTCTTCCCGAGTGGCATGAACTTATTGCTCATCTGGCTAATGAGCTGGGCTACGACCCGAAAATCTTCAATACCTATGGCACGCATCTGTCGCTGGCGGAGTATTACAAACAGAAAAAGGGGTCGCTTGGCCCGCTGCGCAGCTGGATGGATCGTGAGTGGCACCGCCCGGATATCGATGTCCGGACTTCTGAAATTCATACCATGATCACGCAGGGTAACTTCTCGCGTATCTACACCACCAATTACGATCGCTGGCTGGAAGCCGCGCACGATGCCCACGGTGTTCCTTATTACAAAGTGGCAAACGCCGCTGACCTGGTCTCGCTGACCGAAGATAAGCGTCACATTATTAAACTGCACGGTGACTTTGATGATGACACCTCCATCGTCCTCGATGAGAGCAGCTATTTTGAACGTCTCTATTTTGACTCGCCGCTAGACATCAAACTGACTCACGATGTGATGGGCAACTCAGTGCTGTTTGTCGGCTACAGCATCAGTGATTTCAACATTCGCCTGCTGTTTTACCGTCTGACTAAGATGTGGGGCCGCACCGGGCTGGCAACTGCCCGTCCAAAATCTTATCTGTTCACCAACCGCAATAACCCGGTGGCCAAAGAGGTGCTGGGACAGTGGGGGATCGAGGTGATTGTTTCCGAAGAGGATGATCCGCGCAAAGCACTGGCGATGTTCCTCGAAGAGTTGCTGGTATAGTCAGCGCGGCTTACGGCAGAGAAGCATCAGGAAAAAGAAAAAAACCTGCGCGCGGTTAAGGTTAGCCCGCGCATAACCGATAAACTCTATTCTCTGCTGGCAAAGCATAACCGGCATGATATACTGTATGTATACACAGTACCTGAGGGCGAAAAGATGGCTGTTGAAACAAAATTTGTAGTAGTCAGAAAGGGTGAAGAGAAGATGACGTTTGCCAATAAGAAAGAGGCCGATGCCTACGACAAAATGCTCGATATGGCCGAAGCCTTCACCGACTGGCTGTTACAGCATCAACCTGCACTGGATGAATCTCAGGCGGAAACGCTGGGCCTGCTGATTGCAGAGCAGAAAGATGCGGTTCAGCATATTCTGCGTACCAGCAAACTGCCGGAAGCGGTTGCCGTTTCAAAACCTGAAGCTGCAACGTCCTCTCAGCCTGAAGCCGTGTCAGACGATGGCGCGGATGAGCAGGTTGAAGAGCCTGTTGCAAAGAAAGTTCGCGCCGTTAAAGCCGCGTAATCTCAGCAACGCCGGAAGCAAACCTTCCGGCGTTGCTGTTTTTGAAGAGGGTTAATTCCTTCCTTTCAGGCTATTCATAACTTGTGCTTTTGTCATTACATTCCCCTTATTCTTTTGCCTGTAATTTCTTATCCCGCCACCTCATTGTTATCCAGAATCCTGATTTGACTCACCCTTATTTACTGCGCTTTTCTTTGTAGCATTAAGCTGGTGCTAATAATATTGATTTTATATCAGTGAATTTTAGAGTCTCGCTTTCACTGGCTTCGTTACGCCCTTCACTAATAATTCTTATGAGGTTTCATTAAATGCGTTAGTGAGAAAGGTTATCTGACCTGCTGTTAATATTTACTTTGCTCTGATTCCAACAAAAAATTCCTGTCATAACCTGGCGATAATAACCATGCCATTAATCGTTAATTGGATCTCAGTTTCTTAAAATATTAAGCTTCGGCCCTATTCATTTTCAAAAAGCAGTGATAAGGTGGCCCTGTTTTCAGCGAAGGGTTGTTACTGGATAACAGGCAAAACCTAAGCGTCTCACGGTGTTTACCGCTGTAGGCCGCTTAGGTTTTTTTTTGCACTTTCTTTAAGGATTCTATTAAAAGTATTACTAATCAATAAGTTATTTGCTTAAATCACTTTGAGACAGTAAAGGTCTGAACATGATGACAGGAGAGCTGACACTCTCCTGCGAACCATGACGCCCCTAAAATTTAATAGCAGGTTGTCAAAATGAAATATAAAATAATGCTGTGCGCATTTTCATTTTTAATTTTCTCGCCCTTATCAGAAGCACAGGAGTGGAACGGGGCTGTATTAGGATTTGAATCTCCACCTGAACCCATTCTCGGCGAGATGTTTGGCCTTCGTAAAATGCTTAATGATAATGGGTTTACCTATAACTTTGGCTACCTCAGTCAGTTCGGATGGAATGGCGGTGGCGGTTATAACCATGATTCACATCTCGCCTATATTGATCAGTTCGCACTAACCTTCAATCAGCATCTCGAACGCTGGACAGGTATCCCCGATGCGCGTATCGAAGGAAATATCGTTAACCGTAATCACAATGATAACCTCACTACCAAACGGACACAGGATACCCGTGTCAATTTTAATGATTTAACACAGGAGAGCTGGGGCGGACAATCAATTACCCGACTGGGTTGGCTGACTTTTGCCCGGAGTTTCGATGACAGGCGTATGACGTGGCGTATCGGAATGATGAACAAGGTTCAGACCTTCGATCAGATCATACCCTGTGACTTCCAGATGCTTTCGCAGTGTGGCGGCAAATCGGCTAATTCACTGACCTGGAACAACTGGAACGTCCATACGTGGGGAACCACGCTGGAATATAAAGTGACGCCCACCGTCACCCTGAAAGGGGGTGTGATGGAGCAGAATCCGGATGCTTCCCGTCGTCATCACGCCTGGAGTAGTTCCACCCGGGGCAGTAAAGGGATCTTGCTGCCGGTAGAGATCGAAGCCCGCCCGATACTTAACGGTCTGCCCGGTGCCTACAATCTGGGTGTGGTTTTTACCAATGCCCCGCAAACTGCTCTCTATCGCGGCCGCTCAGGCGGCGCGGGTGCAGATGACCCCAGCGGTTATGATAAGCACAATCGAACGTGGTTTCTTTACGCCGGCCTTAACCAGCAGCTGACGCGACATCAGGATGATGTGAGTCGCGGGTTAAGTACTTCTTTCAGCATGAGCCTGGCCGATCAGCGCACTAACTACATGCATTCGGTCTATGCGGCTTCGCTTCGTTATCGGGGATTGTTTGACGCCCGTCCAGAAGACTGGATTGGCGTTGGCCTGACCTGGACGGAGATGAGCAATCAATACGCGCGCAACCAGCGTTACATGAATACGATCAGTGGCGTTTCTGACTATAACGATGCTGCTTATCATCCGGTCCCGGGACATGCGCTGAATGGTGAATTCTATTACCGATTCCGTCCCTTTTCCTGGCTGGAGCTGCAACCAGGACTTCAATACTGGCATCGTCCGGCCGGGATTTCGCGCACGCAGGATGCCTGGATCACTGAACTTAAAACGGTCGTGACGTTTTAAGCGAACAAGTGGATGTCGATCGCTGTCACGTTTTTGTTGGTCAGAGATTGAGGTCACAACTGGAAATGATAGAGTGCCCGAACTGGATTGTTACTGCTTAGGCAGGCAAAACCTGATTTCTGGCCTCTGCCGGAGGTCAGGTTTTTTTGTTTCTGGGGTTCCGATGAAAATCGCCAAAATTCTTAATAATAATGTGGTGATGGTTCAGGATGAACAGGGGCGCGAGCAGGTCGTTATGGGACGTGGACTGGCGTTCCAGAAGCGCGTCGGTGACACTCTTAATAGCGCGCACATTGAGAAAGTGTTCGCACCGCAAAGTGATCTGCTGGTCCGTCGGCTGGAGGAGCTATTAAACCAGATTCCGCCAGAAGTGATGACCACGTGTGACCGCATTATTGATCTTGCGACACAGCGCCTGGGTAAACTGCAGGAGAGTCTGTATATCACCTTAACCGACCACTGCTTTTTTGCCATTGAAAGGCAGAACAAAGGTCTGGCGATTAAAAATGTGTTGCTGTGGGATATCAAACGTCTCTATCCCAAAGAGTTCGAACTGGGGCAGGAGGCCAGGGCAATCATTGCCCGTCGTCTGAACGTTGAACTGCCTGAAGATGAAGCCGGTTTTATCGCGCTACATCTTGTGACGGCACAGCTTCATAACGAAATGCCGGAAGTGATGGATGTCACCCGGGTTATGCAGGAGATTCTGCAACTGGTGAAGTATCAATTGCAGCTGGAGTACAACGAATCGTCGCTGAGTTATCAGCGGTTCGTCACCCATCTGAAATTTTTTGCCCAGCGGATGCTGACGCGGACCGTGGTAGACGATGACGATGTTTCGCTGCATACAGCAGTAAAAGATAACTATCCCAAAGCCTGGAAATGCGCGGTGAAAGTCGCACAGCATTTGCAACAACGCTACCAGCGTGAGCTGACCGCAGAAGAGATTATGTTTCTCGCCATCCATATCGAACGGGTGAGAAAAGAGGGGCATTAAGTCCCATAAACTGGATTGTTACTGCTTACCGCAGGCAAAACCTGAGCGCGGCCTCTTAAAAGAGGCCGTTCTCGGGTTTTTTTATTTTTGGCTCAATACCAGATGTCCACTGACATTGGGTGTAAGGAAATCGAGATGGAATATCACATGCTGGCGCAGGATATCCTTAGCCATATTGGTGGCAGGGAGAACATCGTAAGCCTGGTACATTGTGCCACCCGGCTTCGTTTTAAACTGAAAGATAACAACAAAGCGGATGCTGAAGGACTAAAGAAAAATCCGGGCGTCATTATGGTCGTCGAAAGCGGCGGGCAATTTCAGGTGGTGATCGGCAACCATGTTCATGATGTCTGGCAGGCAGTCCGTGCTGAAGCGGGACTGTCGGATGATCCCCCCGCATCAACAGAGGATGAGAAGTCAGGAAACCTTTTTAGTCGCCTGATCGATATTGTGTCAGGTATTTTTACGCCGTTTATCGGCATTCTTGCCGCTTCCGGTATTCTCAAAGGTCTGCTGGCGTTGGCCGTGGTCTGCGGCTGGCTTTCTGTTGAAAGTGGAACGTATAAAATCTGGTTTGCGGCAAGCGATGCCCTTTTTTTCTTCTTTCCTATGGTGCTGGGC
>NZ_JBXUHX010000060.1:0-10156 GCF_058148845.1 Pantoea sp. RCC30.1 | reverse complement strand
CGGAAGAATACCGGCTGATGGCTGAGAAACCGGAAATCTCAAAAAGTGTGTGGAACTAAAGCTGGGATACTTACACTTCCAGCGCCCATCAGGCTTAGCCCAGATGATGTGGTTTAGAACGTTAAAGCGATCGCGCATCATTATTTCGATATCAGATGCGAGTCGATGCCCCGAGAACAAATAGAGACTTCCGTTAGGTTTCAACACCCGCCAGAACTCCGCCAGGCAGCAATCCAGCCACCTTAAATAATATTCATCCCCTTTCCACTGATTATCCCACCCGTCAGGTTTAACTTTGAAATAAGGCGGGTCAGTAACAATCAGGTCAATTGAATCGTCTGGCATGGTTTAAGCACGCGCAAACAATCGGCCTTGAACAATACAAGACCGGGAGCGGATACTTTGTGCATTTCGCTAGTTCTATTTAATAGGGAAGGGAAGAAACAATAGAGCCATCCTGATGACGGCCCTTAAACAGTTTAAGGCGCGACTTAACTACTAGCGATCATCTAAACAAAAAAGCCCCAGCAATGCCAAGGCTCATTTATTGTGGTTGCATGGCTAGAGGTCTGCCACTATTTAATTAGAATACGCCAGTTTTATGCAAAGTCAAACTTTTTAACTTTGAAAACTCTCAGCTCTGTAGTAAACCGTAGATGGTACTAAATCACAGTGACTTATCGGAGTTGATGTTATGGATAACTATGTGGACAAGAAAAGATTTAACAGCTACTACCTGCTTCAGGCAAATGACGCTGCACATTATCTGCGGATGACTGCACGCAGACTTTCATCTGAGCATCTTAAGAACCTTATCTCTCATATTAATTTTAATAACGAAATAGATCGCTTTATCGAGGCGCAGATTCAGGGAGTTAAGAAAGCAACTGATGAACGTGAATGCAAGCTTTGTCTGTATAATTTACAGGAAGAAAAAAAATTGCTTCACAACCAGGATGCTGCTCTCAGGACAGGTACAGCAAAAATAGCTGTCTCTGCTGAACTGGTGACTAATCATCTTGATACATGGGGATATTTTGTGAATGGTGTTGGGCTGGTTATTGGTACTGGTCAAGTCATTGCCGGGATAGGATTTACAACTGCTGGTTTATTAACAGGGAATGTAGTAGGAGTTTTTGCAGGAGTCACCCTAATTCTCCACGGTGCTAACAACCTTCAGGAAGGCTTCGTGAATTTGAGAGATAACAGAAGTAACACTAGTGGATTTATGAGAGAGCAATATATAAAAACAGCTGAATTTCTGGGGTTAAGTTCCAAGGCTGGACAGCTTTCCTATAGCGCTGTCGACCTGGTTTTGTCGGGGTACGGATTAGGGAGAATGCTGCTTAAGCCTGATGCATGGCGTCTTTTTCATTATATTCCTGCTGACTACATCAGGAGTTTCAAAACGATGGGTGCACCATCCCTTGCATTGGAGATGCTAGGAGATGGCATTACCGTGCTGAACATTTATGAATCAGACTAATCCCTGTTCTTATTTAAGCCGCCCAAGTAATATTTTAGCCCCAATTTTTATTGGGGTTAAAATCACTATCAGAAACATAACAACAAACCAAGAAAATATAAATCCGTAGATATCACTACTGCCTGATACAAACACATAAATCCCTATAGCTGTAAGTAATAAAGATAATATAATAAAACCAATACTCACTCTGAGTATGCGATTAATTGTGGTATCGACAGTAATGTTTTCTTTAACTGACAAGTCGGTAATAAAATTTTTTTCTTTGCTGTTAAGCATTCTGAATGCCCGGTTTTCCATTCCTATGTCCTTATTGGGTGCGCTTCTACCGTAACGATTTATTATAACCTTAACCAGTACTAAAAAATAGAAGCATTGAAGCCAATCGGGCGATCTGATTGTAGTCAGCGAGCCGATACGCCCACTCTTATGGCCTCATGAGTTAATAATCAGAATTATGCCCGGGTGATCCTCTGAAAAGCCAAATCAGCGTGACTCTCTTCGATTTCACACTTCGCCACCAGCTTCTCGAAGAATGGCTTCCAGTTCCGTGACCAGGACGACTGCGTAAGTTCTGGCACCAGCACGTTGATGGCCCTGAACGCGGTGCTGGATGGCATGCGGCGATAACCCTGCTCCTTAGCCAGATGATCACCAAAGCATTCCAACGAGTAGTTGAGATCAGCTAAAGCTCGCTGAAGTTTAAGGCGCACTAAATAACGCTCTCTATTCATAACAATATCCTTTTTGTTGTTGGGGAATAAGAGGAACTACCTCGCCTGATGTGGTTAAAAGCAGGCTCAATTTCAAATGTGGAGAAACGGCAGTGGGCTATTGCAGTAGCCCACCAGCTATAAACGTGGACCATGCTCTCTTGGTGATTAGCAGATAACAAAAAAGCGCCCAATGGACGCTTTGCTCTTTAAAAATCTGGATATCCTTAACTACAGGGTTAGCCCATAAACCAAGCTGTGGACAGCCTCAATTCAGCCTTTTTTTTTTGGTGCTGGTTGTGGTGCAGGAGCCGGACGAGGTGAGCCAGGGACATGGCCATTAACATTTCTGGCTGCGCCCCACACCTTCGGTTTAGGTGCTGGTGGGCGGGACTGCCCAGGCGCGTGAAAGGGAATAGATTCTCTGTCATCCATTTTACTAAGTAACCTTTTGCTCTTTGGGTAGGCCACCGGCGAAAAACGCAAAGAATACAGCAGGAGCGTCTTGAGTCAGGCGAGATAAAATTAAATTCGGTCAAACAGAAAAAGAAGCCGGTAGAATTGTTACGTCAGAATTGCGGAATGATGTATTTAAAAGATGTTGGCGCGTTACAGGTCGCGGAGATTGTTGATGCTGTTAAAGCCGAAGGCCATAACCGAATGGCTCAGGTAGTAAGGATGGCGATCATCGATGTGTTCAAAGAGGCCCAGCACGCTGGGCACGTTCCCCCAGGCTACAACCCTGCACAGGCCACAAAACAGCCTCGCAACCGGATTGTGCGTCAGCGTCTTTCACTGGACGAGTGGCAGGCCATATTCAGCGCTGCAGAAGATCACCCGCCCTATCTCCAGTGCGCAATGCTTTTGGCTCTGGTCACCGGCCAGCGTATTGGGGATATTTCTAATATGCAATTTTCGGACATCTGGGACGACATGCTGCATGTTACCCAGGAGAAAACCGGCTGCCGTGTTGCCATCCCTCTGAGCTTGAGGTGCATGGCCATTGATATCTCACTCAGGGAGGTTGTCACCCAATGCCGGGACGCTGTTGTGAGTAAATATCTGGTCCATTTCCGTCACTCGACCTCGCAGGCCGTCCGGGGAGATAAGGTTTCTGCCAGCTCTATTACGACAACGTTCAAAAAGGCTCGGAATCACTGTGGTCTAACTTGGGCTGAAGGGGCTGCGCCCACCTTTCATGAGCAGCGCTCGCTATCGGAACGTCTGTATCGTGAACAGGGTGTGGACACTCAAAAATTACTCGGCCATAAGACTCAAAAAATGACTGATCGCTATAACGATGATCGCGGGAAAGACTGGATTGTGGTTGCTGTGTGAAGGTGATTTTATGAACAGTTTTGGGGAAGAGTTTTGGGGAAAAGGGCATGAAATAAAAAGCCAACACGATTTTTACATTCGTGTTGGCTATATGTTACGTAATGCGGATTACATATTTTCGATGATCGCGTCACCAAACTCTGAACATTTCAGCAGCTTAGCGCCATCCATCAGGCGTTCGAAATCGTAAGTCACGGTCTTGTTAGCGATAGCGCCTTCAACACCTTTAACAATCAGGTCAGCCGCTTCGAACCACTCCATGTGACGCAGCATCATTTCTGCAGAGAGGATCACTGAACCTGGATTCACTTTATCCTGACCGGCATACTTAGGTGCTGTACCGTGAGTCGCTTCGAACAGTGCACATTCGTCACCGATGTTAGCGCCTGGGGCGATACCGATACCGCCAACCTGCGCCGCCAGGGCGTCAGAGATGTAATCACCGTTCAGGTTCATACAGGCGATAACGTCATATTCTGCCGGACGCAGCAGGATCTGTTGCAGGAACGCATCAGCAATCACATCTTTAACGATGATCTCTTTGCCGGTGTTCGGGTTTTTGAACTTCATCCATGGGCCGCCGTCGATCAGTTCGCCGCCGAACTCTTCTTTCACCAACTGGTATCCCCAGTCTTTGAAAGAGCCTTCGGTGAACTTCATGATGTTGCCTTTGTGAACCAGGGTCAGTGAATCACGATCGTTAGTGATGGTGTATTCCACTGCCGCGCGCACCAGACGTTTGGTACCCGCTTCTGAACACGGCTTAACGCCGATACCACACTGCTCAGGGAAGCGAATTTTCTTCACGCCCATCTCTTCGCGCAGGAACTTGATCACTTTGTCCGCTTCGGCAGAGCCCGCTTTCCACTCGATACCCGCATAGATATCTTCGGAGTTTTCACGGAAGATCACCATGTCGGTTTCTTCAGGGCGTTTAACCGGGCTTGGCGTGCCTTTGTAGTAACGAACAGGACGCAGGCAGACGTAGAGGTCAAGCTCCTGACGCAGTGCTACGTTCAGTGAACGAATACCGCCGCCGACCGGGGTGGTCAGTGGGCCTTTGATGGCTACGCGATATTCTTTAATTAAGTCGAGAGTTTCCTGTGGCAGCCAGACATCCTGGCCGTAGAGTTCAACTGACTTCTCACCCGTGTAAATCTCCATCCAGGAGATCTTACGCTCGCCGTTGTAGGCTTTCTTCACCGCCGCGTCGACGACTTTCAGCATGACCGGGGAAACATCAACACCGATACCGTCACCCTCAATGTAAGGAATGACTGGATTGTTTGGCACTGTAAGCTTGCCCTGATTCAGGGTGATTTTCTGACCTTCCGCCGGAACAACTACTTTGCTTTCCATTAACCTCTCCTGGGCGTTTGTTAATGATTTGTAAGATGCGCGTCAATACTACTTGAATATTTCCGTCACGCCAATCACCGCAATTTCACGTTATAATGCGCCGAATGTTTCTTACTGCAAAGCCCATGCGAAAAACAACTCAACGAATTCACCAGGATAAACGATTCAGCCGCCCGACGCGTGATGCACGGCGTGGCCCTGCCCGCCTTGCAACTCCGCGCCGTGTGATTTTGCTTAACAAACCGTTCGACGTTCTGCCACAGTTCACCGATGAAGCGGGCCGCCGCACACTGAAGGATTTTGTCAGCGTCGCAGAAGTCTATGCCGCTGGTCGCCTTGATCGCGACAGCGAAGGTTTGATGGTGCTGACCAATGACGGCGCCCTGCAGGCCGCGCTAACTCAGCCCGGCAAACGGACCGGTAAGATCTATTATGTGCAGGTGGAAGGCGAACCACAGGAGGCGGATCTGCAGCCTCTGCGGGATGGGGTTAATCTGAAAGATGGGTTGACCCTGCCCGCGGGCGTAGAGAAAGTGACTGAGCCGGCGTGGCTCTGGCCACGTCAGCCGCCTATCCGAGAGCGTAAAAACATCCCGACGCAGTGGCTGAAAGTCACGCTGTATGAAGGACGTAATCGTCAGGTGCGCCGGATGACCGCCCATATCGGCTTTCCTACCTTACGGTTAATCCGC
Organism: Pantoea sp. RCC30.1; assembly: GCF_058148845.1. Lineage (NCBI taxonomy): Bacteria > Pseudomonadati > Pseudomonadota > Gammaproteobacteria > Enterobacterales > Erwiniaceae > Pantoea > Pantoea sp. RCC30.1. The sequence goes on along the minus strand of NZ_JBXUHX010000060.1, from coordinate 4,568 downwards.
TACGCCATGGGAAGTTACACGCTCGACGATCTGGCCCCAGGCGCGTGGCGCGAACTCAGCGATAGCGCTCTCTGAAAACCGGTTTTTTATAACCTCAGGTTAACAATTGCGGAGAAGAGATGTTTAAACCTCATGTTACTGTCGCCTGTCTGGTCCAGGCCGAAGGTGAATTGCTGGTGGTGGAAGAGACGATCAACTGTCATGCCACCTGGAACCAGCCTGCCGGACATCTCGAAGCGGATGAAACACTGCTGGAAGCTGCCGAACGCGAACTCTATGAAGAGACCGGCATTGCGGCTTCGATGCACTATTTCATCGGGATAAACCAGTGGATCGCGCCCGACAGTACGCCTTTTGTGCGTTTTCTGTTTGGCGTAGATCTGGCGGAAAAAACCCCAACCCAGCCGCAGGACAGCGACATCGATTGTTGCTGGTGGCTGCCGCCAGCGCAGATTCTCACTGCATCTAACCTGCGTTCACCGCTGGTCGCTGAGAGCGTACGCCTGTGGCAACAGGGCACGCGCTATCCGCTACATCTGGTCAGCCCGTTCCAGTGGCCGTTTCACGAGGGTGCGCGCCTGCCTTCTGCATGATAGAATGCGCCGCCTGTTTTTTTATCGTAATGCGAGCGTGTCATGTCTGACAACAGCCAGAAAAAAGTGATCGTCGGTATGTCCGGCGGCGTCGATTCTTCCGTTTCCGCCTGGTTACTGCAGCAGCAGGGTTACCAGGTTGAAGGCCTGTTCATGAAGAACTGGGAGGAGGACGATGGCGAGGAGTATTGTACCGCCGCGGACGATCTGGCGGATGCGCAAGCGGTGTGCGACAAGCTGGGTATGAAGCTGCACAAAGTTAACTTTGCCGCTGAATACTGGGATAACGTCTTTGAGCATTTCCTCGAAGAGTACAAAGCGGGCCGCACGCCTAACCCCGATATCCTCTGCAATAAAGAGATCAAATTCAAAGCGTTCCTGGAGTTCGCCGCAGAGGACCTGGGCGCAGATTTCATCGCCACGGGTCACTACGTGCGTCGCCATGACGTGGACGGCCAGAGCCAGCTGTTACGCGGTCTGGATGGCAATAAAGATCAGAGCTACTTCCTCTATACCCTCAGCCACCAGCAGATTGCCCAAAGTCTGTTCCCGGTCGGCGAGCTGGAAAAACCGGAAGTGCGCCGCATTGCCGAACAGCTGGACCTGATCACCGCGAAGAAAAAAGATTCGACCGGCATCTGCTTTATCGGCGAACGCAAATTCCGTGACTTCCTGGCGCGCTATCTCCCGGCTCAGCCAGGCGAGATTGAAACGACGGAAGGCCAGATCGTCGGTGAACATCAGGGGCTGATGTACCATACTCTGGGACAGCGTAAAGGACTGGGTATTGGCGGCCTGAAAGAGAGCAAAGATGATCCCTGGTATGTGGTCGACAAAGATGTGGCACGTAACCGTCTGATTGTCGCCCAGGGCGGCGATCATCCGCGCCTGATGTCCGTTGGCCTTATTGCACAGCAGCTGCACTGGGTCGATCGCCAGCCGATTACCACCCCGCTGCGCTGCACCGTGAAAACCCGCTATCGTCAGACTGATATTCCCTGTGAGATTATTCCACACGGCGACGATCGGATTGAAGTGCGCTTTGACGAGCCGGTCGCTGCGGTCACGCCGGGTCAGTCTGCGGTGTTTTACCTTGGCGACGTCTGCCTCGGTGGCGGTATTATCGAACAGCGCCTGCCGTTAGTGGCGGAATAAGCGGGATCAGCCCGCGTTGATGACGCGTAAACAGGAGTAACCGTGGCGAAAAATTATCAGGAAATCACGCTGGCGCTGGCGGGCATCTGCCAGTCCGCCCATCTGGTGCAGCAACTGGCTCAGCAGGGTCACTGCCAGCCAGAGGCGCTGACTGTGTCGCTGCGCAGCGTGCTGGACCTCAATCCTGGCTCCACGCTGGCGGTATTTGGCAACAATGAAGCCAACCTGCGCCTCGGCCTTGAAACCCTGATGGCGGTGCTGAACAGCAGCAGTCGCCAGGGCGCAGGCGCTGAACTGACGCGTTATACCCTGAGTATGATGGTGCTGGAGCGCAAGCTCAGCGCCAGTAAATCTGCCATGGCGACGCTGGCACAGCGCATCTCTCAACTGGATCGCCAGCTAGCGCATTATGAGCTGGAGTCAGACACCATTCTCAGCGCGATGGCGGCCATCTATGTGGATGTGATCAGCCCGCTTGGCCCGCGTATTCAGGTCACCGGTTCACCCGCGGTGCTGCAGAATACGCAAGTGCAGAGTAAAGTGCGCGCCACCCTGTTAGCCGGTATCCGAGCTGCCGTGTTGTGGCAGCAGGTCGGCGGTGGCCGACTGCAACTGATGTTCTCACGTCAGCGTTTGCTGCGTGAAGCGAAAACCCTCTTATCCCGGCTGCCACTGACTTACTAAGTCGGTGCGGCAAAACACTGCTAAATGAATCAGGAGTTGCACTGATGGAATTATCCTCTCTGACCGCCGTCTCACCTGTCGATGGTCGTTACGGCGATAAAGTCAGCCCGCTGCGTGCGATTTTCAGCGAATTCGGTTTGCTGAAATTCCGCGTTGAGGTTGAAGTTCGCTGGTTACAAAAACTGGCCGCGACCGCAGAGATCAAGGAAGTTCCTGCATTTGATGCCGACGCAAACGCTTTCCTTGATGCGATTGTCGCCGGTTTTTCAGAAGCAGATGCAGCACGCATCAAAACCATTGAGCGCACCACCAACCACGACGTCAAAGCGGTTGAGTATTTCCTGAAAGAGAAAGTCGCCAATCTCCCTGCACTGCATGCTGTTTCTGAATTTATCCACTTCGCCTGCACTTCTGAAGATATCAACAACCTGTCGCATGCCCTGATGCTGGAAACAGCCCGCCGTGACGTAATCCTGCCTTACTGGGACCAGCTGATCAGCGCCGTGAAAGGCCTTGCCAGCGAATACCGTGACATTCCACTGCTCTCCCGCACCCACGGCCAGCCGGCAACGCCGTCGACCATGGGTAAAGAGATGGCTAACGTCGCTTACCGTCTGGAGCGTCAGTTACGTCAGCTGAAGCAGATTGAAGTACTGGGCAAAATCAATGGCGCGGTCGGTAACTACAATGCCCACATTGCCGCCTATCCCGAAGTGGACTGGCATGAGCTGAGCGAGAACTTTGTCACTTCGCTGGGGATCACCTGGAACCCGTACACAACCCAGATTGAGCCGCACGACTATATCGCTGAGATGTTTGACTGTATCGCCCGCTTTAACACCATCCTGATCGATTTCGATCGTGATGTCTGGGGCTATGTGGCGCTGAACCATTTCAAACAGAAAACGATTGCGGGCGAAATCGGCTCATCCACCATGCCGCACAAGGTGAACCCGATCGACTTCGAAAACTCCGAAGGTAATCTGGGTCTGGCGAATGCCGTCATGCAGCATCTGGCCAGCAAACTGCCGGTCTCACGCTGGCAGCGTGACCTGACTGACTCTACCGTGCTGCGTAACCTCGGCGTGGGCGTAGGTTATGCGCTGATCGCCTATCAGGCGACACTGAAAGGTATCTCCAAGCTGGAAGTGAACCGCGACCGTCTGCTGGATGAACTGGATCACAACTGGGAAGTGCTGGCGGAACCGATCCAGACGGTGATGCGCCGTTACGGCATTGAGAAGCCGTATGAGAAGCTGAAAGAGCTGACACGTGGCAAACGCGTGGATGCTGCCGGTATGCAGGCCTTTATCGACAGCCTGGCGCTGCCGGAAGAGGAAAAAGTGCGTCTGAAGCAGATGACGCCTGCAAACTATATTGGTCGCGCTATCCAGATGGTTGACGATCTGAAATAATGCCCGCCGCAGACCGGCCCCGTCCGGTCTGCGTTAACATCTTGTTTAATACATTTCGCGTATACTTTCTGCAGGTTGACTCAAACAGAGTGTAAGGAATTTCTATGCGTGTTCTGGTTGTTGAAGACAATGCCCTGCTGCGCCATCATCTTGCCGTTCAGTTACGTGACATGGGCCATCAGGTCGATGCCGCCGAAGACGCCAAAGAAGCCGACTATTTTCTTCGGGAGCATCTGCCTGATATCGCGCTGGTCGATCTCGGCCTGCCGGATGAAGATGGCATGTCGCTGATTCGCCGCTGGCGCAGTGATGCCGTACGTCAGCCGATTCTGGTGCTGACCGCCCGTGAGGGCTGGCAGGCGAAAGTGGAAGCGCTGGAAGCCGGTGCAGATGACTATGTGACTAAGCCGTTTCACATTGAAGAGGTCGCGGCACGCCTGCAGGCGCTGATGCGCCGCAACAGTGGTCATGCGTCACAAATCATCGATATGGCTCCGTTTCAGGTGGATCTCTCACGCCGTGAACTGACGGTCAACGAAGAGCCGGTGAAGCTGACCGCCTTTGAGTACACCATTGTTGAGACGCTGATCCGCAACGCGGGCAAAGTGGTGAGTAAAGACTCGCTGATGCTACAGCTCTATCCTGACGCTGAACTGCGTGAAAGCCACACCATCGACGTTCTGATGGGTCGTCTGCGCAAAAAAATTCTGGCGTTGCACCC
>NZ_JBXUHX010000059.1:0-11210 GCF_058148845.1 Pantoea sp. RCC30.1 | reverse complement strand
ATTCCTGACGCCATTTAACTCCCTCTTACATAAATTTCCACAGGTAATGTCATCCAGATTTCAGCCCGGTATTATTCACTGCCAGAGAGAGATGCCATATTTGACGATATCTGATAAGGTTAGTTTGCCTTATCAATATTGTCAGGAAGACACAATGTCATGGCTGTAATTCCGCTTATGCCCCCAGGGGGGTTCTCATTGTTAGCAAAAAACCTTCAGGAAGCTCGCTACCGCGGCATGCCGCGCAATATGGCTTCAGCGCCTGTTTACTTCTGGTTTTATCAGCAGGTTCGCAATAAAGGACCGTGGGACTATAAACAGCAGGGGGCAAGCTACCAAAATTTTGGTAACTTTAACTATGGTGCCGCGGGCGTTGTTGCCGGAATACCTGAAAAAATATTGTTACGGGGTGCTGGCTGGGCACAAAGCCGGGCGGGAACAGTTGAGCCTCGGTGGGGGCATTGGTACCAGGATATCCCGTATGGAGATGACCCGCGCGACCAGTATTGGATTCAGCAGGGGATTGATTATGCAAATAGACACCGCTATTAAGTGGGGGCATCGGACATTAACGCTTGTCCTGATAATTATTGTTATCACCGTTGGGTTGTTGTGGTATTTCGAAAATGCGCCACGTGACGACCGTTTGATCAGTCAGAGACAACTCTCCGAGGATGTCTGGCTATACATAACTAAATATCAGGATGCAGGTGCCACTGACTCCGAAACTTATCGCTACTACCTGAATAAGCAACTCGATAATCCCATAAAGGTAATTACTAGAATGGTTCCTTTTCTTCAGGCTGATACTGCCGATGCAGACATAACTGCGGTTAATGACCATATACTTGTTAAAATGACGGGTAAGGTTTACTCCTTCACAAACTCTGTATTTTTCTACGATGGTAAAACACCAGTGATGCCACGTGTTGATTTAAATTCAACCGCGCCCGACCCATGGAAGTAGAGGTTAATCTTGTGATTTATCATCCCTTCCTCATAAATAAACCTGCTTTTCAAAAGGCTAAAAATTACGGGCGAGGTTAATGTTTTTACATTGAATATTTCAGTCTCTGAGCGTCCCGGTATGACCTCCATAAGAAAAGCCCTCCGATGGAGGGCTTAAACTAATCTGAAAAAATCGCTCCCTTTCATCCATTCCGGCAAGATGAAACGGACAATTCAGCTGCATTTCTCCCGCATTTTCGCCGTGAACCATTAACCTGACGCTTAAATGCGGAAGGCATTCACTGCTTCACGTAAAGAGTGTGCCTGGGCTGAAAGTGATTGCGATGCGGAAGAAGATTCCTCAACCAGCGCGGCGTTATTCTGCGTGACGCCGTCCATCTCGTTCACTGCGATGCTGACCTGTGAAATGCCCTGCATCTGTTCAGCTGAGGCCAGTGAGATGTTATCCATGGCAACGGCCAGTTTTCCGACCATCGCATTGATATCAAGAATGCTCTTGCCGGTTCCGGTTGCTACGACAACACCACTTTCAACCTGCGCCACAGCCTCTTCAATCAGATGTTTAATATCTCTGGCTGCCGTCGCACTGCGCTGAGCCAGCGTCCTGACTTCACCCGCGACAACGGCGAAACCACGACCCTGCTCGCCCGCGCGTGCGGCTTCGACCGCAGCGTTAAGTGCCAGAATATTGGTCTGAAATGCAATCCCTTCGATGACGGAAGTGATGTCCCGGACTTTCACCGCGCTTTTTGAAATATCATTCATCGTCTCTGACATGCGCTGCATATCGTGTTCACCCGAACGTGCCAGCGCAGCGGTTTCGCGTGCTGAATCCGCGGTCTGCTGTGCGCCCGCTGCATTACTTTTTACTGTCACGGTAAGCTGCTCAATACTGGCGGCGGTTTCCTGCAAAGCTGCGGCCTGCTGCTCTGTGCGGGAAGAGAGTTCGGTATTGCCCTGAGAAATTTCATCAGCCGCCATCGCGACCGAAGCGGAAGAGTCTTTGATATGCGAAACCAGGTTGCGCAGATTGTTCTGCATGCTATCCAGGGACGCCATCATACTGACGGTATCTCCGTGACGAAGGCTTACGGTCGTCGTCAGATCACCAGCCGCAATCGCGGCGGCCAAACCCTGTGCATGAGAAGGTTCGCCACCCAGTTGCACCTTGAGCCAGCGGGTAATCAGGCCACTCATCACAAAGCCCATAATCACAAACAGGGTCGTCAGGCCAGCCAGCGTCATATAGACACCGGAGAGCGCCTGCGTGGACGTTTCCGCCGTTTTACTCGTTACCCTCGCCTGATAATCAACCATCCCATCCACCGCACTGCGGTAAACAGAAAGTGCAGGAATCAGTTCGCCACGCAGTTTTTCCGGAAACTGAATGGCATCGGACATAAACAGGTTTTTCTCTGCCTGCTGAAGCGGACCCGTTGCGACTTCAATTTTATTCAGTTGCGTGGAAGCCTCTTCAACTTCAGCAAGATTGATTCCCGGAATGCTTTTGGCACCGTTGATCAGTTCCCGGAAATGCGCAGTGGTATTGTCGCTTTTGGTCTGCAATGCAAAGAACTGCGCTTTTAATTTTTCCTCGGCCTGAGGCTGAATGCCTGATGCCACGGACAGTAAAAGCGACGTTTGCTGAGTTAAGTTGTCTTTAAGCGTCTGGAGAGCCTGAAGATCGCCCAGTCGCGCGCGCGTCAATTCCTGCTGCTCGCTGGCCGTATTGAGCTTAAATCCGGCAAAACCTGTCACAAACACACCCGTTAAGATGACAGCAAGGAATGCGCCAGTGAGCATCACGCTTAATTTCATTTTTTTGTTCCGATACATAGAAGTCCTCACGTCTGATTTATTGGGTTATCACCGACGTTCCGCATCTATGGCTCGCTGGTACATAATCTTGTTATCGGCAGCGGGTAAGGAAATTGCAGTAATGAAACCGGATTACTCAGCCCTCTGGTCGCCGGCAGCTGGCAGGGATCTGATTGCGCAGCGCTCAACGCCTTTTTAAACCACTAACGTCAGCGGCAGGCCCTGCGGGCGCGATCAGAAAAAGATCACACGTCTATTTAACCTGTCTGTTCCAGGGCATTTTTTGCAGCAGACTCGCCATCCCGCAAAAGCCACTGACGCCAGAGAAAATTAACCCAGCGCCAATAAAGCCTGAGAGCAAAAATAGTCGGCTATCCACGGCATAACCCGCTATCACACCTAAAAGAATAAGACTGCCCGCGGTGATATGAACCTGTCTTATGATGGGCAGCGGTTGTTTTTTATCTTCAACAGTCGGGAGTGCGGCACCCTTCCACGCGTTAATGCCTCCAGACATTAGGAACACGTTCCCGGAACTGACTGCTCTCATGAGTTCGTCAGCACTATTGGTGGTTCGCATCCCTGCCTGACAGTGAAAAATCACTGGCTGCTGGCCTGAACCTTCGACGGTTATTCCTGTGGTAATTTCTGTCAGCGGCAGAGAGATGGCCTGCGGGATATGTTCTCTCAGATAATCAGTACGATCACGGATATCGACCAATATCGCGCCCTGTTCGATAAGCTGACTGGCTTGCAACGGCGATAGTGTCTCTGGCTTCATTTGAAATCCTCCGGGCAGTAAATCTCTTTTAACGTGGAGACCATTTTTTACCGCGTCGACTTTGATGAAATAGTTCACCCTTTGCGGCACCCTCGAAGACGCAATCAGACCGTCCTCTTTCATTTGTGCAGGTCATGTGTGTCATTAATCACATGTGAACTGTCGCCCTCAAAGTAACGCACAACATTCTCAAAGGCAGTTTTGAAATAGAGCTCATAGCTGGCCTTCTCAACATATCCCAGATGTGGCGTACAAAGCACATTCGGCATCTGCAGGTAAGGATGTTGGGTGTTGTACAACGGTTCTTCTTCATAAACATCCAGTGCCGCAAATCCGGGTCGACCCTGTTCCAGAGCGTTCAGCAACGCGCCTTCAGCAACAAGTTCAGCACGACTGGTATTCACGAATAACGCATCCGTTTTCATCAACGCAAGATCGGTTGGCGTAATGTTACCTTCTGTTAACGCCACCAGCCTCTGGTGCACGGTTAACACATCGCTTGTGGCGAAAAATTGCTCGCGACTCTCGGGAACCCGCCATCCGTCAGCACGCGCCTCTTCCTGGGCTCGCAGACTTCCCCATACCTGCACCTGCATTCCAAAAACGGCTGCATAGGACGCGATACGTTTACCTATTTTCCCATAACCCAGAATGCCGATGACCTGATTCTGAACCGCCGAACCGATTTCTGTTTGCCATTGACCTTGAGCCATTGCATTCACCGATGAGACTAATTTCCTGCGGGAGGCCATGATCATCAGCCAGGTTAGCTCAGCAGGCGCAACAGGTGATCCCGTCCCTTCCACAATGGCGATCCCCGCTCGCGTGCAGGCATCAATATCGACATTTCTCGCCAACTTGCCCGTCTGACTGATTAATTTAAGTTTTGGTGTGCGTTGCAGAAAGGCCTCATCGATCACGGTCCTTTCCCGGATAAGAATTAATGCCTCGGCAGAGGATAAATGATGATCAGCCATCGAATCCTTGCTGAGTTCTCCCAATGCCGAGCACTGGAATTTTTCATTCTGTTGAAGGAAATTTAACTGCTGAGTGGCAAGCTGATAATCATCTGGAATCACAATATGAATGGCCATCAAAACCCTCATTATTTGTTACTTCTTGAAATGCTTAACTTTCAGTCATGTTAAGCTGTATCCTGCAAACGACTCCCGAATTCTCTGTCGTTCATGATATTTTACGACATGATATGAAAGCCTTAATATGGGAGCATAAAACCGCTTTCCTGTCATAGCGGATACGCCCCTGATGCATCCTTCCGGAAAGCCCATACGAAGCCAGCATCGATTTGGATATGACATTAAGCCTTTGTACGGGGCCGGTTGCACAAGCACACCTCACTTCCCAAAAGTTAAATGAATTTCAAAATGGTGTGGGATGCTCGATTAAGCGCCCTGTAATGACGGTGTAATGAAAAGTGAGCCTTAGCCGATAACGATAATTAGCAGGAAATTGCAGTCCTGGTAAAGTGTTATAAATTTACATTACACCGATTAAAATATTACCCAACCGGAAATGTTAAGAAAGCCTTAATATATTCATTTCCTGAAGCAACATTCGCTAAATAGTTAGTCTGACACAACATAAATAAGCAACTTTCTACACATGTTGCTGAATATTACCACGCGTAAGCCCTGCCAACTTTTCTGTTAACAGGCAGGAAATCAGGTCATGACAGGAATAAAATGAAATATGGCGTGAAGAATGACGAGCCGCGCGAACTTTTGCAGCAGCGTATTAAAAGAGGAGAATTTCATCCGTTTTTCCAGCCGATCGTTTCGCTGGAAGATCTGCGTGTGATGGGATTTGAAATGCTTGCGCGGCACATTTCACCGAAAGGTTCGATCACGTCTCCGGCAGAATTCATTCCGGCCATGGAACGAGCAGGTCTGCTTAACGAACTGATGCTCAGCCTTATGGTTCAGGGTTTCAAAACGGCGGCAGCGTGGCCTGACCATCAATTTTTATCAATGAATGTTTCCCCGTCTCAGCTTAATGGCAGGTATCTTAGTGAAATCATCAGGAAAACCGCCATTCAGTTTGAGTTTGATCTGGCCAGGTTAAAGATTGAAATTACCGAAACGGCCCTGCTAAATGACATAAACACCGCCCGGACCGAGATTGAAGCCTTGTCTGAGATGGGCTGTACGATCGCGATGGATGACTTTGGTACAGGCTATTCCAGCCTTGCCTGGCTGATTCAATTACCTGTAAATACAATAAAAATTGATAGCAGCTTCATTCGATCCATGCTGGACAAAAAGGACAGCCGGAAAATTATTTCCAGCGTGGTTGGGCTGGGCCGAAGCCTTGATATGGATGTCATTGCCGAAGGAGTGGAAACGGATGAGCAGGCTGAAATGCTACGGGGAATTGGCTGTTTATATGCGCAGGGTTATCTGTTCGGGCGACCGGTTTCAGCTGTTGAAAGCGGCTTAATACTCACCACAGCCACTGACAAGGAGTTTAAACGACGGGTTGCGCGGCTTTCTCTCGATCAGCGAGCCCATCAGATATCATCAATGTATGCTGTTCCCGGAACATCCATTTGCTTTCTTAATCCAGAGTTAATGATTGTTGATGCAAGCGATACGTTTGCGGAAAGGGTCGGCTGGGCCCCGCAGGATGTTATTCATAAGTATATTTATGAGGTGATACCGTCTCAGGCTGACAAATTACTCTGGTTGCAGGCGTTCCGTAAAAAAGGACTTCCTTATCCTCCTTATGAGGTGGTGCTTCCTGATGGTTCGTCCGATCTTGTCATGGTGACGCGAGTGGAAGATGAAGCAAAGGATTTACTGGGTTTCTGCGTGTTTGGCGTCAAACTGAGCAACCGTGATGGCAATGACAAAAATTGATATAAGCGCCTCACACTGTTTTCTGGTTCCATTCACCCCGGTTCAGGCAAAACAACATGCTGGCAGGCGCATTTTCGACATCATGGATATCCCGAATATGCCGAAGTCCTGCTTTGATCAGAACTTTTTGTGAAGCCAGGTGATTTGCTCTTACAACTGCAGATATTTCAGGCAGTTTTAACTCTTTGAATCCAAAGCCGACCGCATAAATCGCGAACTCCGTCGCCAGGCCTTTTCCCCAGGTTTCAGTCGAAAACCGATAACCCAGGTTGTTGATCGTGATATCGGCAAAATTTCTGATGCTCAAACCGCCAAAACCGATGATTCTGTCAGGATGGTCCCGGAGCGAGATAGCCCAGGTGCCGAAACCATAGGATTTCCAGTGGCTGATCGCGCGGGACAAGACATCCTGTGAATGATGAATATCCGGATGTGGACCCGCTGGATTAAACGTGTTCGTCGCAGGATCGCCATAGATTCTGAAAAGATCATCGGCATCTGATGACGTGACTGGGCGTACTAACAACCGCATAGCGTCTGAATGCAAAAGGACCTCCTGAGTGGGTTTTTGAAAAGAATACACCTGATAATAATCAGGTTATAAGCGCCAGGCCAAAGCAAATGCCTGATCTGGCCCGCCTTGTAGCAACACGATATCAATAATTGTATCGGGCTTCAGTCCCGGTAAGTCAAATTACTGATGTTGTGTATAAACAGCCCTTACAACGCCCCGACGCGTATAAAGACAACATGCCGTTAATAACTTAAGTCAATCTGAAAAATATTGCTTATACGGCTGAAGATATCCCGATTTTTGTCGAAAATATGACTAGTGAATAAGAACAAAACGGGAGAAGTCATGAAAGGAATTCTAACCTGCCTGTCTGTCAGGGCAATATCAGTTTATTAAGGAGCCTCGCGGCACTGGAACGATTATGAATCAATATATTTCAGGAAGCAGAAACTTCCGGAACGTGAACTACAGCATAACGGAGAGGCCACAGGCTGGTGTCCCCCTGGTGATGTGGACTTTCAGCATTAAGGGAAATCGCTAATGAGCATCGTTTATATACCCGCCCTCATCCCATTACTGATGAAAAATGAGAATGAGAAAGGCAGCCCGCTTACAGAGGCTGAAGTCAGCCACATTCGTGATAATGCCACCTGTATCGAAGTGCCTGGCGATGTTGCTTTCACTATGGCTGAATGCCGGGGTTATTTTGATATCAATCCTGAACATTGCTGGCCGGAATGGCGCGCGTACCGGAGTAAGAATTTGCAGTCTGCTGGCAACGGATAACTGCATCAGGCTGTACTGTGCCGCTTTAGATTTAGGTTTGCTAAACACCAACCACAATAAAGTTAACCCTGTACCTGATCGTCATCCTGACAATGACTATCCGAATATTTATGTCGGTCAGTCATCTGTTTTGATTCAGACCTTACTACCGAGTTCTTCTGAAATCGCCTGGGCTGTAGCCACCACTCTGGCCGTAAGGTTTTTTGTGCCAATCAGCTGCAGCTTGGCGGTTGGCAGTGAGACCGACACCGCATAAGGCACGCGCTGCTGAATATCAAACACAGGTGCCGCGATGCAGGTAACGCCCAGTTCATTTTCTTCGCGATCCATAGCAGTGCGCTGCTGAAGAATATCTTTGAGTTCCTGCTGCATCTCAGGCAGCGTGGTAATGGTATTTTTCGTCAGTTGCTGAATAGTGTCCTGATGGGTTTGCCAGTATTTAAACAGGTACTCTTCACTTCCCCAGGCCAGGAAAATTTTGCCCATTGCCGAACAGTACAGCGGCATATGCTGACCGATATAGGCGCGAGTGCGCATCATGCCCGTCGTCGGTTCTAATTTATTAATGAGTACAGCATGGTCATCTTCACGACTGGAGAAGTTTACGGTTTCACCCACATCCAGATTCAGTTTTTCCAGATGTTGTCCGGCTACGTGAATAATATTAAGCGATGACAACGCCTTCTGACCGATTGAAATAAACTTTGTGGTTAAGCGATAGCTACCGGGCGAAGGTGCCTGGGTAACGTATCCACTGCTGTGCAATCCCTGCAAAAGGCGGTGTACGGTGCTTTTGTTCATTCCGGACAGTTCAGAAAGATGGGCCAGCGGGCAACCGTTAGGATAATTACTCAGCAACTCAATTAATTGCAGGCCACGAAACAGGCTCTGTGTCCCTGATGGCTTTTCGCTCTTCGTATCCTTTTCTTTATCCACTTTAACCGCCATCAACCTGTCCTCTCCGTTTTTTACTGCCTGCATGTGCTTTCGCATGATGTTAACTCATGACATACCTACAGGGAATCTTAAGCTTTTTTAGTGTGGCTGGACACGTCGGTTACGTCCTGACAGAAATGCGCCGTTCATCACAAATTCAAAACAATATTTTAACCTGCTGTTTCTGCTGAATAAATATCCATGCTCCTTCTTTGCTTTTCCCTCGCGTCAGGAATAGTATTTTTTGGAATGCTATTTCACATGTTGAAATCAGCAATGAGCGGTCGCCGCTCTTGCTGCCGATACTCATCAGGCGTCACGGGAGGCAGGAATGCAACCTTATCCGGATAAACCGGTTCTTACACTCAGCCATATCACTAAGCGCTTCGGCGGTAACGCCGCAGTTAACGATGTGAGCCTGGAGGTCTTCCCCGGCGAAGTGGTGGCACTTTTGGGGGAAAACGGCGCAGGTAAATCCACGCTGATCAAAGTGCTGGCTGGCGTGTACACCAGCGATGAAGGGCAAATTACCTTTCAGGGCAACGTCACAGCATCCGCCGCCGCGCTGAAAACCGCAACCACCCAACCCATTGCGTTTATACATCAGGATCTTGGACTGATTGAGTGGATGACCGTGGCGGAAAATATGGCGCTGGTCATGGGCTTCAGCCGCCGTTTCGGTCTGGTTAACTGGCGGGCGGTGCGTGAGCGTGCGCGCCAGGCCCTTGAGGAAGTGGGGATTCAGCTGGATCCCGATGCACGCGTCTTTGAACTGTCGCGCACGGAGAAGTCACTGCTGGCGATTGCCCGCGCCGTGGCCGTGAACGCGGAAGTGCTGGTACTGGATGAGCCGACCGCCTCGCTGCCAGCCAATGACGTCCGTCATCTGTTTGGCGTGATTGAACGCCTGAAAAGCCGCAACGTCGGCATGATTTATGTGACACATCGCCTGGATGAGGTGATTGAGATTGCCGACCGTATCTGCGTGATGCGTGACGGCAAACGGGTGGCGCAGGGCGTCACGGCAGATTACAAGCTTCACGATCTGGTCGAAATGATTGTGGGCGAAGCGCTGGAAAGCAATCAGCGTCTCCCCCTGCCTGAGGCGCGCCCGCCTGTTTTGATGCTGGACCAGGTGTGCATCGATGAAGTCGGTCCGGTCTCTTTCAGTCTACAACCCGGCGAGATGCTGGCGCTGGCAGGACTGCGCGGTGCCGGTCAGGAGGAGATTGGCCGGATGCTATTTGGTCTGAAGCCGTCCACCAGCGGGCAGGTGACCTTCCGCAACAAACCCTGCCACTCGCGCTCCCCGCGTGATGCGATGGCCGCAGGCATCTCCTTTGTAGCCGGCGATCGCACGGGTGAAAGCCTGGTGATGTCGATGAGCGTGCGCGAAAACCTGTTTGTTAATCCATGTGCCAGCGGTCATCGACTGATCTCCCACTACGGCCGCCGCGCTGAGATCGGGGCCAGTTGGTGGAAAGTCCAGCTGTTCGATGTGCGCCCCAAAGACGTGAACCTGGATATCAGCGCCCTGTCCGGCGGTAACCAACAAAAAGTGGTGATGGCGCGCTGGATGCACCTCAACGCGCCGCTGCTGATCCTTGAAGATCCCACCGCAGGTGTTGACGTTGGCGCACGTGAAGAAATTTATCACCTGCTTAATAAAGCCCTCGCTGACGGCGTGGCGGTGCTGGTGATTTCCAATGACCTTGAAGAAATTGCTCACATCTGCAACCGCGCCCTGGTATTTAACCGGGGCCAGGTGGTCGGTGAATTGAGAAATGAACAGGTTACCTTTGCAGGTTTACTGGAGCTGGCCTCCGCCAGTTCTGCTGCACCATTAGCTACCGTCTGAACAGGCAGTCAGGAGAAACGATATGTCTAAAACCTCGGTGAAATCTACCGCACTCGAACAACGGGTCAGCCTTGCTCAGCATGGTTTTGCGCCGTGGTCGATGCAGGTCCTCACCCGCTACGGATTACTGCTGTTATGCGTGCTGTTAGCGTTAATTTTTTCAGCGCTGTCCCCTACCTTTGCCTCCATGCTGACCCTACAGGCGATACTGTCCAGTAAGGCGAAAATTGCCCTGCTGGCGCTGGCAGCCACCCTGCCGATGATCGTTGGCAAAATTGACCTGAACGTCGGTTTCGGCATCGTACTCTGGCACATTCTGGCCATAACGCTGCAGGTGGAATATGGATTCACATGGCAGATGGCAGTGCTGACCGTGCTGGTCTTGTCAGCGCTATATGGCCTGTTAAACGGCATTCTGGTGGCGCTGGCGGATATTGACAGCTTTGTCGCTACGCTCGGCTCTGGCACGGTGCTGTATGCCATTGCACTGTGGCACTCCGGAGGTCGACAGATTGTGGGTGATCTGCCAGACGCCTTCAGTGCGCTGCACAGCACGGAAATCTTTGGCATCCCGATTGGCGCATTCTATGTGCTGGGCCTGGCGCTGGTGTTATGGCTGGTCACTGAGCATACGCCGCTGGGAAGATGCATGTACGCCGTGGGCGGCAACCC
>NZ_JBXUHX010000058.1:0-11432 GCF_058148845.1 Pantoea sp. RCC30.1 | reverse complement strand
TCGCTGCACAGTTCATTTTTACCATCCGTCGATCGCGACGATCGCCAAGATTATGAATTGCGCGTGCAATCAGCTCTTTACCGGTTCCGGTTTCCCCCAGGATCAGTACCGAGCAGTCACTTTTCGCCACAATATCTACCTGTTTCAGCACCGCTGACATACCCGGACTTCGTCCAACAATGTCATTAAAATCAGCGTCATGGCTGTTAATCTGCTCGGTCAGATAGAGATTTTCATGCTGTAACTTTTCTTTCAGGCTTTTGATTTCCTGATAGGCCAGCGCATTATCCACCGCGATGGCGATACGTTCGGCGATTTGCTGCAATACCCGCAGGTTGGTTGAATTAAAGTTATCCGGCAGACAGCGAGCCAGCTTTAATACGCCCAGCGTTTTGTGGCCGAAGCGCAGGGGCAGCACACACAGCGTTTTACTCTGTTCACGCCACAGCAGATGAAAAAGCGTACTGGTATTCCCCGCCTTTTCGTCATCCGGTTGTTCGCTGGTCAGCAGCATTTCACCGCTTTTCATCACCTGCTGTTCCAGCGTGCCTGCCAGCGCCATACGCGATTGCGCGCGTTCGGCAACATGGCTCCGGACGTAATGCGTGGCATAGACACTCGCCTCTGCGCCCTCCTTATCGGCATCACACAACACAATGCTGATGGCATTGATATGAAAGAAATGGTGAATGGTTTTGGCAATTTCGCCTGTCAGCTCGTCAAGATCCAATTTTGACAGCACAGCATTGGTGATATCGACCAAGATACGAAAGTCATCGCGCTCGTGGCGCAGCAGGGATTGCTGGTGGAGCGCGTTTTCACGTAATTGAATTTGTTCGACCGCAATCGCCGCCAGGGTGCAAAGTTCAGACAGGCCGCTTTTATCCTCTTCACTGAACGGTGTCGCCTGCAGGCGGGTAAACTCACAGCCGCCCAGCACCCCCTCCGATCCCAGTAAAGGGACAAGACAATAGTGGCTAAAGGATGGATAGAGGTCCAATGCCGCCAGTTGCGGATAGCGTCGATGCAACGCGTCACTGCGCCAGACCTGCGTGTCCGGATTGTGCAGCAGCGCATGCACCGGGCCGGTTGCCAGGAGTGTTTCATCCTGGTAACTGACCCCCTGATGATGCGAATCGAGACCGTAAAAACTGACGCGTTCACTGTCGCTGGCGAAAAGTACCAGCGTCACACTCTCCGCAATACCGGCGGTCCGGATCATCTGTGTCAGGGTTTCAAGCAGTGACGTCATGGTCTGTTGCACCAGTAAGGTGCGCGTCAGTTCCAGTAATCCCTGGTGTTTTATGCTGCTCATGGTTGCACTCTGCATAGCGTTAGCTCTGGATAAAGTTGCCTGAAAATTTTGCTCATTTGAGCGGCCGACCGCAGAAGAAGTTTACGCCTGTCAATTTCGTCATCGCCCTGATGAGATCAACAAATGCGAGGTAAGGGTTCCGCATGCGGCAACGTGAGCTGCCGTGTCACGCCCAGTGTGCCGCGCAGACAGACCTGAGGGTCCTGCGTCACGTCGCCAATGGTTGTGGCATCTCTTCCCAGCGGATGGCTGCGCATCATCGCAAGCACCGCCTCTTCGGCCTGCGCAGCGACTACCGCCACCACCTTGCCTTCATTGGCGAAGTTCAGCGGTTCCAGCCCCAGCAGTTCACAAAGGCCGCGCACCGCGGTTTTAACCGGCAATGCCTGCTCGTCGATGCAAATGCCACATCCACTGGCCACACTGAACTCATGCAAAATGGCATTCACGCCGCCGCGCGTGGCATCACGCAAGGCATGGATACCCACAAGCGATCGCAGCGGCGCAATCATCGGCGCCAGCACCGCACAGTCACTCTCCACGCCCAGATCCATTCCCAGCTTTTCACGGAGGTTAAGGATCGCCGCGCCGTGATCGCCGAGCGTACCGCTGACGATCACTTTATCGCCCGCTTTTATTGCGCGGGCGGACCAGTTGACAGCGCCCGGGATGACGCCTATCCCGGCGGTATTAATAAAAATTTTATCGGCTGCGCCATGTTGCACCACTTTAGTATCGCCGGTCACAATCGCCATACCGGCATCGCGCGCAGTCTGCGCCATCAGGCTGACAATCTTCTGTAACTCAACCAGGGGAAAGCCCTCTTCCAGAATAAAGCCGCACGAGAGCCAGCCAGGTGTCGCACCGCTGACCGCCAGATCGTTAGCCGTTCCACATACCGCCAGCTTGCCGATGTTACCGCCGGGGAAAAAAATCGGATCGATCACGTAGCTGTCAGTGGTAAAGGCCAGCCGGTCACCCTGCGCACTCAGACTGGCAAGCGACAACTGGGCGCCATCTTCCCGTTGATTGAGCCAGCGGTTGTCGAAGGCGCGGAGAAACAGCTGATCGATAAGCTGCTGCATCGCGCGTCCCCCGCTGCCATGCGCCATGGTAACGACGTCGTTAGCCTCATTCATCCTGACTGACCTTCTGTTGTTGTTTATGCTGTGGCTGGCTGGCAATAGCCGCCTCCTGATGCCGGTACTGATACCATGCCGCACACGCCCCTTCATAGGAGACCATCAGTGCGCCAAAGGCATTGTGCGGCGTACAGCCGGTGCCAAACAGCGGGCATTGATGCGGTTTACAGCGCCCGGTCAGTACCTCACCGCAGCGGGAACGGGGATCGTCCGCTACCGGCTGCGCCTGCGGGCGGAACCTATGCTCCGCATCAAACGTCGCATAGGCAGATGTCAGGGAAATACCTGAGCGTTCAATCATCCCCAGCCCGCGCCACTCGCTACTGCCAGTCAGCGTAAACACCTCTCGCATCGCTTTCTGAGCCAGCAGGTTACCCTGCTCTGGCACGACGCGGCGGTACTGGTTTTCCGTTTTACACGACATTTCGCAAACCTGTGTCACCAGCATCAGCACGCTTTGGAGGATATCGAGGGGTTCAAAGCCGCTGATCACCAGCGGTTTGCCAAATTCCTGATTGATAAAATGATAAGGTGCGGCGCCCGTAATCATGCTGACGTGGCCGGGAGCCAGAAAGGCATCAATCCGCACATCCTCCTGTGAGAGCAGGCTGCGCAGGGTGGGCATCAGACTGATGTGCTGACAGAAGAGGCTGAAATTGGTCAGCCGTTCACGCCGCGCCTGTTGCAGCGTCACGGCAGTCACTGGCTGCGTGGTTTCAAAGCCGAGGGCGAAAAATACCACCTGCCGCGCCGGATTCTCACGTGCCAGTCTCAGCCCATCCAGCGGTGAATAGACCACCCGTATATCCGCGCCGCGTTCACGCGCCTGCGCCAGTGATCCGTGTTGCCCCGGCACGCGCAGCGCGTCACCAAAGGTACAAAAAATCACCTCAGGATGGGCGGCAATCTCACAACAGGCATCGATGCGCCCCATCGGCAATACACAGACCGGACAGCCCGGTCCGTGGATAAACTCCAGCTGGGGCGGCAGCAGTTTGTCCAGACCGAATTTGAAAATAGCGTGGGTATGACCACCACAGACTTCCATAATCTGCAGCGGTTTGTCGGCGGTATACGGCAGTAATCCCGCCCGCTGGTGCAACTGTTCAAGCAGCGTTTTAGCCAGTTGCGGATCCCGGAACTCATCAACAAAACGCATTATCTTTTCTCTCCTCCGCGCAGAAAAAGAGCAACATCGGTTTCCACTTCGCCCATCGCATGCAGTGCGGCCAGGGTTTGCCGGGCTTCACACTCATCCAGTCGGCTTAAGGCGAACCCGACATGGATTAACACCCAGCAACCGACCAGCGCTTCAGGTTCATTTTCACAGACCAGCGCAATATTGACTTCACGGCGCAGACCGCAGACCTCGGCCCACGCGTGATCACCCTGCTTCTCATGCAGCGCAACGATCTGTCCCGGAATGCCTATGCACATCGCTGCTGCTCCAGCCAGGCCAGCCATTGATCCATCCCGGCGCCGGTGGTGGCTGACAGGGCGATCACCTCAATACGGGGATTAACCTGTCGCGCATGGGCGATACAGGCGTCGACGTCAAAGCTGACGTACGGCAGCAGATCAATTTTATTGAGGATCATTAGCCCGGAGGCGGCAAACATATCGGGGTATTTCAGCGGTTTATCTTCGCCTTCGGTCACCGAAAGCACCGCTATTTTGTGTCGCTCGCCAAGATCAAAGCTGGCCGGACAGACCAGATTGCCGACATTCTCAATAAACAGCAGGCTGTTTTTAGCGGGCGACAACTGATGCAGCGCATCGTGAACCATTTGCGCATCCAGATGGCATCCTTTTCCGGTATTTACCTGAATGGCCGCCACACCGGTCGCGCGGATTCGGTCGGCGTCGCGAGTTGTCTGCTGGTCACCTTCAATCACCGCACACGCCACGCCGGATGCCAGCTGGTTCAGGGTGCGGGTCAGCAAGGTGGTTTTACCGGAGCCGGGACTGGACACCAGATTGAGTGCCAGAATGCCCGCAGCGGCAAAATGCTCACGATTGTGGCTGGCAATATGGTTATTCTTCGCCAGCACGTCCATTTCGATATCCACCAGCCGACGTGACACAAATGGCAGCCTGTCGCGGTTTTCCGATGAATGAGGGTGGAAATGATGATCGCCGCAGCATGTCCCTTCAATTCGCGGGTTGCCACTGGCACAACCACAGATACTGCACATAACCTTCTCCCGGGACACATTAAGTGTCTGTTATTCAATTTCGATGCGTTTAATTTTCATGCCGCTATCGGCAATGACCTGAACCTGACGTCCACCGCAGTGCGGACACAGCGAGACGCCAGGGCTGAGTAAAGTGATTGTCTGCTGACAGGCGTCACACCAGTGGGTGGCGGCGGGTATTTCAAGATGCAGAATAGCGCCTTCAGCGAGCGTTTCGCGGCAGACCAGGGCAAAGCAAAATTGCACCGCTTCCGGTTCCACACAGGAAAGCGCCCCTATTTCCATCCACACCGCCGTAATTCTTCTGGCATTATTTTTCCGCCCCACCTGCTGCATTATTTCGACCGCGTTCTGACACAGCGTAATTTCATGCATATTTTTTCTCCGGCGGCAGCTGAATTAATCGTGAATGTAAAAAAAGAAAGCAACATTGATGCCAGCTTTATTAAATAGCCGATGAGGAACACCCTTCCGGATTGAAATATGCGCGACGCTCTCCGTCAGAAACGTCGAAAATAGTCGACATCGACATATCCGCCTTCTTTTCAGACCGGAAAAATCTGCCGGAATAACACGATTAAGTTGTTAATAGTTATTCAGTTAGCCACCAAGGAACGATACTGGCCCGTTTTATGCTAGCAGAGCCTTATACATCGTATGTCGTCGTCACGTCGGCATCCAGATAAACACAAAGCCTCTGCGCAACACT
Source organism: Pantoea sp. RCC30.1 (assembly GCF_058148845.1). Taxonomy (NCBI): domain Bacteria; kingdom Pseudomonadati; phylum Pseudomonadota; class Gammaproteobacteria; order Enterobacterales; family Erwiniaceae; genus Pantoea; species Pantoea sp. RCC30.1. Next base: position 6,071 of record NZ_JBXUHX010000058.1, on the reverse strand, counting down.
TTTTAACGGGTAATAACGATGAGTACACTGAGCGAACTGACCAGCAAAGCGGATTATATTGCCAGCAAGAACAGTCATCTGAAATCACACTGGCGAACCTATCAGAACAGCCTGACTCAGGCGATAACCCAGCTAAATGTCCAGATAAATCATGCATTCACCTACGGTGAAGAGCAGGATCTCCGCTTCACGTTGTTTAACCATTTCATCATCAGCATTCATCTCAGCGACGATTTTTACAGTCAGGAACTCGTTTACAGTCTGAACATGGCGCACGGTGATGAACAGCCTGATTTCCGAACGTTTTCTCACGCCACCCTGAACGAGCAGGGATGGGTAGACAGCACGGTAGATATAAAAGATAAGCATGCGGTGCTGGAGCACTACCTCAATAAAATATCGGCTATTTATGACTGCCTGTTTTATTCACTGGAAACCAATCAGCCGGTTTACCCTGCGCTGGAAAAATTATTCACCCGCCGATGATCCCGCTTATTTACCGGCCAGCCCGCATCGTTTTTATTACCGCTGAGGCGCGGATTAATTCCGACATAAATGTCGAAATATCAATTTACGTGACGATTTCGTCATATTTGACGAATAGCCCGAGGAGAGTTCATGCGCACTAATACCGCCATGAATCAATATGTCATTGCCGACCCGAAACGTTGTATCGGCTGTAATACCTGTATGGCGACCTGTTCTCAGGAGCATCTGCGCCACGGTTTACAATCTGCACCGCGTTTGCAGGTCATGCGTAACCGCCTGGATTCAGTGCCGGTGATGTGTCATCAGTGTGAAGACGCGCCGTGCGCACAGGTTTGCCCGGTGAACGCCATCACCCGCGAAAACGACGCCATCCATCTTAACGAGAGTCTGTGTGTGAGCTGCAAACTGTGCGGCATCGCCTGCCCGTTCGGGGCGATTACATTTTCAGCCAGCACACCGGTCGGTATCCCGCGTGACTGCAATACCTTAAAAGCGCTGCCTGCACCGCTGCCGTCGCGTGCTGTCAGTCCGTTTCTCGACTGCGTGCCGGGGCTTCGTGCCGTGGCGGTGAAATGCGATTTATGCAGCTTCAGTCCTGACGGTCCAGCGTGCATTAAAACCTGTCCGACGCAAGCCATCACGCTGGTTACCGCCAGCCTGTCTGAATATTCCAGCCAGCAAAAACGCCTTAATGCCATGAACGTTTTCCCCGCCGGAATAACATCACTGAACGCCCCTGATACGGAGGCTAAATAATGACGACTTTATTTTCCGGTGAACCGGCGTCGTTACTGGCGCTGGCGCTGCTGGTCTGGGGGCTGAGCGGCATCGGAGGCTGGCTTGTGGCGGCGATGGCGAACTTCAGTAGCCTGATTTTTGGCGCAGGCGGCATGGTGGCAGCGCTGTGCGTTATCGTGGCGGTGTTACAGATTTTGCAGGGGGGTGTGGCGGTTCAGGCCGTATTGCCGGTGGTGCCTTTTCACGCTGAACTGACTGCACTGAATGCCCTGACACTGCTGGTAATGTCCGTCACCGCGCTGATGTGCAGCCTGTATGCCTGTGCGTGGCTGAAGGATGTCAGCGCCCCTAAGCGTGCCCGCACCGGTCTGATGTGCAATCTGCTGATGGCCGCTCTGACGGCGGCGGCAATGTCGGCCAGCGCCGTGGAACTGATCCTGATGATGGAAATGGCTGCCCTGTGCGCCTATTTCATGATTGTTCAGGCCGACGATGTGAAAAGCCGTCGTGCCGGTCTGAATCAGTTTTTATCCGGCCGCCTCGGCACACTGTGTCTGATCCTGGCCTTCGCCCTGCTGCATCATGCCAGCGGAAGCGTCAATTTTGAGGTACTCCGCCATGCGGCGTTTACGCCGGGCACTAAATCGGCGGCCTTCCTGCTGGCGCTGGCCGGTTTCGGGCTGTACGCCGGGATTATCCCGCTGCACGCCTGGGTGCCACAGTCGCACTCCAGCGCGCCCGCTCACGCCGCCGCCCTGTTCTCTGCTGCGCTGATGAAAATCGGCATTATCGGCATCGTAAAAGTCGGTCTGGATCTGCTGGGCGCACCGCCACTCTGGTGGGGGCTGCTTGTAATGCTGCTGGCGATGCTGACCGCGTTTATCGGCGGATTGTATGCGCTGATGGAACACGATATCCGCCGCCTGCTGGCCTATCACACGCTGGAAAACATCGGCATTATTTTGCTCGGTGTGGGTGGCGCAATGACCGGCGTGGCGCTGAATTTGCCGGTTCTGGCGTCACTCGCGCTGCTGGCGGGTCTGTTCCATCTGTTCAATCACGGCCTGTTTAAAACAGCACTGTTTCTCGGTGCCGGTCAAATTGAAATGCAGACCGGCATTAAAGATATGGAAAAACTCGGCGGCATTGCCCGTCTGATGCCGTGGACAGCGGGTGCGATGCTGATTGCACTGATGTCGATGGCCGCGCTGCCGCCGTTAAATGGTTTCGCCAGTGAATGGCTGCTGTATCAGTCCCTGTTCCAGCTGAGCAGCAGCCACGTCTTTATTGCCCGCCTGATGGGGCCGCTGCTGGCGGTCGGTCTGGCAGTGACCGGCGCGCTGGCGCTGATGTGTATTGCCAAAGTTTTTGGCGTGACTTTCCTCGGTACACCGCGCAGTCAGGCCGCAGCAGATGCCACACCGGGACCACGCGCTATGACATTCAGCACGGTGTTACTGGCGCTGTTGTGCATGATTTCCGGCGTGGCTTCCCCGTGGATTATTCCGCAATTCTCTGCTGTCGCTGCGGCCGTACTGAACACGCCGGTTCTGCTGGCTGCTCAGCATGGCGTGGCATTCTCGCCGTCGTCCGCGGTGTCTGCCCCGATGGTGGCCATTTTGCTGCTGGGAATGCCGTTAGTGCCGTGGCTTATCGCCGCAGTTCTGCGCGGCGCGAGGCTGCCAAATCGTTCACGGGGCGATGCCTGGGCCTGTGGTTACGCGCACTCCGCTGACATGGTGGTGACGGCGACCGGTTTCGCCCAGCAGCTACGCGTGATGTTTGCCCCGCTTTACCGTCTGCGCAGCCATGCGACACCATCGTCACTGGTTTCAGCCCTGCACCGTGGCTGGCTGGGAGCGTTCTGTCGTCGTCTGGCGCTCATCGAACTGGCCGTATTACTGGTCGTGGCTTTTGCCTGAGGAACTGACGATGAACTTTCCTTCCCTGCTGGCCGGTTCGCTGTGGCCGCTGGCACTCATTCAGGCGGTGACATTGCTGGCTGTCGCGCCTTTGTTTGCCGGTTTCAGCCGCGTAATACGAGCGCGAATGCACAACCGGCGCGGTCCCGGCGTATTACAGGAATACCGTGACATCGCCAAATTACTTCAGCGTCAGAGCGTCGCGCCCGCAGCGGCAGGCATGGCGTTTCGCAGTATGCCGTATCTGCTGACCGGCGGCTTACTGGTCATCGCCACCGCCCTGCCAATGGTGACACTCGCCTCGCCGATGGGCGCGGCGGGCGATGTGATCAGCGTTATCTACCTGTTTGCGGTTGTGCGTTTTGTGTTTGCCATCGCCGGACTCGACACCGGCAGCACGTTCACCGGCATTGGCGCCAGCCGCGAAGCCGTTCTCGGTGTTCTGGTGGAGCCGATTCTGCTGCTCGGTCTGTGGGTGGCAGCGCTGGTCGCCGGTTCCACGTCGCTTGGTGCGATTGCCGCCCGCGTTCTGCACTGGCCGCTGTCCTCTTCCTTAACGCTGACACTGGCCGGTCTGGCTTGTGCATTCGCCACCTATATCGAAATGGGCAAGCTGCCGTTCGATATGGCTGAAGCCGAGCAGGAATTGCAGGAAGGTCCGCTGACCGAATATTCCGGTGCTGCACTGGGCGTGCTGAAAATCGGCATCAGCCTGAAGCAACTGGTGGTGTTGCAGCTGTTCCTCGGTCTGTTCTTCCCGTTCGGGTTGGCACAACAGCTGACTCCGCTGTCGTTGCTGACTGCCGTTGTGGTCTGTCTGCTGAAACTGCTGATTGCCGTGTTTATGGTCGCCCTTATCGAGAACAGCGTCGCGCGTTTGCGCTTTCTTAAAACCTCCCGCACCACATGGGCGGGGTTTGGTCTGGCGTTTCTGGCGCTGGTTTCCTGGCTGGTCGCTGGCTGACCTGACATTTTTCTTATCCCGCCACAGCGGGAAGAGGCTTTGCAATGAGTGAGTTCAATAGCGCTTTAAATCGAAATCCGGTCGGCAACGCGTATCTGGCCGCGCTGGCGAAGCAGTTCCCGTCTGCAATAGTCAGCAGCGAATGGCAGACCGATACCCAGGCGACCGTTACCATCAGACTGAACTGGCTGCCGGAGGTGGTCGAATGGCTCTATTACCAGCAGGGCGGCTGGCTTTCCGTGTTGTTCGGCAATGATGAACGCACGCTGTGTGGTAATTACGCGCTGTATTACGTGCTGTCGATGGAAAAAGGCATGAAGTGCTGGATCACCGTGCGCACAGAAGTCGATCCGATTTCACTGGAATTCCCGTCGGTAACGCCGCGCGTACCGGCGGCGGTCTGGGGCGAACGTGAAGTGCGCGATATGTACGGCCTGCGCCCGGTCGGCCTGCCGGACGAACGCCGTCTGGTGCTGCCGGATGACTGGCCGGACGATCTCTATCCGCTGCGTAAAGATGCGATGGATTACCGTCAGCGCCCGGCACCGACCACCGACGGCGAAACCTATCCGTTTATTTCCGAGGTCAAAGAAGGCAGCAAAATCGTGCCGATTGGTCCGCTGCACGTCACGTCTGACGAACCAGGTCACTTTCGTCTGTTCGTTGATGGCGAAGACATTATCGATGCTGATTACCGTCTGTTCTACGTGCATCGCGGCATGGAAAAACTGGCCGAAACTCGCATGGGCTATAACGAAGTGACGTTTTTGTCTGACCGCGTGTGCGGCATTTGCGGTTTCACGCATAGCGTGGCTTATACCTCGTCGGTCGAAAACGCGATGGGGATTGTGGTGCCGGAACGCGCCCAGATGATCCGCTCAATTTTGCTGGAAGTGGAACGCCTGCACAGCCATCTGCTGAACCTCGGGCTGGCTTGCCACTTTGTCGGTTTTGATTCCGGCTTCATGCAGTTTTTTCGCGTCCGTGAACAGTCGATGAAAATGGCCGAAATCCTGACCGGCGCACGTAAAACCTACGGTATGAACCTGATCGGCGGCATCCGTCGCGACATATTAAAAGACGATATGATTGCCACCCTTGCGCTGGCGGGCGTTATGCGTCGCGACCTGAACGAGCTGGTGGATATTCTGCTCAGCACGCCAAATACGCAACAGCGCAGCATAGGCGTCGGCATTCTGGACCCTCAGGTGGCACGTGACTTCAGCAACGTCGGCCCGATGGTGCGCGGCAGTGGCCACCGCCGCGATTTACGTCAGGATCATCCTTATGCTGGCTACGCGAAACTACCATTTGAACTCCACAGCGAAAGCGGCAACGACGTCTATTCCCGCCTGAAAGTCCGCATCCACGAAGTGTTTAACGCACTGAATATGATTGAGTACGGCCTGCAAAGCCTGCCCGACGGCCCGCTGGCGGTGGAAGGCTTTCATTACATTCCGCACCGTTTTGCGCTCGGTTTTGCCGAAGCGCCACGCGGCGACGACATTCACTGGAGCATGACCGGCGACAACCAGAAGCTGTTCCGCTGGCGCTGCCGTGCGGCGACCTACGCCAACTGGCCGACGCTGCGCTACATGCTGCGCGGCAATACCGTTTCCGACGCCCCGCTGATTATCGGCAGTCTTGACCCTTGCTATTCCTGCACCGACCGCATGACGGTGGTTGATGTGCGCAAGAAAACGTCCATCGTCGTGCCTTACAAAGAGATCGAACGTTACGGCATCGAACGCAAAAATTCGCCGCTTTAAGGAGACGTTCAAATCATGCTGAAACTGATTAAAAAAGTGCTCAAAACCGGCACGGCAACGTTGGGCTACCCTTTCAAACCGCTGGATTTAGCACCCAACTTTCGCGGCAAACCGCACTATACCGCGCAGCAGTGCATCGCCTGCGGCGCCTGTGCGAATGCCTGTCCGTCTAATGCGCTGACCATGACC
>NZ_JBXUHX010000057.1:0-11487 GCF_058148845.1 Pantoea sp. RCC30.1 | reverse complement strand
ATTCAGGACACCAACGAAACGCTGTTTTACCGCCTGCTGGATAACCATCTCGAAGAGATGATGCCCATCATCTACACCCCGACCGTCGGCGCAGCCTGCGAACACTTCTCTGAAATCTACCGACGTGCGCGTGGCGTGTTCATCTCCTACCCTAACCGCGACCATATCGAAGATATGCTGCAAAACGCCACCAAGCAGAATGTGAAGGTGATCGTGGTGACCGATGGCGAGCGTATTCTGGGCCTCGGCGACCAGGGCATCGGTGGTATGGGTATCCCGATTGGTAAGCTTTCACTCTATACCGCCTGTGGCGGCATCAGTCCGGCTTACACCCTGCCGGTGGTGCTGGATGTCGGTACCAACAACCAGCAGTTGCTGAACGATCCGCTCTATATGGGCTGGCGTCATCCGCGCATCACCGGCGAAGAGTATGATGCGTTCGTGAACGATTTTATTCAGGCCGTTAAACGCCGCTGGCCGAAAGTGCTGCTGCAGTTTGAAGATTTCGCCCAGAAGAATGCCATGCCGCTGCTGAACCGCTATCGCGATGAAGTCTGCTGCTTTAATGATGATATTCAGGGCACTGCCGCCGTGACCGTTGGTACCCTGATAGCAGCCAGCCGCGCCGCCGGCAGCCGCCTGTGCGAGCAGAAGGTGGTGTTCCTGGGCGCCGGTTCCGCAGGTTGTGGTATCGCTGAACAGATCATCGCACAGATGAAATCCGAAGGTCTGAGTGACGAGGAAGCGCGTGGCCGGGTAATGATGGTGGATCGCTTTGGTCTGCTCACTGACAAGCTCCCTAACCTGCTCGATTTCCAGAGCAAGCTGGTGCAGAAGAGCGAAAACTTGCAGCAGTGGGATGTCACCAATGATGCCATCTCGCTGCTGGACGTGGTGCGCAATGCTCAGCCCGATATTCTGATTGGTGTCTCTGGCCAGCCGGGCCTGTTCACTGAAGAGATCATCCGCGAGATGCACAAGCACTGTAAACGCCCTATCGTGATGCCACTGTCGAACCCGACATCACGCGTGGAAGCGACGCCAGCCGATATTATCGCCTGGACTGACGGTGCCGCGCTGGTCGCAACCGGTAGCCCATTCTCGCCGGTGAGCTGGAACGGCAAAACCTATCCGATTGCACAGTGCAACAACTCCTACATCTTCCCGGGCATTGGCCTGGGTGTGATTGCTTCGGGTGCCAGCCGCGTTACCGATACCATGCTGATGACCGCCAGCCGCGCGCTCGCTGACTGCTCTCCGCTGGTGAATGAAGGTGAAGGCCCGGTGCTGCCTGAGATCAAAGATATTCAGGGCGTGTCGAAGATCATCGCGATGGAAGTAGGTAAAGCTGCTCAGCTGGCGGGTGTCGCCGTGGTGACCTCTGAAGATGTGTTGTCACAGGCTATCGCCAACAATTTCTGGCTGCCACAGTACCGTCATTATCGTCGTACCTCGATTTAATCTTCGGGCTGCCGGATCGCATCCGATCCGGCAGTGTTCAAAAAGAGCACAGCCAGCCGGCAGTAACTTGCTTCAGAGTGACAGCTCAAGTAGCCTTGTCCCACCTCACTATTTTGACATCGAGTCTCCAGGCGCATGCTGAAACGCGTTTTCATTGGTCTGCTTTTCATCATTTTACTGATGATGGCAACGGCGCTCGGCCTTGATCGCTGGATCAGCTGGAAAACTGCGCCCTTTATTTACGAAAATGTCGCTTCTTTGCCGCATCGTCAGGTCGGTGTGGTACTGGGTACCGCTAAATATTATCGTACCGGCGTCATCAATCAGTATTATCTCTATCGTATTCAGGGCGCGCTGAATGCCTACAACAGTGGCAAGGTCAATTATCTGCTGCTGAGTGGTGATAACGCGCTGCAAAGCTATAACGAGCCAATGACGATGCGTCGCGATCTGATCAAAGCCGGCGTCGATCCCGCTGACATCGTTCTCGATTATGCGGGGTTCCGCACGCTGGATTCGATCGTGCGCACCCGCAAAGTATTTGATACCAACGATTTTATTATTATCACGCAGCGTTTTCATTGTGAGCGTGCGCTGTTTATCGCCTTACAGCTGGGCATTCAGGCGCAGTGTTACGCGGTGCCCTCACCTAAAAATATGCTGAGCGTGCGTTTCCGAGAGGTGGGTGCCCGGCTGGGCGCGCTGGCGGATCTGTTCCTGCTCAAGCGCGAACCCCGTTTCTTAGGCCCGCTGGTGCCGATTCCCGCCGTACGCGAAGTGCCTGAAGATGCGCAGAGTTACCCTGCGGTGACGCCGGAGCAGCTGCTGGAGCTGGAACAAAAGCTGCGGAAATAGCTCGGCCCGCGCGTGCCATGGACTGGCCTTAGCCTCTTTCCGATCTGACCGTGTTCTCTTCGCAACCTCGATCTCACAACAATAAACCAGAAACTGCCCATAAAAAAAGCGACCCGAAGGTCGCTTTTTTAGCGTGGAGTTGGACTTACTTCTTACGCGAATATTTCAGTGAATCCAGCGCAACGGCAAAGATGATGATGCCGCCTTTGATGATGTACTGCCAGTAAGGGTTGACGCCGATATAGGTCAGACCGTAGTTGATCACGGTGAAGATCAAAACACCGGTCACGACGCCCGCCACGCTACCGACACCACCGGCGAAGGAGACGCCGCCGACCACACAGGCCGCAATCGCATCCAGCTCATACATAAAGCCGAGGTTGTTGGTAGCCGAACCGATACGGCCCGCTTCCAGCATCCCGCCAAAGGCGTAGAACACGCCTGACAGCGCATAGATCAGGATCAGGTTCAGGTTCACATTGACGCCTGACACTTTCGCCGCTTCCGGGTTACCGCCGATAGCAAAAATGTTTTTACCGAAGCGGGTTTTGTTCCACAGCACCCAGACGAAAATAATGGCAATCACAGCGTAGAAAGTGATGAACGAAAGTTTGAAATCACCAAAGCGTAAGAAGCCCTGAGTAAATTTCGAGAACCCTGCGTCAAAACCGGCAATCGGTGATGCACCAACAAAGTCATAATAGAGTGAGTTGATACCGTAAACGATAATCATGGTGCCCAGCGTGGTGATAAATGGCGTTACCTTCAGGTAAGCAATAATCACACCGTTGACCAGACCAATCACACCGCCGATGATGCACACGGTCAGAATAACCAGTGGGATCGGCACTGTATCCAGCGTCGGGAAGACTTTGTTCGCGTTATCCATCGCCTGCAGCAGCGTCGCGGCGACAACCGCTGCCAGACCAACCTGACGTCCGGCTGACAGGTCAGTACCCTGGGTCACAATCAGACCCGCCACACCCAGTGCAATAATAATGCGCACCGAAGATTGGGTCAGAATATTACTCAGGTTCATTAAACTTAAGAACGATGGGTCCTGGAAAATAATAATAGCCAGCAATACCAGCAGAACGACATAAATGCCGCCCTCTTTTAACCAGGTTAGCGCATTCTTTTTTGTAGTCGCTTTCATGTTAACAGCCCTTGCTTCATTAAAGGTGTAATGACGCTAAACGCAATATTTCGTTCTGCGTGGTCGTTTTGGTATCAACTATGCCTGCTACCAGTCCATTACTCATTACCAGAATACGATCGGTAATGCCTAACAGCTCCGGCATTTCGGATGAGATAATAATGATGCCTTTTTCTTTTTTCGCCAGCTCAGCAATCAGCTGGTAAATTTCGAATTTCGCACCAACATCAATACCGCGTGTTGGTTCATCAAGCATCAGGATTTCAGGCTGGGTCAATAACCAGCGGCCAATAATCACTTTTTGCTGGTTACCGCCCGAAAGCGAACCAATTTGAGTATGGTGGCCTGGAGTTTTAACGCGCATTGAATCGATCACCCATTGGGTATCACTCTTCATGCGTTTATTATCCAGCAGTCCCATACTGTTTTTATATTTTTTGATATTGGAAATAAGCGAGTTAAAACCAATGTCGAGGAACGCATAAATACCGGTTGAGCGACGCTCTTCGGTCACCAGCGCAAAACCGTGGTTAATGGCTTCATTGGCGCTGTGATTATTAATCGGTTTGCCATGCAGTTTAATGGTGCCGCCCGATTTTTCGCGAATGCCAAACAGCGTTTCGACGATATCGGTACGTTTGGCACCCACCAGCCCGGCAATGCCGAGTATCTCCCCTTTACGCAAATCAAATGAGATGTCGCGAATCGATGGCTGACGCAGTGACGTCAGATTGCGAACCTCAAGAATCGTCTCGCCTGGCACGTTGGTACGGTCAGGGAAACGCTGGTTCAGTGAACGGCCGACCATCATCGAGATGATCTTATCCATATCCAGCCCTTCCAGCGGCTGAGAGGTGATCCACTGACCATCACGCAGAATCGTGATCTCATCACACAGCTGGAAAATCTCTTCCATCTTGTGCGAGATATAAACAATGCCACAGCCGCGATCTTTCAGCTTACGAATAATCGTGAACAGGTGATTAACCTCTTTCTCGGTTAACGAGGAGGTCGGCTCATCCATAATCACAATTTTCGCGTCGTAGGAGAACGCTTTGGCAATTTCAATCATCTGCATCTGTGACACAGACAGATTGGCAACTTTGTCGCGCGGATCGATATCGATATCCAGCTCGTCAAAAATCGCTTTGGTGTCCTGGTACATTTTATTCTGATCGACAAAGAAGCCTTTGCGCGGATAACGTCCCAGCCACATGTTGTCCATCACGGTACGCTGCAGAACCAGGTTTAATTCCTGGTGCACCATCGACACGCCATTTTCCAGCGCCTCTTTCGAGCTTTTATAGTCGATCTCGTTACCCTGAAACAGGATACTGCCGGTATCTTTTTTATAAATACCAAACAGGCATTTTAATAAGGTAGATTTCCCGGCACCGTTCTCGCCCATTAATGCATGAACAGAGTGAGGCCGCACTTTCAAATTAACATTATCTAACGCTTTAACGCCGGGAAATGATTTTGAGACATTCGTCATTTCCAGCAAATATTCTCGCTGCGCGGTCGTGTTATCACTGGCCATATTTTACCTGGCTAAAAAACGGTGGTGACATAAAAAAGGCGCGACAGCGGTCGCGCCCGTAATCGATCTTATTTCACGAACTGAGACAGATTTTCTTTATCAACCGGCACGTAAGGAACGCGGACGATTTTATCAACCATCTTGAAGTTCGTTCCGTCGGTAGCCGCTTTGCCGTTCGCCAGATTGTTGGCAATATCCAGCGTCGCTTTCGCCTGGTTTTCTGCATCGTTCAGCACGGTACCGGCCAGCGCACCGGATTTCACCAGCGCCAGCGCTTCTGGCAGTGCATCGACGCCGAAGACCGGGATTGAAGTCATGTTATGCGATTTCAGGGCTTCCACCGCACCCATCGCCATTGCATCGTTGTTAGCAATCACGACTTCGATTTTTTTGGCATTCGGGCCTGACAGCCACGCATCCATCTTATCTTTAGCCTGCGCCGTATCCCACATTGCCGTATCCATCGCTAACTGCTGGGTTTTCAGGCCATCTTTGTTCAGGGTATCGATCACATATTTGGTACGGGCTTCTGCATCAGGATGGCCCGGCTCGCCTTTCAGCAGCACGAACTGAATCACGCCATCTTTGTTCAGATCCCAGGCTGGAGTGGCTTTCCAGTGTTTTTCGATCAGCTGACCCTGAATAATGCCGGACTCTTTAGAGTCGGTACCGACATAGTAAGCTTTGTCATAACCGGCCAGCACTTTGGCGTTAGGTTCTTTGTTGAAGAAGACAATCGGCACGTCGTTGGCACGTGCTTTGTCGACGATGACTGCAGCAGCAGCCGGGTCAACCAGGTTAATCGCCAGCGCTTTCACGCCTTTTGCCATCAGCACGTCAACCTGATCGTTCTGTTTGGACTGGTCGTTCTGTGAGTCATTCATCAGCAACTGCACGCCGCCGATCGCTTTCGCTTCTTTCTCGATGTCTTTGCGCACCATTGACATGAAGTTGTCATCATATTTGTAAATGGTCACGCCGATACGGGTGTCAGCTGCGTGAGCGGTTGCACCAAACATCATGCTGGCAACCAGTGCTGTAAGCGTGAAAACCTTCTTATTCATGGTATCTCCGGTTTTATTATGCAGGGTCTTTTTAGCGCTACCGCGCAACATGCGGGAGAGCAATCGGTAAAACAGAGCGACGCGTTGGCCAACGTAATGAGGATGTTAAGCCATTGAACGCCGTCTAAAACCTGACTTCCCTGTACCAAAACGCTTCCATGAAGAGGGGTTGAACCCTTTAACCGGCTACTGAGACCACAACTGCTGCCGTTACACTGGCGTTACATAATGTTTCAGTCCGGTAAGACGCTGCCATCATAGTGAGAGCAATGTTAATTAACTGTGAATGTAATCACAGATTGAAAACGGTTACATGCCTGAATCGCCCGAATTAGTGATGGACTCCACATTTTGCCGCTGCGCCACTGAATGACGCCGCACCAGGGTTGGCATAAAGATGTGGGTTGCGGTGTCGTCCAGCAGCCCGGCTGCGCCCTGCAGCGCCAGTTCAGTGGCAATTTTTGCCATGGATACAATGGGATAGCGAACCGTGGTTAACTGCGGGTCGGTGTAACGGGAAATCGGAATGTCATCAAAGCCAATGACAGAAAAATGCTGTGGCACCTGGATGCCGTTGTCCTTCAGCGCAGTGAGTGCGCCCGCCGCCATGCCATCGTTATAGGCAAACACCGCAGTAAGGTTGAGATTGCGCCCCAGCAGCTCCACCATCGCCGCTTCGCCGCCCTGCATGTCTGGCTCTGCGCTGGCTATCCAGCTCTCCTGCGGCCGGATGCCCTGCTCTGCCATCGCCTGCATCCACCCTTCCCGGCGCTGTGCCACATCTTCGATGGGATGACTGGAGCAGAGGTAGCCAATGCGGCTATGCCCCTGTTGTAACAGGGTTCTTGAGGCCATCAGTGCGCCAGTGACGTTATCCAGACTGACGCTGCGGTGTTCAAATCCGGGGACGATGCGGTTAATCACCACCATGCCGGGCACGTGCTGCATAAAGTCCGCCAGTTCCGCGTCCGGCAGCGTTTTCGCGTGCACCACCAGGGCGCTGCAGCGCTGACGGATCAGCACTTCAATCGCATGACGCTCTTTCTCTTCCTGATGCCAGGAGTTGCTGATTAACACATGTTTGTGCACGCGCTGCGCCACGGTATCCACCGCTTTAACCAGCGCCCCGAAGAAGGGATCGGAGACATCCATTACCACCACCCCGATCGTGTCGCTGACCTGCGTCGCCAGCGCCTGGGCGTTGGCGTTAGGGCGATAGCCCAGCGCTTCAACCGCCTGTAACACGGCGTCGCGGGTGTCAGAGGTCACGGCGTTGCTCTGATTGAGGACGCGCGACACGGTCGCCACTGACACGCCAGCCTGACGGGCAACATCACGAATAGTTATCATGCAGCAGTTCCAGAAAGGAAAAATAGGGCATCACGCCGGGTTGTACACCGGCGCTATTCTGTCAGGGGCAGGAGGCGTGCAGCGTGAAATGCGTCACACCAATGAAAACGGTTACATACAATTATGTAACCTTTGTGATGGCGGTCATTATCCTGCGTTGTCAGTGATGCGCGATTTTCCGGCTGAGAGCAGCGTAAACCGCCGCCACAGCCATTCCAGCGGACCCTGTGCGAAGAAATGTAACCAGATGAGTGAAAACAGGATATTGATGAGCCATACCGCAGGCACCATCAGCACCAGTTCCAGTCGGGTGAAGTGCATGTAGAAGCCAAAACGATAGAACAGCGTGGTACAGATCACGGTCTGCAGCAGGTAGTTGGTCAGCGCCATGCGGCCCACGCACTGGATGGCGTAGCTGATCCGCCAGCGCGCTATCTGTGGCCAGTAAGCCAGGCAAAGCGCGGCATAACCCAGACTAATCAGCGGGCTGGCGAGATCGCGCGGGGCCTGCAGGTAAAACGCGGTCCAGCGAAATTCCCAATGTAACAGCCATTGCGATGCCACGCCGGCCACCGCAATGGAGAACCCTATGATCAACAGCAGCGCCGCCGCCTGACGGTAATGCCGTGCAGGGAATTCGCCAATCAGCCAGCCGCTGCGCAGCAGTGCGCCACCAATCATCATCAGACCTGCCAGTTGCCAGCCATACTGCGCTGCCAGAGCCATTAGCCCTGACGAGAGATGATCCAGCCTGTTCTGTATCGCTTCCCAGCCGCCGGTCATTTTCCAGTACTGTTCATATTGCAGATCGGCTGCGCCCGGCAGCCAGGAATTAGTCGGCTCAGGAGAGGAGATCGACCCAAACACCAGCAGCACGCCGCAGCCCACCAGGTAGAGCAGAATGCCGGTATTCATCAGGCTGCGGGTGGAGGGGACATCGCGCAGCACCCGCCACACCACCAGTCCGATAATGCCGTAGTCCAGCAGGATGTCGCCTTCCCAGAGAAAAATCCCGTGCACAAAACCGATCAGGACCAGAATGGAAAGCCGGGCCGTCAGCCAGCGACTGCCGCGCGGCAGTTGCATTTGCAAACCCGCGCCAAACAGCAGCGCAAAGAGAGTGAGGAATTTGAGCTGAGCAAAAGCGTCAGAGAGCGCCCAGGTCCAGGCATCAGAGAGGCGGACGCTGCCCTGCCAGGCCGGGTTAAGGTAGGCGGCTGAAGGCAGACCGAAGCCGACAATATTGAGCAGCAGAATGCCGAGAATGGCACATCCACGAATGAAATCCAGCGCGTGATAGCGTTGCATGCGGCACCTGCACCATTGAGGCGGGCAACATTATGCGCCCGCCGTAAACTCAACTATGGCGCACTGCGCGCAAAAATTCCTGACGGGTATTTTGACTGGACTTGAAGAGGCCACCCAACGAAGTCGTGGTGGTCGCGCTGGTGGCATCTTTTACGCCACGCGCTTTGACACAGTAGTGCACCGCATCAATAGAAACGGCCACATTATTGGTGCCCAGCAGCGTCTGCAGTGCAACCAGAACCTGCTGCGTCAGACGCTCCTGCACCTGCGGACGCTGGGCAAAGAACTGCACGATGCGGTTGATTTTCGACAGGCCAATGACCTTTTCTTTGGGAATATAGGCGACGGTCGCTTTGCCATCGATGATCACAAAGTGGTGTTCACAGGTGCTGGTCAGGGTGATATCACGCACGGTCACCATCTCATCGACCTTCATTTTGTTCTCAATGACGGTGATTTTCGGGAAGTTTGCGTAGTCGAGACCAGAAAAGACCTCATCCACATACATTTTGGCGATACGATGCGGCGTTTCCATCAGGCTGTCATCTTCAAGATCCAGATTCAGCAGCTGCATAATCTCGGTCATGTGCCCGGCAATCAGGTTCTTACGTGTTTCGTCATCTATGTTGCGCGTCGGTGCACGTAACGGCGTTTCAAGTCCACGCGCAAGCAACGCTTCGTGAACCAGGGCAGCTTCCTGACTTAGGGTGCTCATCTACTCTTCTCCGGCTGGTGTTGCGCCCGCGAGCTAATGCCTGCGGGCCCTGTAATCAGGCGCGTATTGTGAAACTTTCTTTGCAGGGAATCCAGCAATCAATCAGATTGGTGATGAAAGCTTTTCACTCAATTCTTCGCCAGACCAGCAGGCCCGCCCAGACCAGACTGACCCCAGCCACCCACAGCGCAGGCTCCAGCCGATGTAACAGGGCCGTAGAGAGAAAAGAGAGCAGCGGGCCAACCAGCTGTCCGATCGCGTAGCCGGTGGTCAGCAGGCCAGCCATGTAACGCAGATGATTGGGAGCCAGTTCACGCGCGCAGAGCATCGACAACTGAACCACGCTGAGAAATCCGCCGCCCACCAGCAGCGCACCGGCCAGCAGGCCACTAAAGCCGGGCAGCAGGGCCGCAGCAAACACGCCCAGTGTCTGTGCCCAGAGCACCACCGCCAGACGGACGTGGCTGTGTCCCCAGCGCCGCGTCAGGATACCCAGCAGGATGCCGATCATCGCCGCACCGCCAAATATCGGCCAGACAAACTGTGCGAAGATGCCATCAGGGAAACGCGTAGCAGCCATCTGCGACAAAAAGGTAGCGGGCAGGATGTAGCCAAAGCCAGCCAGACTGTAACTCAGCACCAGACGTTTAAGGTTGCGATTCAGCACCAGCGGCTCGGGTGCCTGATCCGGACGGTGCAGTTCGCCGCGACGCGGCAGGTTACGGGTAATGAGCGCAATCAGCAGCAGCGCCAGCGCACCGTAAGCGGCCCATGCCAGACCGGCGGAGACCTGAAATGTGTGCAGCGCTACCCCCAGCAGCCCGCTGACAAAAATGCCGCAGCCCGGTCCGGCAAACACGGCCGCCGATAACCCTGCCCGGCCATGCCGATGCAGCTGTTCATTGCTCCAGGCCGCCACCAGCACCATCGCCCAGCCGCTGGCCCAGCCAATCAAAAAGCGAATTGCGCCATGCAGCCAGGGACCGGTTGCCAGCGCCGAGAGCAGCGTCAGGATTACCGCGCCCCACACACCCGCCTGCAGCCGCAGTTCGACCCGCCGATGTGCGCGCATCGCATCAAACGATCCACACAGGTAGCCAAGATAGTTGAAGGCTGCGACCAGGCTGGCACTGGTGAGTGTCAGCTGATGTGCCTGAATCATCAGTGGCACCTGGGGCGTAAAGGCGAATCGCCCGATGCCCATCGCCACGAATAAAGTTAAAAACGCGCTGAGCGCGACGCGTAACGCCATTGCTGAACTCCTGTTGTTCTGCCCTGAGATCTCTTCTGACTTGCTAACAGCATGCAGGATGATTAAACTCACGGAAAGTGAATAATATTAACCAACTTGTTTACAGGAAGAGAAGATATGGATTTAGTTCAGCTGCGTATGTTCTGTTCCGTCGCCGAAACAGGTTCTCTGGCACGCGCAGCAGAACAGCTGCATCGCGTCCCCTCTAATCTCACCACGCGGCTGCGCCAGCTGGAAGAAGAATTGGGTGTGGATCTCTTTATTCGTGAGAAGCAGCGCATTCGCCTGTCGCCGATGGGCCATAATTTCCTGAATTATGCGCAGCGTATTCTGGCGTTAAGTGAAGAAGCGATGAGCATGACCCGAACCGGCGAACCGGCGGGAAACTTTGCCCTGGGCTCCATGGAGAGCACTGCAGCGACCCGCCTGCCTGGTCTGCTCGCCGCTTATCACCAGCGCTTTCCCAAAGTCGCGCTGTCGCTGATTACCGGCACCTCGGGCGAAATTATCGATCGGGTCCGCGAAGGCACCCTGGCCGCCGCGCTGGTGGATGGCCCTGTTTCCCATGACGATCTGAATGGCTGCATCGCCTTTCGCGAGGAGATGGTGCTCATTACCGGGCTGGATCATGGGCCAATCACCACGGCGCGCGACGTGCAGGACGATACCCTGTTTGCGTTCCGCAATAGCTGCTCTTACCGGGTGAAGCTGGAGAGCTGGTATCGCGACAGCCAGACCGCACCCGATAATGTGATGGAGATTCAGTCCTATCACGCGATGCTGGCC
>NZ_JBXUHX010000056.1:0-12504 GCF_058148845.1 Pantoea sp. RCC30.1 | reverse complement strand
CAGCACCAGCAGTGCATCGTTAATGCGGCCGAGTAACTCCTCCAGCCAGCGTCCCGTTACCGCCGCCAGCAGGGCCAGCAGTGTGCCGATCAGGCTGGCCAGCAGCGCCGCACTGAGTGCCAGGCCGATAGAGAACTTCGCGCCGTAGAGAATACGGCTCAGCATGTCGCGTCCCAGATAGTCGGTGCCCAGAAGGTTATCGGCCGTCAGGCCGCCCATCAGCGGGCCGCCGCCGATGTCATCAATGCTGTGTGGTGCCAGCAGGGTGCCGAACACCGCCATCAGCAGCCAGAACAGCGACATCATCAGACCCAGTCGACCCGACCAGGAGAGCGACTGTAAGAAACGCCAGGGCAACAAGAGAGTATTCATGCGCTTCTCCATTTCGGATTAAAGGCGATAGTCAGAATGTCCGCCGCCAGCAGCAGTACCAGGTAGCAGGCGGCGAACAGCATCACGCAGAGCTGCACCACCGGCAGGTCGCGGTTGCTGACCGCATCCACCAACTGGCTGGCCAGACCGGGATAGCTGAAGATAGTTTCGATGATGATCACCCCGCCAAACAGATAGGAAAGGCTGAGTGAGATCGCGTTGGCGATGGGTCCGACGGCGTTGGGCAGCGCGTGACGCAGCACGGCGCGGAGCGGCGACACGCCTTTCAGCAGCGCCATCTCCAGATAAGGGCTATCAAGCTGATTAATAATCGCGGCCCGCGTCATACGTGCCATCTGCGCCACCAGCACGCAGCAGAGTGTCAGCACCGGCAGCGCATAGGCTTTGAGGTAGCTCAGCAGGTCGCTGTCCGGACTGCCAAACGACATTGCCGATACCCAGTGCAGCTTGACGGCGAAAATCAGCACCGCCACCGTCGCCACCAGAAATTCCGGCACGGCTACCGTCGCCATGGTGCCGATGACCAGCGCCCGATCGAGCCGGGAACCGCGATTCATCGCCGCGATGATGCCAATGATCAGCGCCATCGGCACGCAGATCAGCGTGGTGATACCCGCCAGTTCAAAGGTTGCGGGAATACGCTGCGCCACCAACTGCGAGACCGGCAGATGGCTCGCAAACGAGGTACCGAAATCACCCTGCACCATGCCTGTCAGCCAGTGGATATAGCGCATCAGCAAAGGCTGATCGAGACCCAGCTGCTGCCGTAACGCCGCCACCGTTTCCGGCGTGGCGTTCTGGCCGAGGATCATCTGTGCCGCGTCACCCGGCAGCAGGCTGGTGATGAAAAACACCACCGCCGAGACGATAAGCAAAGTCAGGATGCCGGCGCCAATCCGCCGGGCAATCAGGAACATCATGTATCGGTTCATCGGCGTACTCCTTACTCAAATAACGTATCAGGCGGCCAGCCAGGCAAACTCATGGAAGCGATAGCCCATCATCATGCCTGACGGCCAGGCTTCGACTCCTTTGACCTTTTTGCTGTAACCATCGGTGGAGCTGATAAATGTCGGGATGAGGGTGCCGCAGTGGTCATAAATCAGCGTCTGCATGTCGCCATACATCTGCTTGCGTTTCGCCTGATCGCGCTCACCGCGTGCGGTGACCACCAGTTGATCAAACTGGGGATTTTTCCAGCCCGACTCGTTGTTCGGTGCGGTAGAGAGATAAAATTGTGAGAAGAGCATGTCGAGCGTCGGACGCGGGTTTATCGAGCCATATCCCATCGGATCTTTCATCCAGTGCGAAGACCAGTAACCGTCATACGGCACGCGTCGCACTTTGATGTTCAGCCCTGCCCCGCGAGCCATCTGCTGAATCATCTGCCCGCCTTCGTTCGCCCCTTCGATATTCGGCGTGGTGATGATCTCTACTGTGGAGCCAGCCATGCCCGCTTTTTTGATATGGAACTTCGCTTTTTCTATATCGAGCGCACGGGGTTTGAGGTCGGCGTTATAGAGCGGATGCCATGGCGGCACCGGGGTGTCATTACTGACGTCGCCGTATCCCTGCAGCACCGTTTTCACCAGCATTTCACGCGGCTGCAGATATTTCATCGCCAGGACGAAATCTTCGTTGTTACCTGGCTTCACGTCGGTGCGGATAATCAGGTTGGTGTACATGCCCGATTTACTTTCCAGCACGCCAAATTCGCTGCTGGCTTTGATGCGCTTGCAGTCGGCGGCGGTCAGGGTAGAAACCATCTGCAGATCGCCTGACATCAGGGCATTAACGCGTGCCGCGCCATCGGTGACACCAATCAGCTCCACCTCATCAAGATGCGGCAGACCGGGTTTGTAGTAGTTGGGATTTTTGGTACCGATGGTGCGCGTACCCGGCATAAACGTTTTGCAGACAAACGGACCAGTACCGATGCCTTTGCTGAAATCGGTGGTGCCGTCCTTCACAATTAAAAACGGTGGCGTCGCAAGCATGTAAGGAACGTCGAAATTGGCACTGTTCAGCTCCAGCTGCACCTCATTGTCATTGACTGCGCTGAAGGTTTTGAACTGATCGGCCAGCTTAAAGGCGATAGAGGCGATAGCGGGATCTTTGTGGCGGCTGAGCGAGAAGATCACATCTTTGGCGGTCAGCGGTTTGCCATCATGGAAGGTGACCCCTTTACGCAGTTTGATATGCCAGGTAATGCCGTCGCTGGAGTCCAGTGATTCGGCCAGCGCTGGTTGCGCCATCAGGTTTTTATCCAGCTCGGTCAGGCCACTGTAGAACATGAACTGGCGGGTGTAGTCTGCGCTGTTGTTACTTTTGGCCGGATCGAGCGTGTCGGTGGCCGAGGAATTCGACATAGCCGCCCGCATTTTACCGCCTTTGACCGGCTTGTCATCTGCCAGTGCCGCCCCGGAAAAACCGACCAGACCGCTGCTCATCACCGCACCCGCGGAGAGGATTTTCATCAAACTGCGACGTGACAGTGAGCCTTCGGTGATCATGCGCGTCAGTGCCGGATTTACCGCATCAGCGTCGTTATTATCAAATTTACTCATCTCTGTACCCTCAATAGTCAGGCGAACCGGGGATCATTTTCTGGCGGTGCTGGACACCTGGCGGCCAGCTCCCGACGGGATGTTATGAAAGGCGATCCTTTGCTTTGTAATAGAGTCCTGCGAGCGGTAAAAACCATGGCTTGCCGTGATAACCGGGCAGTGCGGGCCATGCGTCGCGCTGCCAGGGATTTTCAGTGCGTTTTTCGGCCAGAACATCGGCCATCACCCGCCCCATCCAGACCGACATCTGGGTGCCGTGACCGCTGTAACCGAGTGAATAGAACAGGCCATCCTGTTCACCCGCGTGCGGCAGACGGTCGGCGGTCATGTCAACCATGCCGCCCCAGCAGTAGTCCACCTCTGCCTGGCCCAGTTGCGGCAGCATCTGCGTCATCGCGTGGCGCAGGATCTCGCCGCTGCGCGAATCTGATGTCGGGTTGCTGACTGCAAACCGCGCCCGCCCGCCAAACACCAGACGGCTGTCGGCGGTGGTACGGAAGTAGTTGCCGATATTCAGCGAGGTGACGTAAGTCCGGTTATTGGGCAGCACCTGGCGCAGCAGCGCCGGATCGAGCGCTTCGGTCACGACGATAAAGCTGCCGACCGGTACAATGCGACGCTGGAACCAGGGAAAAGGTCCGACGTTGGAGCAGCCGGTCGCCATCAGCACTTTATCCGCCAGAATGGTGCCCTGCGCGGTGTGTATCCGATGCTGATAGCCCTGCAGGCGTTCTAACTTCGTCACGGCGTGGTGCGGGAAAATCTTCGCGCCGCTGCGCGCGGCAGCCTCTGCCAGCCCGACGCCAAATTTACCCATGTGCATCTGACCGCCACGCTTCTGCAGCAGGCCGCCGTGGAAATCGTCGCTGGCGATTTCGTCGCGCACCGCCGCTTTATCGAGCAGTTCGATCTCCGGGTCCACGGTGCGTCGCATCAGCTCATAGGCCTCCCGCAGCCCGGCCACGTGCGACGCTTTGCTGGCAAGCTTGAGCTTTCCGCACAGCCGGAAGTCGCAGTCGATCTCTTCATCCTGGATCAGTTGCTGGACGTAGCTCACCGCATCGTCAAATGCCCGGTAAAAGCGACTGGCCTGCTCCAGACCCTGACTTGCCACCAGCGAGGCGAAGTTCTGCGCCACACCGGTGTTGCAGTGGCCGCCATTGCGCGCTGAGGCCTGGCTCATCACGTCGCCACTCTCCAGCAGTACGACGTTGATGCCGCTGCGTGCCAGGTTAAGCGCGGCCGAGACGCCGGTGAAGCCGCCGCCGATCACCACCACGTCCGCCTGTGCGGGCAGCAGTTCGCGAGCGGCACCGGTAAAGGCCGGAGCGGTGGCCTGCCAGAACGATTCCAGTTTCATGGGGTGTTCCTCAGAGTCCGACGACGCCAGGCAGGCCGCCGATATCTTTAATTTCGGTGTACTGATAGTACGGGTTCGCCGGTTCATGACCGCGATTGACCCAGACTTTGTTTTTGATGCCGAGATCGTGGGCGGTCATCAGGTCATAGCGGAAGCTGGAGGAGACATGGAGGATCTCCTCCGGGCCGCAGCCGAGCTTATCCAGCATATATTCAAAGCCTTTCATCTGTGGCTTGTAAGCGCCCGCCTCTTCCGCCGTGATGGTCAGGTAAATGGGCGCGCCCAGACGCGGTTCGTGGTGCGGGATCAGGTCTTTCATCGAATTGGTCAGCAGCACCAGCGGAAACTCTTTAGCGACTTTTGCCAGCCCGGCGGGCACGTCGGGATGCGGTCCCCAGCTGGCACAGTCGGTATAGATAAAGTCGCTGTCGGCTTTGTCCCACTTCACGCCCCACTTTTTGCAGGTGCGCTGAATCGCATTACTGACGACGTCGTAATAGGGTTTCCATGCGCCCAGCACCTCATCCAGCCGGTAGCTTGAAAAATCGGTGGTAAAAGCGTTCATTGCCTCCGGGTCGACGCGGTCGCTGAAACAGCGTTGCGCGGCGCCCGCCATATCGAAGCGAATCAGCGTGCCGTAACAGTCAAACGTGATGAATTTCGGTTTAAACAGTGCCATGTAACACCCTCGTCTTTGTCAGTTGCGCTTAGAAATCGATGAGTACACTCTTCTGGCGCTGGCAGGCCTGAAACGCCTGACGCCCTAAATCTTTCCCAATGCCGGAACCGAGAAAACCACCGGTCGGAATGATGAAGTCACCGGAGCGGCCATAACGGTTGATCCAGACGGTGCCTGCATCAATGGCGCGCATCGCACGCAGCGCGCGCGGCAGACTCAAAGTGTGTACACCGGCGCAGAGGCCATAGGTGTCATGGGCGGCCATCGCCAGACCCTGCTCTTCATCATCAAATGTCTGAACCGTCAGCACCGGACCAAAAATCTCCTGCTGCACCGCCGGATTATCCTGCGCCACGTGGCTCAGCAGCGTGGGCTGCCAGAACCAGCCGTTGTCGGTGTCGGCAAAACGCTCTCCGCCCACCAGCACCTCTGCGCCCTGCGCTTTAGCCGCCTCAATCACCGAGCAGACTTTGTTACCCTGGCGTTCGTCAATCAGCGGCGCGTAGCGGCTTTCTTCCTGCCAGGTGACGCCCGGTTTGAGTTCGCGGCAGAGCTGTGCCAACCGCTCAACCAGCGGATCGGCAATATTACGCTGCACAATAAGACGGGTGCCCGCCACGCAAGCCTGGCCGCCGTTGGCGGTGAAGCCGCGCAAGATGCGCTGGGCCAGCACCTCAAGGTCACCCGCATCATCAAACACCAGTTGCGGACTTTTGCCGCCCAGCTCCAGCGTCACCGGTTTCATGCCGTGCTGCGCGGCATCGCTCATGATGCGTTTTCCGGTCACGGTCGAACCGGTAAAGGAGACTTTGCGCACCAGAGGATGAGTCACCAGCGCGCTCCCGGTCACCGCACCATTGCCCTGCACAATGTTCAGCACACCCGCCGGTAAACCCGCCTGGATCGCCAGTTCAGCCATACGCACGGTTGAAAACGGGGTCAGTTCAGAGGGTTTCAGCACTACTGCGTTACCCGCCGCCAGCGCCGGTCCGCATTTCCACGACGCCATCGACAGCGGGAAATTCCACGGGGTAATCGCGGCGATGACGCCATAAGGTTCGGCAATCAGCATGCCGAGGCTGCTGTCACGGGTAGGAAAGAGGTCACCGCTGTATTTGTCGGCGCATTCGGCATAAAAGCGAATCGCTTCGGCGGTAAACGGGATTTCGTGCAGCACCACGTCGCTGATTGGCCGGGTGGAGCCCAGCGCTTCCAGCTGTGCCAGCAGCGTGTCCTGCTCAATCAGATCGGCCCAGCGGCGTAATACACGGCCGCGTTCGCGCGGCGGACAGCCTGACCAGCCGCTGGTTTTCAGTGCCTGATGCGCGACGGTAACAGCGTGATCGACATCCTCCGGCGTGGCATCCTGCAGCGTGGCATAGACTCTGCCATCAGAGGGACGTTTAACCTCAAAGGCTGCGCCCTGGCTCTGGTAGTGCTGGCCGCCAATATAATGGCCAGCCGGAAGAGAAACTTTTTCAGGGTCGAAACTTAACATGGAAGAATTCCTTATTTGTTACACCCATCAGTTGCTGACTTATTAGCGTTTTCAACGGCCGATTTCTGCGGTGTTAATAAGCTAATGCAGAAAGTATGCCAGCCGGACAAAAAATAAAAATGCGTTTAAAACAGCGCAAAAAAATTTTCTGCCGTATTGCCGGGGGATTTTTTGCGGAATTGCCGAACAATTAAACAGATGATTTACTTCACAAAATTTATGCGCCCTGCTGGTGCAACCTGCACGGAAATTGCACCAAAGCGGATGTTACGGGTCAGGCTGCTCATCACAGTCGCAGGCACCTGCCGATTTACCGCTCCGCTTCACATCCCTGATAAATTCTTTGGTTTTTAAACACTATTATTTGACGCCGAAGAAATTACCCTGAGCATCAGGCAAAAAAAACACCAGCTGGATGATCCGGCTGGCGTTCTATTAATATTTAATTACAGACTGCCAATGTGAAATGTTTTTTGTTCCAGATATTCATCCATTCCGTAGCGTGAACCTTCCCGGCCAATACCGGAGAGTTTAACGCCGCCAAACGGCGCGACCTCCAGGGAAATAGCGCCGGTATTAAAGCCGACCATGCCAAACTCCAGCGCTTCAGCCACGCGCCAGGCCCGCCGGATGTTCTCGGTAAAGAAATAGGCTCCCAGGCCGTAAGGCGTGTCATTCGCCATCGCGATCGCCTCCTCTTCATCATCAAAGATAAACAGCGGCGCGACCGGGCCGAACGTCTCCTCATGAGCGATCCGCATGCTGGAAGTGACTTCACCGAGTACCGTGGGCTGCACGAAGGTGCCGTTGCCCTGGCTGATGCCGCCAGTCAGCAGGGTTGCTCCCTGACTCAGCGCATCAATGATGTGACCATTCACTTTCTCCACTGCGCGACTGTTGATCAGCGGGCCAATGGTGCTGTCGGGCGCAAAACCATCGCCCACTTTCAGGGTGGCGACCGCCTCAAGCAGTCGTGCGGTGAAGCGCGGATAGATGCTCCGCTGCACCAGAATGCGATTGGCGCAGACGCAGGTCTGCCCGGCGTTGCGGAACTTGCTGAGCATGACTCCGGCAACTGCAATCTCAATGTCGGCATCATCAAACACGATCAGCGGTGCGTTGCCGCCCAGCTCCAGGCTCAGGCGCTTTATGCTATTGGCGCTCTGTTGCATCAGCAACTGGCCGATGCGGGTCGATCCGGTAAAAGAGATTTTACGCACCGTGCGGCTTTCTGTCAGCGCCGCACCAATCTCTGCAGGCAGGCCGGTCAGTACCTGTAACACGCCAGACGGGAAACCGACACGCTCTGCCAGCACCGCGAGTGCCAGCGCCGAGAGCGGCGTTAACTCCGAAGGTTTAACGATAATCGGACATCCGGCGGCCAGTGCTGGGGCAACCTTGCGGGTGATCATCGCAATCGGAAAGTTCCACGGTGTGATGGCAGCGGCAACCCCTACCGGCTGTTTCAGTACCAGAATGCGACGGTCTTCGCTGGGTGCGGGAATGGTGTCGCCATAGATACGACGAGCCTCTTCCGCAAACCATTTTACAAAGCTGGCGCCGTAGAGCACCTCACCCCGGGCTTCTGCCAGCGGTTTGCCCTGCTCAGCGGTCATGATGATCGCCAGGTCGTCAGCATGTTCGACAATCAGCTGATGCCATTTTTCCAGCAGCGCGGCACGGCTGGCATTGGTGGTTTTGCCCCAACTGATGCGCACCGTTTCCGCATACGCTATCGCCCGCTCCGTTTCCGCCCGGCCCAGCGCCGGAATGGTGGCCAGCGTTTCGCCCGTGGCTGGATCGATAACCGGCAGCGTAGCGCCCTGATGCGCATCCTGCCAGTGCCCGGCAAACAGCGCCTGCTGGCGCAGCAGATCGCTGTCTTTAAGTTTTAATCGCGACATAGCATCCCCTCGTGGTCAGTTAATTCCACTTTATCGCGCCGGGTCAGCGCAGGATGTTGTTGTGCGGGGTGAGAAAGTTTCGTGAAGGAGTTTTTTGCGGTGATTTGAAATTTTATGCCGTGCGGGAACGGGGCGCATCCGACGGGATGCGCAGTGTGATTAAATCTGGAAGTCGATGACTGGCTCGTCGTCATTACTGTAGGAGAGCGCCTGGCGTTTGATCTCCTCCAGCGACAGGTTGGCGTTGCAGAGTTCCAGGAACTGCCAGACGTAGTTGCGCTGCAGCTGACCGCGCTTGAGGCCGAGCCATACGGTGCTGGCGTCGAACAAATGTGTGGCATCCAGACGTTCAAGCTCTTCACTCTCTTCGGTTTCACACGCCTGATCGGCCAGTATCCCGACGCCCAGACCGAGTTTAACGTAGGTTTTCACCACGTCGGAGTCCTGGGCGCTGAGCACGATATCCGGTTTCAAGCCCGCCGTCTGGAAGGCACGGTCAACCCGCGACCGTCCGGTGATGCCCTGCCGGTAGGTAATAAGTGGATAGCGGCTGAGGGTGCTCAGTGAGACCGGCTGGTTCTGCACCAGCTCATGCCCTTTCGGTACAAGCAAGGCGTGATGCCAGCTGAACCACGGGAATGCGGCCAGATTGCTGTTATTGACCAGCATTTCACTGGCGATGCCGATGTCTGCTTCACCCGCCAGCAGCATGGTGACGATTTCCTGCGGCGATCCCTGATTCAATTCAAGCCGGACGTTGGGATAGAGCTGCCGGAACGCTTTGATCACTTTCGGCAGGCTGTAGCGTGCCTGGGTATGCGTGGTGGCGATAGTCAGGATGCCGCTGGTTTCATTGGTAAACACATCGGCCAGCCGCCGCACTTTTCCCGCTTCATCCAGGATACGCTCGGCAATGGTAAGCAGCGCTTTGCCCGGTTCGGTCATCCCCAGCAGACGTTTGCCGCGACGGATAAAGATCTCCACACCCAGTTCATCTTCCAGATCGCGGATGTGCCGACTGACACCCGACTGTGAGGTAAACAGCGTGTTAGCGACTTCCGTTAAATTAAACTCACAGCGGGCCGCCTCGCGGATGATTTTAAGCTGCTGGAAATTCACGATATTTACCTCCCTTTACCTAATCTGATTATCTGATGGTAAGAACTATTATTGATAACCGGAAATACTAAAAAATTCACATTTATGACTTTAGGGAATAACGGGGGGGGTTTAGATTGCGCGAGGGATGCACCAGACGGCTGTGGCTAAAGGTTGAACAGCAGGATGCATACAGTCCGCTGTTGATTGGGAGTGGATGAAAATTCAGAAAAGAAAGAGTGTTAAACTGGAGGTGAAGACAGAAAAGTTAACTTTGATTAGGTTTAGCGTGAAAGTTCTCATTTTATAAAGGATTAAAGGAAACCTTAATATGCTCCGCTTCAGGTTAACTGGCAGGGTTAAGTTTCCAGGATGCATAAAACAGACAATTGCATACAGTAGTTGATTGAGGAGTATTCCCATGGCACGCAGAGATGACATCGCCGCAGCATTCAGAGCAAGCATCAGAATAGCCGGTAACGGCAAGCAAACGGTCACCATGCTGGATTTCGCGGCATACCTGGAGAAGGTTAACCACGATTTCATCCTGGCTGAGGCCAGCCGCTGGATTGAGCATTATCTGGGTAACTTTCACGACATCTCGACTGAAGAGGGTGAGCGCCGGACGTTTCACCTGTTCAATCCTCACTCCGGAGGATGCTAATATTGGTTATAAATAAGTCAAATTCCGTCATCAACTCTGTTAGCAAACCAATAAACCATATATGCCAACAAAAACCCTATACAAGACAGGCCTGCTTTGATGTATCTGTCATCAGAATCAGACATAAATAGAAACCAGGATATAAGCCCAAGCGTGGCTAAGATGATGCAGTCGCTAAGGCCAGCAATGCCACGGGACGCTAATTTCTTCAACCAGCCAATCATGGGCGAACCCTTTGAATGAAAATGGATGATACCTCATCGAAAAGCACCTTATTTTGCTGCCAGAGTGATAGCGTTTTTTCAAAAGGCTTTACTCGCTTTTCAATCAAAAAGTAAAGCAAATCCAAATCCCCAAGTCTCTTAAGGTAATTTTGTAGTTCTGGGTCCCGGCGGCTTAATTCGCGCGATGTATATACTGCTCTGGACTGCATTGCTCCCAGGGAGATAAGTGAAGAGAACGAGAATCCTATCATCATTCTGGCAACCAATCTGTCAGCAAACATTGGCCCAATGTTGCCGAGTATCATCTTATTCATGACAACCCCTCCGGAAAGGCTCGCACCCGCATGGGTGCCGGTAGTTTTGAGTTTGTTGACATCAATTTTATTTAGATAACGATCAATGATGATGTTTGCAATCTTTTTAAGGCTTTTCCTGTTAGCAAATCCGTTTTGGATTAGCCTGATGCAACGCTCGCCATCAATACTGTTCAAGGTTCTGTTGTCTGTATCGAGAAAGCTGTAACCCAGGTAGTAAAGATCCACAGGTAACTCAAGTGCACCTCCAGCAAAAGATTCCAAAAAATTGCTGTTTACATTGAGGGCGTTGACCATGTCATCTGCTAATCCCTTAGCGCTTATCATTATGATATTCCTTATGAATAAGATATTTAAAAAGTGGAAGCAACAATCCAGCAGCTTATAACTCAGGCGAGCACATCTTACAGCCAGTGATAATCTGAAGTTATTATAACGCGGCCTGATAAATTGTATTAAATGGGGATTTATTCATTCTGGATGGATACACAGTGAAATGTGTAAATCAGTTGATGGGAATTCAAGAGCCGGTCGGCGTTATGGGAATGAACTAAGTGCTGAGTTAAACTGAATGAAGATGTGTACAGATTCATGTACATTTTGCCTGTTTATGAGCTTTTATTAAAAACAGTAACTTAAATCTTTTACTCTCTCTATCCATTTAAAATAATTTTTACATGCATTCCTGCCTGCCAAATAATAAAAGGATAGCAAATAAAAGTATGCAGATAGTTTCCTGCCGGGAATGTCCCGCCTGGCAGGAAACTATCTGCATACTTACAATCCACGCTATAAGCGCCCCTCTACCCCACTAACATCAACTCCCTCTCCTCGCTCAGCGGCTTATTCAGCAGCGACAGCAGGATATTCTTCACTGCCTGTGCAGAAGGTGACAGCGGCAACCGGGCAGAGATGTTCAGCGACAGCGGCAGACTCAGTGACGGACTGTTGATGCGTGACATCCAGGCATCAGTCGAGCCTACCAGCGAACGGGCGGCGGATTCGGGTAATACGGTGACACCCATGCCGCTGGAAATGGCTGAGGTCAGGGTTGAAATCGATTCGATCTCACCGATGATACGTGCACTCAGGCGACGCAGTGAAAACGCCTCATCAACGCGCTTGCGCACTGCGCTGTAGTCGCGCGGCAGGAACAGACTCATCTGCGCCACATCGGCCAGATCAACGCTGGCACCCGGGTAGTCGGTGGCGCCCACCAGGAAGAGATCCTCTTTCATCAGCGGCATGCTGTTGATGCCGGCAGTGGGTGCGCGATCGTACAGCACCGCCATATCCAGCTGACCGTTCATCACTTTCTCATTCAGTACGCTGCCACTGTTTTCGTGCAGGTAGACCAGCACTTCCGGAAATTGATCGCGGACGGTTTGCAGCAGCGGCATGGTCAGCGAGGATGCCGCCGTGCCCGGTGCCAGACCAATCGACACCTGGCCGCTCAGCACCTGACCAGCATTAATGACCGCCGTCTGGGCCTGCTCACATTGGCGCAGAATAGTGCGGGCATGGCCATAGAGAATCTTACCAGCTTCAGTTGGCGTGACGCCGCGCTTGGTGCGAATCAGTAACTGCTGA
Source organism: Pantoea sp. RCC30.1 (assembly GCF_058148845.1). Taxonomy (NCBI): domain Bacteria; kingdom Pseudomonadati; phylum Pseudomonadota; class Gammaproteobacteria; order Enterobacterales; family Erwiniaceae; genus Pantoea; species Pantoea sp. RCC30.1. Next base: position 213 of record NZ_JBXUHX010000056.1, on the reverse strand, counting down.
TCCAGCTCATTCTCCAGCGTCGCGACCTGCTGACTGAGTGCAGGCTGTGCGATGTGCAGCACTTCTGCTGCCTGCGTCAGACTGCCGATATCGACGATTTTCACAAAGTACTTCAGTCGTCTTAAATTCATCTTGCCTCCGTCACTCACCCCGAATAGCGAAATGGGTCTGATCCCATCGCCCTGATAACAGAGATTTTGCAAAATGCAGGCC
>NZ_JBXUHX010000055.1:0-14330 GCF_058148845.1 Pantoea sp. RCC30.1 | reverse complement strand
AACCTGGCCTATCCGCTGGAGGTGATGAAAAAGTCCAAAGCGGAGATCAACGAGGCGATTGCCCAGACGGCTGCTCGTCTGCACCTCACCGAACTGCTCGATCGCCTGCCGCGCGCACTCTCTGGCGGACAGCGGCAGCGCGTGGCAATTGGCCGGGCAATTATCCGTCATCCGCGTATTTTCCTGTTCGATGAGCCGCTCTCTAACCTTGATGCCGAGCTGCGCCTGCAGATGCGCATTGAGATTGCCCGCCTGCACGCCTCGCTCGGCAACACTATGATCTATGTCACCCACGATCAGCTGGAGGCGATGACCCTGGCTGACCGCATTGTAGTGCTGCGTCAGGGCCGCATTGAGCAGGTCGGCGCGCCGCTGACGCTCTATCACGACCCGGATAACCTGTTTGTCGCCGGTTTTATCGGCTCGCCAAAAATGAACTTCCTGCAGGCGGAAATCAGCGCCATCGGCGAGGGTGAAGTGCAATTGCGGGTGCCGGAACTGAAGATTGAGGGGCTGGTGCTGAAAATCGCCGCCGACTGTCGCGAGGGGCAAACCGTGACGCTCGGCATTCGTCCTGAGCATTTCCAGCCTGCCGCGCAGACGCCGGATGCACAGCGCTTTCACGGCGAGCTGGCTTATGGCGAGATGCTGGGCCACACCAACTATCTCTACCTGGATATCGGGCGTGAACAGATGCTGGTAGTTGAAGAGCGCGAGGCGATTACGCGCGATCTGGGAACGCAGGTTGAGCTGGGCTTTTCTGCCGCGCACTGCCTGCTGTTCGATGAGCAGGGAATGCGCCTGCGCTAGGGGAAGCACGGAAACAAAAACGGGCGCCGCAGCGCCCATTTTTTATTGGAAAGCTCAATCAGTGACCGGCTCTTCGTCGGCCTGCGCCGCCAGCAGATCAAGCAGCCGGTTGACGGCAAAACCCGCCGCGCCCAGCGCCCACATCCGGTTCGATTCCGTCAGGAACTGCAGCGGCGTCATGTGTGGCGTCAGTTTAAGCCGATAGGCCTGGAAGCTCTGGGTGATGTGATCGAGCAGAATGCGTGACGCCATGTGCGGCTCCATCGCCAGATAAACTACATCCGGGTCGTAGGCCACCGACAGGTTCGCCAGCGAAATTCCCAGCTCGCGCCCGGCTTCCTGCAGCACCGCCAGCACCTCGGGCGTTGGTCGCTGATCCAGCGCCTGCAACGTGAGGCCGTCCACCGGTTCCTGCTCAGCCAGCTGCTGCAGAATCGCGCGTGAAGACGCGACATCCTCCAGCAGACGCAGCGAGCCGTCGCCCACCAGCCCGTTACCGATCTCCCCCGCCTTGCCGTGACGACCACGGTAGAGCTGACGATTCAGGATGATGCCAGCACCGATCCCTTTACCGTAGGTGGCGATAACCGCTGACTGGGCGTTGCCGAGCTGACCAAACACCAGCGCCGCCATTGCCATGGCGTTGGCGTCATTCTCAATAAACACCGGCAGCGAGAAACGCTCTTCCAGCAGGCGCGCAATCGGAACGTTGTCCCAGTCGAGCACTTTGGATCGGATGCAGTAGCCGTTTTCGGCATCAACCAGCCCCGACAGAGCCAGACCAATCGCCCCGACCCGCTTCTCCTCCACGCCGCGCAGGAACTTCGCCAGCGCATCGCCCAGCTGGCGTGGTGTCAGCGTACCTTTCGGCATCTGCTGTTCGCCCAGCAGGTTGCCGCTGAGATCGGTCATGACAATCAGGTTACGTTCCGCATTAAGCTGAATCCCAATCACGCTGGCGCGATCGGGATTGAGTCCCAGCAGGGTTTTTGGCCGCCCCATCGACACGCGACGCAGCCCCAGCTCCTGCACAATCTCCTGCGCCAACAGGCGATTAGTGGCCTGCGACACGGTCGACATGCTCAGTCCGCTGCGGACTTTCAGGTCTGACTGGCTGATCGGCGCATTTTCAACAATCAACCGCAGAATGCGCGCGGTTACGTTGGGAGCGGTCATAAGTTCCTCGGGTTATCTGGCGGAAGAGACTCAGCCAGCTTCAGATAGGTAATCGGACAGGCGTCAGCTGCTGCGCCAGTGTCAGCGCCCCGCTCAGGGCATCTCCCTGCGGCGTCACCAGCCGGGCCTGGATATCGTCGTCCAGCCAGCGCTGAATCGGCGTGGCCAGTCCCCCCATCAGCGCCACAGGTCCGCTGCTCAGGGCAGTCAGACGGCGGACCATCAGGCCGATATCGGCGGCAGTCTGATGCAGCAGATCATGTGCATGACCCTCGCCTGCGTCGGCGGCCGCAAAAATCTGTGGCACCACGCGGGCCCAGTCTGCAGGCGTCGCTGAGCGCGTCCAGAGCAGCATCGTTTCCGGGCTGTTACTGAACTGCGCCATCAGCTGCCGGGTAAATGCGCTCTGCATAATAATCTCTTCATGAGCCAGCAGCGCCAGCCGCAGCGCACGACGGCCCAGTTCAGCGCCCGATCCCTGGTCAGACAAGGCAAAGCCCCAGCCGCCAAGCAGCGTAAACTGTTCGCCATCCCACGCGGCTCCCTGACTGCCGGTGCCGATGATAAAGACGGCGCCAGGCGCGCCGCCATGCGCGCCCGCACAGGCGATCTCCACATCGCTGACCACCTGTAACGCCGCGCAGGCAGGTTGCCAGCTGGCGAGCCGCGCTTGCACCGAGGCGACATTCGCACCGGCTAATCCGGCGACCATTGCGGTTTGCGCCAGCGCCTCCGGGGCTAATCCTGCCTGTGATAATACCCGATCGATCAGCTGCACGACGCAGGTCAGCGCCGCGTCATAGTCTGACCAGACGTTGGCAGGCCCGCCAGTGGCTTCCGCCAGCACGTGACCCTGCAGATCGGTTAACCGCGCGCGACACTGTGTACCGCCGCCATCAATGCCAAGGAGATAGTGTGGTTGCACGCGCTTCCTTCCCTGATTAAGGGTTATAGCCATAATGAGCGAACGATAGGATAAAAAAACTTAAATCGCAATAACAAATAAATATGGTAAAAACATATCCAATCTTTTTTCTTAATTTACAGTGTGATAATAAAAACAACCCCGCAAAACGCGCAGCGCGTTATTGACATTACTTTTTCTGTCGTAATAAGTTGGTGGTCAGATTATCAACAGGCGCGCCCGATCACAGGCGGGCTATGCATCATCCGATTTCAGGAGCAGGGGTTTAACATGAAAGTAGGCATTATCGGTCTCGGCTTTCGTCTGTCCCACGTGATCAAAGAGTTCAGCAAAGCCGACGACGCCTTCTCGGTAGTGGGTTATTACGATCCGGCCCCAGCCGGACTGCCTAATCTGCACAGCTTTGGTATCGCGCCCGGCCAGTCCTTTGCGTCCATCGACGCGCTGCTGGAACACGGCGGAATGGATGTGGTGCTGGTTGGCTCACCCAACTTCCTGCATCTGGAGCATGTAGGTCAGGCGCTGGCAGCGGGTTACACGGTCTTTACCGAAAAGCCGGTGGTGATCAATGAAGAGCAGACCATGGAGATGGCGAAGCTGGTGCGTCAGTATGGCGAGGCACGCATTCTGGTTGGCCTGGTGCTGCGCTACTCCCCGCTCTATCACGATCTGCTGGCGGCACGCGATGCGGGTCAGCTGGGTGAGATCACCTCGATTGAGGCGACAGAACATATCAAGCCTTATCACGGCGCATTCTTCCAGCGCGACTGGCGACGCCTGGAGAAATATGCCGGCCCTTACATTCTGGAAAAGTGCTGCCACGACATCGATCTTTACCAGGGCCTGTTACAGGAGCGCCCGATCCGTGTCGCCAGCTTTGGTGGCCGGAAATCATTTACCCCCGCTCATGCGCCGCAGGGTGCGATCACCGCTGAGTCAGAGCTCTACCACGTGAAACCCAGCGGCTGGTCGAGCACCGATGCCGTCTTCGACAGCGATGCCGATATCGTCGACTACCAGACAGCCCTGATTGAGTACGAAGGCGGCGCGACACTCGCCTTCCACGCCAACCTGAACGTGCCGGATGAGTTCCGCCGTTTCTGTGTCATGGGCACCGACGGCATGGCCGAAGGCGACTTCGTGCGAAACTATTTCCGCGTGCACAACGCGCGCAGCGGCGAGAAAGAGGTCGATACCGCCTACAGCGGCAATGCTTATGATGGCCACTATGGCGCTGATGCGCTGATGGCAGAAGAGATCGTTAAACATATTAAACAGGGAACACCGCTGAAAGTTTCAGTCGTGGACGCGCTGGAAGCGGGCCTCACCGCCATAAAAATCGATGAGGCGCGCAAAACCCGCAGCGTAGTGGACATGCGTGAAAGCTGGCTAACATTTGACGCCAACCTGGGAAAAACCGGGGCCTGATGGCCCCAGCCTGGGGTCGGCCTCCCCCGCCGATTCCGGGATTGAAATGGCAGTATGACTGGTAGCTTCCTGAACTGGCCTTCGGGCCAGTTACAACTTATGTACTGAGCTGGCTAATAAAACCTGCGCCAGCGCCAACTCAACCGCACCCTCTCCAGCCCTCATCTCCGAACGCGTATTTGATTAAATAGCCCCCTGCTGAAGGCAGCTCTTAATGGAGGTTTTTTTCCTCACGGGCGCAGACCGAGGGGCGCTGGAAGTGAAGATATTCATACAGCAGCAGCATTCCTACCGGGTTATCCTCCAGATTTTCGAAATCAACGTGAGTTTTTTCCAGAAGATATTTTCTCAGCGCGCTAACCGGGATGTTTTTATGGGAAGCCAGCGCCCGGCAAAGCTGCGCCACGATCTCGCACTTTACTGAATACGGCACATCAGGATTATAAATTTCCGGAATAGAGTGAGTCTGATTCATGACGGTACCCTCTATAAGCGCTTAAGCTGACTGAGGAGGCCACAGGCCTGCCGATGAGAGATAAGTTATAGCAAGGAACGAGTTTTGGTGTAAATCAGGAACGTTTTGAAAGACGTCCCGGAGCTTTGCGTCCGTCCGGTTTGCGTCTCAGTCAGAGGCAACTTACAAACTTAAAGCGATGGGAGCATATGCCTGTAGCAAAGCATCGCGGGCCATGGATGGCCCGCGCTGAGCTGGCAGGGATGCCATTTTTTGCGTCTTTGCGAAAGGCATATGCTCCCTGAGCCTGCACACAATTCTACAACCGCACAAATCCAGCCAGCCTCAATCCACCACTCCGCAGCCTGAGGCAACTTTCAAACTCAAAGCGAATGGATGGCGCTTTTGCGTCTTTGCGAAAGGTGTTTGTTCCCTGCGCCTGCGCCGTGGTTGCCCACCGCACAACCCCCTAACCTAACTCCGACGCCAGTTATCAAACCGGATCCACCTCATTCTCCAGCTTCTGACGCCGCCGCAGATGCGGAAACAACTTCATCCACAACGCCACCACCACCAGCGTACCGATGCCGCCAATCGCCGCCGCCGGTGCCGCACCGACCCAGGCCGCCAGCAACCCCGACTCAAACTCGCCCAGCTGATTCGACGTATTAATAAAAATCGCGTTAACCGCATTCACACGCCCGCGCATGGTATCTGGCGTATCCAGCTGCACCAGCGCACCCCGGATCACCATACTCACCATATCAAAGCCACCCAGCGCACAGAGGGCAATCAGCGACAGCCACAACTGTGTGGAAAGCGCGAACACCAGCGTGGCAACACCAAATCCTGCCACCGAGCCAAACATAATCATTCCGACATGCTTTTCCAGTTTATGGCGGCTCAGCCAGATGCCCACCAGCAACGCCCCGATCGACGGCGCACCGCGCAACATCCCCAATCCCCATGGTCCGGTATGCAGAATATCTTTGGCAAAAATCGGCAGCAGCGCTGTCGCCCCGCCCAAAAGCACCGCAAACAGATCGAGCGAAATCACCCCCAGCACATCTTTGCGCTCACGGATAAAGTGAATCCCGGCAAACAGATTTTTCATATTCATCGGCAGACGGCTCTGCACCGGACGCTCATAACGCAGCAGACTCACCAGCGTCAGCGAAATCAGATAAAACAACCCGGAAACGCCATACACCACATGCGGTCCTGCGACGTAAAGCAAACCGCCAATCGTCGGCCCGACAATGACAGCGGCCTGCCCACCCACCGAGTTCATCGCCATGGCGCGCGCCAGAATCGATGGCGGCACCAGCGACGGCAGCATTGAGGACATCGCGGGCCACTCCAGCGCCTTCGCTACCGCAATCATAAACACCAGACCCCACAGCGCGGTCTTATCCGCGTTATGGAATAAGGTAAGCACCACTAATGCCAGCAGTGCGGCAAATTCCACCAGTTGACCCAATAAAACAATTCGCCGCCGGTCATATTGATCCGCCAGATGGCCCGCAGGCAACGCCAGCAGCACCGATGGCAGAAACTGCATTAAGCCAATCATCCCTAACGCCATTGCGCTGTTGGTCAGCGCATAGATCTGCCAGCTGATCGCCACCGAGAACATCTGAAAACCAAATGATGAGCAGGTACGCGCCAGCCAGAAGGCGACAAATGTCCGATGTCGCCACAGCGACTCTTCCGCCGCCGATGCCATAAATCCCATGTCTTATCCCAAATCAGGTGAAGAGACCCGCGTCGTTGCGCGGTGTTATTGGTGTGGTGATTGTCGGCTTCACGATAGCAGACCGGATGCGAGCAGAAGACCTGCGGCTCCAGCTCTGCCTGCCTGTGCGATAAACCGCGCCCCTGTCCGGCAGAGGCGTTTCAGCCCCCTCCTGATTATTACCAGCCTATTGGTCCCTGCCATTGAATATATTCCAGTACATCATCAGACGCCAAAGGAATTGTCTTCACTTTGTTAACAGGTTTATTTACTTTCTCAGGCAACAAAAGGATGATTTGGATTAAGCATGTGATCTATATTTATTCCTGCGTTTAGAAAAATGCGACTTTTTATATGCTTAATTAACAAAAAATCCTTTTTATTGCATTTCATAGAGATAATGAAAAACAGTTTATATAACCCCTATGTTACTGAACCAATCCATCACGTTAAGCGGAATGTCACTGGCATTTGCTATAGCGTGCCTTATCTTAAGCAAAACCAGGATAGCGGCAATATACTTAATACAAACAACATTATTTCATTACACAATCAAATTGCTACTGAAGCAGCATTAATGATTGTTCCAGTTGAAGATATTCGATTACGGGGAATGATTGCGATTCCTGATGCCTATAAGCATTTACAGAATGAACGAATCCGGATTGGAATTAATTATTCAAGTTTAGCCGTGCATAGAGCGTCACTGCTTGAATTGACAAAGAAATTTCATTTCTGGCTTTATGATTTTGCGCCGCCGGGTGCGGACTGGCGACTGCTGGAGTCCTTTCCTTTTTCAGGGATAGTTTTAACCGAATCGTTCTTTAATGATAATTATGAAAAATTTACCTTTCCCTTTTTTATGGCGACATTTCGTGAAAAAGGTGCCGAGGTCATCGTGCGAAGTCATACGCCGCCTTTAACCGCTGAGCAGTTTGCTGAGATAAATATCAGCGGCTGGCAACAGCAACGCTCGGACGGCGATCTTATTAGCTGCTGATTCACAAATCCTGCCTTCCGGCGTTAAGGGCACACGGCGGTGCGCTTAACGTCCTTTAATCCCCCATAAAATGTCGTATTATTCCAATTGTTAAGCGGTTTAAGCCAAAAAAATCAAACCTCGATCTAATTTTGCTATAACATTTAACACAAAGGGATCGTCTGTCTTAACGGAAGAGATATTGAAGAACACCCTAATCATTTGTACTTGATAACTGGAAACAGCCTATCTGGTTGTTTTCGTGTGTTTTATGGCAACGAAACGAGGTCGATATTATGGGGAAAAACTCCTCATCTTTTGGCGTAATTCGTTTCCTGACAGTGCTGTTCGCAGTGCTGACGGGCGCGTTTATGCTCATTGGCGGTGGCTGGTTAGCCGCCATTGGTGGTTCCTGGTATTACGTTTTTGGCGGTGTGGTTATGCTTATCACCGCTTATCTGCTTTCCCGTCGTAAAAGCACCGCGCTGGTTCTCTATGCGCTGCTGCTGATCGGCACCCTGATCTGGGGTGTGTGGGAAGTAGGTACCGACTTCTGGGCACTGGCACCGCGCACCGATGTGCTGGTGATCTTCGGTGTCTGGTTGATCCTGCCGTTTGTTTATCGCAGCTTCAACGCGGGCAGCAAAGCCGCGCTGGGTACCCTGGCTGTGGCGCTGATTGCCAGTGCCATCGTGCTGGCCTATGCGGTGTTCAACGATCCGCAGGTCATCAACGGGTCTGTACCAGAAACCGCTGACAACGCCCCGCAGGCTGCACCGCTGAGCAACATCCCGGATGCTGACTGGCCCGCTTATGCGCGCGATCAACAGGGAACCCGTTTCTCGCCGCTGAAGCAGATTAACCACCAGAACGTGAAAGAGTTGCAGGTTGCCTGGCAGTTCCAGACTGGCGACATGAAAACCCCTAACGATCCCGGTGAAATCACCGACGAAGTCACTCCGATTAAAATCCGCGACACGCTTTACCTCTGTTCACCACACCAGATCCTGTTTGCTCTGGATGCGGCCACCGGTAAGCAGAAGTGGAAATTTGATCCGGGCATGAAGGTTAACCCGACCTTCCAGCACGTGACCTGTCGCGGTGTTTCTTACCACGAAGTGCCGGCAGCAGCCGATGCAGCGAACACTCAGCCTGCTCTCTGCTCACGTCGTATCTATCTGCCTGTCAACGATGGTCGTCTGTTTGCGCTGGACGCAGAGACCGGTGAACGCTGCCCGTCATTTGGCGTCAACGGCGAGCTGGATCTGCAACACAAACAGCCTGTCACTACCGCAGGTATGTATGAGCCGACCTCTCCGCCAATCATTACCAACACCACCATCGTGATGGCGGGTGCGGTAACCGATAACTTCTCAACCCGCGAGCCGTCAGGCGTGATTCGTGGCTTTGATGTGAATACCGGCAAACTGCTGTGGGTGTTTGATCCAGGCGCGAAAGACCCAAATGCCATTCCGGCTGATGAACACACCTTCACCATGAACTCACCGAATTCATGGGCACCGGCAGTCTACGATCCGAAACTGGATACCGTTTACCTACCAATGGGCGTGACCACACCGGATATCTGGGGCGGTAACCGCACACCAGAGCAGGAACGTTATGCGAGCAGCGTGCTGGCCCTGAACGCCACCACCGGTAAGCTGGTCTGGTCTTATCAGACTGTGCATCACGACCTGTGGGATATGGATCTGCCGTCGCAGCCGACGCTGGCTGATATCACCGACAAAGATGGCAACACCGTACCGGTGGTTTACGCACCAGCAAAAACCGGCAACATCTTTGTCCTGGATCGCCGAACTGGCAAGCCAGTGGTACCCGCGCCAGAAACGCCAGTGCCACAGGGCGCGGCTAAAGGCGATCACGTTGCTGCCACTCAGCCCTACTCTGAGCTGACCTTCCGTCCGAAACAGAACCTGACGGACAAGGATATGTGGGGCGCGACAATGTTCGACCAGCTGGTGTGCCGCGTGATCTTCAAGCGCCTGCGCTATGAAGGTCCGTTCACCCCGCCATCTGAGCAGGGTACGCTGGTGTTCCCGGGTAACCTCGGTATGTTCGAATGGGGCGGCATCGCAGTCGATCCACATCGTCAGATCGCGATTGCTAACCCAATGGCGCTGCCGTTTGTCTCTAAGCTGGTTCCACGTGGCCCAGGCAACCCAATTGAGCCGCCGAAAGGCGCTGAGGGGGGTTCAGGAACGGAAACGGGTATTCAGCCACAGTATGGCGTGCCATATGGCGTCGAGCTGAATCCGTTCCTGTCACCGTTTGGTCTGCCATGTAAACAGCCTGCCTGGGGTTATATCTCCGCGGTAGATCTGAAGACCAACGACGTGGTGTGGAAACAGCGTATCGGTACCGTTCGTGATAGCGCACCGGTTCCGCTGCCGTTCAAAATGGGTATGCCGATGCTGGGTGGTCCTATCACCACCGCAGGTAAGGTGTTCTTCATTGGTGCGACCGCAGATAACTACCTGCGTGCTTTCAGCACCGATACCGGCGAGCTGTTATGGCAGGCACGTCTGCCAGCAGGCGGCCAGGCGACGCCGATGACCTATGAAGTGAATGGCAAGCAGTACGTTGTCATCGCGGCAGGCGGTCACGGCTCGTTTGGTACCAAGCTGGGCGACTATGTGATTGCCTACGCGTTGCCAGACCAGAAGTAATTCACGACTGTGTGACTAAACTAAGGCGGACCCCGGTCCGCCTTTTTTGATCGCGCTATTTACGCATCCCGCGCCAGTTCAGCCAGGCGCAAAACAGCATCACCCCGCAGGTTGCCAGAAAAACCGGGCGCATCCCGAAAGCACCACCCACCAGCCCACCGAACAGCGGGCCGCTGACCTGACCGATATATTGCGCCGACGTCGAATACCCCAGCATCCGCCCGACCTGTGAACCCGGCACGTTATGACGAATAATCGCCGTAATGCACGGCATCAATCCGCCCAGCGCCATCCCCATCAGAAAACGCAGCACCACCAGTTGCCAGGCCGCCGTGATGAAAGCCTGCGGAATCAAAAGCAGCCCGCTAACCACTAAACCACCGGTCAGCACCCGCCAGTGCCCTAAACGATCGGCCAGACGGCCCAGTTGTGGCGCAGCCAGTACGGTTCCCAGCGCCGCCGCGGACATCACCAGTCCGGATATCATGGTGATCTGATGATTACCCTGCACAAACTCGCTCACGTAGAGCGTGATAATCGGCTCAATCGACATGCTGGCGAAGATCAGTAACATGCCGGAGAGCCACATCAGCCGCACCAGGTTGTGATTGATCGGCTGCTCTGCAGGTTGCTGCTGGCTGGCAAGCGACGTCACGGCTGCACGTGGCTGCTCTTTGAGTAAAAAGGTGGTGGCGAGGAAGGCGAGAAATATCACCGCGCCGGTCAGCCAGAAAGTCTGACGAATGCCGATCAGCGGCGGTAACACTCCACCCAGCAGCGGCCCGACCACGTTGCCCGCCATAATACCGGATGACAATACGCCCAGCGCCCAACCGGTCTGCGCTTTTGGCGTTTGTGCTGCTACCAGAATGGTCGATCCCGACGCGTAGCCGCCCAACAGCCCCGCCAGCAGGCGCAGCGCCACCAGCTGCCACGGCGCGGTCGCCATGCCAATCAGCGACATCGCAATCGCCATCCCGAGACTGGCCCGAATCAGCATCAGCTTACGACCATAGCGGTCAGCCAGCCGGCCCCACAGTGGCGCAGTTAGCGCGGCGCTAAAAAAGGTCGCGCCATAGGCAAGGCCGGACCAGCGGGCGATGGCGGCAGGCTGCTCTACGCCGAGTTGCTGAACATAAAGCGGCAGAAACGGCAGCAGCAGGGTCATCGCCACGATAGTAGTAAAAGAGCCGACGACGCAGACCGCTAAGTTACGTCTCCAGTGCTGAAATTCTGCCGTTTCGGGTGACTGTGGCATGGTGGTTTCCGTTGAATGATCAGGGATACAGGCTAAACGGAGTAGCGGAGTAACAACAGTCACGGCGGAATAGTTACTCTGTGGCGCTGATTGTTGTCAGCAGGCAACAATCAGCCTGGATTCAGCGCCGCAACCAGGGCATCACACAGCAGCGTCACTGGCGACGCCGGTTCTGGGGTGTCGTGCAGCAGCAGATAGCTTTGCAGTCGATCCATCTGCCACTCCGGCAGCAGTTGCTGAATATCACCGCGTGCCATCGCCTCCTGCGCCATGTAGGACGGAAGATAGGCGATGCCGCTGCCTGCCAGTGCGGCATTGAGCAGCGCCATGCTGTTATTGGCGCGGAAACGACTGCGCACGTCCAGTGCCAGTCTCTGCTTATCGCGGCGGAACGGCAGCGCGGCGGTGTGTGCCGGACCATGAAACATCAGCAGGTCGTGGCGCGGCAGCATCTCAGGATGCGTGATGGCGGGTCGCTGCGCCAGGTAAGCGGGCGCGGCATAGAGTCCCCACTCGATATCGCTCAGCACCCGGAAATTGCCCTGCTGAGGCGAGCGGGATCGGATCACAATCGCCAGATCCACTTGATCGTCCAGCCGATCGTGATTGCGATCGGTAAGATCGAGATCGACGTTGATATGCAGATGGCGATACAGAAAACGATTCAGAACGGGAACCACGCACTGGCAGCCGAACGTGACGGGCGCCTGCAGCCGGATTTGGCCTGTGGGCTGCTGATGCAGCTGCTGCACGAACGCCTCGGCGCGCTGCACTTCGGCCAGCATCCGCACACAGTAGGGATAGTACGCCTGCCCCTGCCCGGTCAGCGCCAGCCGCCGGGTGGTGCGCTGCAACAGCCGGATACCGAGCCGCAACTCCAGACGGGCGATCTCCCGGCTGACGTGGGATTTGGACCAGCCGAGTGTGCGAGCGGCCTCACTGAAACTCTGTAATTCCACAACCCGAGCAAATACCAACATGGCGGTTAAATTCGCGCCGTTTTCCATGTTTCCCGACTCCGACAGTAAAGAGATGCTGGCAACAAATTAACACGTTCGGGCAAGGCAACTATGGCTGGCGGGCAAAAAAAAGGCGAGGCGAAGATCAGGATGAGAGTGCGGGCTGGCCTTCCCGTCCATGTGTTATGGCGGGAAGGTCTTATCAGGCATCAGCTGGCCATCGCCAGGGGGAATAGCAGCCGATCCGGTTCGACGCGGCGCTGACGGCGCAACTGGCCTGGCGTCACCATAAAGTAGTTTTTAAAGGTGCGGGTGTAGGCCTGCTGGGTATCGAAGCCGTAGTTCATCGCCACTTGCAGTATCGCTTCGTTGCTGCTCAGCAACGTGAGCGCAGACTCGGTTAAGCGACGCTGACGGATATATTCTGCCAGTGAAAAGCCGGTATGCTGGCGGAACAGGCGTTGCAGATGCCAGCGCGAATAGCCCGAGCGGCGCGCCACCTCATCCAGATGCAGATCGTGTCCTAAGTTGTTCTCAATCCAGTCCAGCAAACTCCGAATAAACTCGCGCTGATTCATGGTTTCTCCTGTTGATGCTGATGTGCAGTGGAGCCACTCTACCTGCTAAAATTTATCCCTTAATTAGCGGAAAATTAGCGCAGAATTAGCAACGTCTGAAACGGAGGCGGAATTGCGCGGCCAGCGGGGCTTTAGCGTGTCAATTTATCATCGAGAAAATCCCCGGCATCAAAGCCTGTGGGTCGATCAATAATTTCTACAATATTTGCCTCATTGAGTTGCTCATTGAGGAACTGCCCCTGTGCATCCTCTTTGACCCTGCCCGTATCTTTATCAATCAGACTTAGTACTGCAATTGAGGTTATGGACGTGAGGCTACATCCACTTTTTGCAGGCACAACACCCTGAGAATCTTTTTCAAGCACGCGGCCCAGAGCCTGACCATTTCGGACGGCTGCAAAACGTTCCTGATACTCGCGCTGATGTCTGATTTTTGCTTCCTGGGCTGCCATACTATTCACCGCTGAAATGCCGGGCATTAATCTGTTGCTCAAATATACGTCCCCCATTTACGCTTGTAACCGCTGGCATCTCAATGGATAGGGATGGGGACATCAGTCAGTGACTGGGGTGAGTAAAAGCAGCCAACGCCGCCACAGCGCGAAGTATGAAGGCGGATAATTCTGGCCTAACAATTGGTGAGTAAACTCTCCCCATCTTTATGAAGGAGATCAGCCATGCGCGTGTTACTGGTTGAAGATGATGAAATGATCGGCGCGAACCTGCAGCAGGCGCTGGAGGGTGCGGGCTGGTCGGTGGACTGGGTGCGTGATGGCATCTATGCCCAGAATGCCTGGAGCGAAGGCGGCTACAGCTGCGTGTTACTCGATCTCGGCTTACCCCGTGATGATGGCCTGCAGGTATTGCGCCGGGCGCGCGGGCGCGGCGACGCCACGCCGGTGCTGATTCTTACCGCACGCGACACGGTGGCACAGCGTATTCAGGGACTCGACAGCGGCGCGGACGATTACCTGCTTAAACCGTTCGATTTACAGGAAGTGATGGCCCGGATGCGCGCCATTACCCGACGCAGCCATGGCGCAGCTGACTCCGTGCTGGGCAGCGGCGATGTGCAGCTGGATATGATGACCCGCGAAGTGCTCTACAAAGGCCAGCGTGAGCAGCTTACGGCGCGTGAATATGCCCTGCTCTACGCCCTGCTGGAGCGGCCAGGCGCTATTTTGTCGCGCGAGCAGCTGGAAAACCGCATCTATGGCTGGGGCGATGAAGTCAGCAGCAACGCGGTGGATGTCCTGATCCACGGAATGCGACGCAAGCTGGATAACGACGTGATCCGCAACGTGCGCGGGCTGGGCTGGCGGGTACCGGCAATATGAAAAC
>NZ_JBXUHX010000054.1:0-15669 GCF_058148845.1 Pantoea sp. RCC30.1 | reverse complement strand
GCGCAGGACTGACCGTTACCATTATCTGACGGATATCATCAATAAACGGAAAAACTATACGTTTGATGAGCTGATCGGAGAAGCGATCAATCGTGCAAGTCAGTTTAAACATCAACAATCGAAACGTGATATCCCGAACGCACTGTTCAGGAAGCGTGTTACTGAGGTATGGGGCAATCTAGAACCGCTGCACATTAATCTTACGGCGTTGCTGAAGTACCACCATGATCATCCAACGTCAAAGAACAAACTGTTCATTTTCAACTTTCTCTCATACTTGGCTGAAATCGGTGTTGATCGGGTGCAAGACTCACCTTTAATCGTGTCATATCGCCAATCCTATAAAACAGCCAGGATTGGCGGGCGTTCTTTTGAAATCGGTTTAGGGTTCCAAAATTTACAGTCGGAGATGAAGTGGGCATGCCTGGGCTCTGGCTACAACTACGATATTAAAGGATGCCAGCTTGAGATCCTTAGTCATGAACTGTTAGCTATTGGCATACCTGACAAGAGTCTTAAGGTGCTGGATACCGTTTATATCTGCCGTGTGCTGAAGGTATCGGAAAATCTGGTGAAGCAATTCCGGTTTTCCAGCGTGTTCAGTGCCGGATATGTCAGCCTTTCATTCAAATCAAAGACCGTTCTTCTGTTAAACCGCAGGCTGGGGAAGGGTAAGGCAAACCGCGAGCTCAAACGCTGGGGCCGACTTTTGGAGCCACTACGCGGAGATCTGGCTACGTTGCTTGATCACTATCTGTCCACGGGTACGAAAAATCGGTATGGAACGTGTGTCACCAATGCGGTTGGGCAGCCCTTCAACACGACTTATAAGGATGTGGCTGCTGGGGAGACGTGGAGGAAGAATGTCATGCGCCGTAAATTGTTGTCCCATATGTTGCAAAGCTTGGAAAGCAAGGCTATCTACGATTTTGTTGCCACGCATAAGAGTATATGTGCGCTGGAGCACGACGGGTTTGTTTCTCTCAGGGAAATTGATGTGAAAAAGGACTGGATCCACCCGTATCTGGAGATCGTATTGAAGCATTAATGTTATCTCACCTAGGCCTTAGTCTGATAATGGAATCTGGATGTTTGCGCAAGGGTATTAAGCCGCCAACAGCGTAACGGTATGGCCGAGCAGTTCGTGAAAACGACGAACGAAGACTCTCCCACGTTCATGCCAAAACCCGATGTGCTAACGGCGCTATAGAACCCTGGCGCGGCGTTCAATCATTATGATGAAAACTCTCCGCACAGTGCGTTGGGATATCTCTCCCCAAAGGTAAATACCGACGTCAGCGGGCATCGTTAACGTAAGCTCTAAAAGCTGTCCGGAGATGGCGGTTTAAGATAAGTGAGCACAATCACGTTCTCGCCGTTGTCGGCCAGACGGTGCGGCGGATAGATAGCATCTTTTACATGGCTGCTGGAAGCAGCATAGGATCCATTACCCCTACAAACCATGTTTTCTTATGCATGGTGATTGCTTCGCCTCATTAAACTTTTTCTTAATGTTTAAACAAAACACCTAAAGTAAATCGCACTTGTGCCGATAGCAGCTGAATGTTTACTCATTAATCAAAGCTAAAGCCACTTCTGACGCTGATTTTTGTGGCGTAAAAGGAAGCTGGACAGGAGAGGGAAAAGTCCGGATATGGAAATCATTAGTTCTGTTGCTGTATTTTTCCGCGCGACAACCCTGCGTCTTCTGTGTCAACAGCAATGGCGAAACCGGACTCCGATGGCTCTGGCTGTACTGCTCTCTTTCAACGCTCACGCCGCGCCGCTCAGCCCCGCCGACCGCGACAGTATCGAACAGCAGCAGCGGCAACTTCTGCAGCAGAACCAGCAGCAGCGTCAGGAACTGGAGCGCAGCACGTCAGTCGCCCCCGCACCGCAAACCCCAGCGCAATCCGGCGGCCCGTGCTTTGATATCCACGATATTACCCTCAGCGGCGCAGACCATATGCTCGCGCACATCCGGCAAAAACTCACTCAACCCTACCTGCAACAGTGCCTCGGCATTGGCCGGATTAACACGCTGGTAAAACAGGTCTCCGACTGGTATATCGGCCAGGGTTACATCACCAGCCGCGCGTTTCTCACCGAACAGGATTTATCTTCCGGCACGCTGCAACTCACGGTGATGGAAGGCAAACTCGAAGCCATCAAAATGGAAAACCAGCGCGGCGCAATGCTGGCGATGGCGTTTCCGGGGCTGACCGGCAATATCCTTAACCTGCGCGATATCGAACAGGGGATGGAGCAGATTAACCGGCTGCGCAAAACGCCGGTGCAGATTGAAATCCAGCCCGGCAGCCAGCCGGGATACTCTATCGTCAACCTCACCTCAAAGCCTGAGTTCCCGCTGCAGGCCAGCGCCGGTTTTGACAACTCAGGGCAGAAAAGCACCGGAACCGGACAGTTCAGCGGCTCGCTGACCGGCAATAACCTACTCGGGCTGGCGGACCAGTGGTATGTCAGTGCGCCACGCAGCAGCGACGGCGCAAGCGACCACGACGCGAAAAGCGTGCAGGCGGGCGTTAATCTGCCTTACGGCTACTGGCTGTTTGATTACAACTACAGCTACAGCGACTACCTGAGCACCATTGAATCGCAGGGCTATCTGTGGCGCTCCACCGGCGACAGCCAGGCGCACCGTTTCACCCTTTCCCGCGTGCTGTTTCGCAACGGCGACATGAAAACCGCCGCCAGCCTCGGGCTGACGCACCGCCTCAACCGAAATTATCTCAACGACGCGCCGCTGGAAAGCAGCACCCGCAGCCTGACTAATTGGACCGCAGGCATTAATCACAGCCAGAAACTCTGGGGCGGATACGCCACGCTTAACCCGGCGTTCAGCCGTGGCGTGCCGTGGTTTGGCGGCGAAAGCGATGAAGATAAAAACCCGGATGCCCCGCGTGCGGAGTTCTCCAAATGGACGCTGTCCACCAGCTATTACCGGCCTGTCACGCAAAAAGTTATCTGGCTGACCAGCGCCTACGGCCAGTGGGGCGATGACCGTCTATACGGCAGCGAACGCCTGACGATTGGCGGCGAAAGCTCGGTGCGCGGGTTCAAAGAGCAATACCTTTCCGGCGACAACGGCGGCTACTGGCGTAATGAGCTGGATACCCAACTGTTCACGCTGCCGGTGCTCGGACAAATCAGCGCCGTGACTGCGCTTGACGGCGGCTACCTGCAGCGCAGCAATCACGACACCAATGCGTCCGGCACCTTATGGGGCGGGTCGGTGGGTTTATCGAGCAGTAACGCACATTTCTCCAGCCAGTTTACCGTCGGCTGGCCGCTGAGCTATCCGGACTCACTGGCACCGGATCGCGTCACGGTCTACTACCGTATCGGTTTTGTACTTTAGCGTTGTACCTCTACATAAGAGAGAAGGAATTCGGCGATGAAATCGATCACAGAGCAACCGGTCACGTTATGGCGTAAGGCACTGGCGTACGGGCTGATGGGATGGCTGGTCTGGCAACCGGTGATGCCCGCATTTGCGGCCGGTATCACGGCAGCCGAAGGCAACACCCGCACCGATCAGGCGGGTAACGGCGTGCCGGTGGTGAACATCGCCACCCCGAATCAGTCCGGGATTTCGCATAACAAATACAACGACTTCAACGTCGGCCAGGAGGGCCTCATCCTCAATAATGCCACCGGTAAACTGACCCAGACTCAGTTGGGCGGGCTGATTCAAAATAACCCCAATCTTACGGCAGGTCAGGAAGCGAAGGGCATCATTAACGAAGTGGTGTCGTCGAACCCTTCGCAGCTTAACGGCTACATGGAGGTCGCCGGTAAAGCCGCCAACGTCATGGTCGCCAACCCCTACGGCATCACCTGTAACGGCTGCGGCTTCCTCAACACCCCGAACGCCACGCTGACCACCGGTAAACCGGTGCTGAATGCGGATGGCTCGCTGCAGTCCCTCGAGGTCACGCAGGGTGCGATCACCGTTGAAGGTCAGGGGCTGGATGCCCGCACGAGCGATTCTTTTTCACTAATTTCCCGCGCCGCGCAGATTAACGCCGGGCTGTACGCCAGAGACCTGAACGTCACCTTAGGTGCCAATCACGTCGATGCGCAGGGCAATGCCACGCCGATATCTGGCGCAGGCGTACCGGCGGTGGCGATTGACACCGGCGCGCTCGGCGGCATGTACGCCAACCGCATTCATCTGGTCTCCAGCGACAAAGGCGTCGGGGTTAACCTCGGCAACCTGAACGCCTCGGTCGGCGATATGCAGATTGACGCCAGCGGCAGGCTGACGCTGAGTAATGCGACCGCCACCGGCAAGCTGACGGCGAATGCGCAGGCCATTGCGCTTAACGGCACCCAGCAGTCGGGCGGCGATATGGCGCTGACATCGGCGGGTGACCTCACCAGCAACGGCACACTGGCGGCGGGCGGTAACGCACAATTGCGGGCACAAACGCTGACCAACGGCGGCCTGATCCAGGCGCAGGGCACACAGTTCCTGAACGCCAGCGAACTGAACAACAGCGGCAAAATGCAGTCCGGCGGCGCGCAAAACATCACCGCTAATACCCTCAGCAATCAGGGGCTGATCGGTTCGCAGCAGGGGCTGGATTTACAGGTTGCTGACCAGATGGCCGTGGGTGAACAGGGCTCGCTGTTTGCCGGTGACCGGCTGAACATCGGCGGTGGTCAGATGAACGTGGACGGCACGCTGACCGGCAAAAATGGCCTGACGCTCAACAGTACTTCCCTGAACGCCGGGCAAAACTCGCTGATCACCAGTCTCGGGGATATTCAGCTCAATGCCGCGCAGCAGAAGCTGGGCGGCCAGCTGTCGACCTCCGGCAACGTGGGCCTGAACGCTACGGATCTGTCCGTCGGGGCGCTGGGTACCGTTCACAGCGATATAGATTTATCCCTGACGGTAACCGGCAGCGCCACGCTGGCCGGTGCGCTCGACGGCAACACGCTGGAAGCCGGTGGCGGTACATTGCAGGTGACCGGCACCGGTTCGCTGGCCTCCACGGAAGATATGCAGTTATCCGCCCGCCAGCAGCAGCTCGACGGCACCACCAGCGCGGGCAATACTCTTTCGATTAACGCTGACCGGCTGAATGCCGCGCAGGGCGGTAAAACCTCGGCACAAAATAACGTTCAGGCCACGGTTGCCAGCGGCGGGCATTGGTCCGGCAGCCTGATTGCCGGGCGTGACCTGGCCTTTACCTCGAACAACTTCAGCAACGGCGGCACGCTGGCCGCCAACCGCAACGGGCAGTTCAGCTTCGGCACCCTGACCAATAACGGCCTGCTGCAGTCCCTCGGCACGCAGCAGCTTGACGGCGACACCTTCAATAACAACGGCACGGCGCAGTCCGGCGGTGACCAGACGCTGACCCTGAATCAGTTCAATAATCAGGGGCTGACCGCCACCCGCGGCGACTTAGCGCTGACCGCGGACGACGTGACAAACGACAATGCGGCAACCTTACTGGCAGGCGGTCAGCTTACGCTCAACACCGCTCAGGCGGATCTGGGCGGTACGCTGACAGGCACGCAGGGGGCAACGCTTAACGCCATCGCGCTGACCACCCGCGCCGGATCGGTACAGTCCAGCCAAGGCGATGTGAACCTCAGTGCGGATACCGCGAACTTAAAGGGTTTTCTCTCCGCCGACGGCAACGCGGCGCTGACCGCGCAACAGCTTACTACCGGCAACGGCTCGCAGACGCAGGGTAAAAACGCGCTGGGAATCAGTGCGTCTGAAAAAGCCGATCTGGCCGGGAAACTGGTGACACCGGGCACGCTGACGGTGCAGGCCGGTACGCTGACCAACGGCGCGGCGCTGGGCGCGGACAATGTGGATATCACGGCCACCTTGCTGACCAACAACGGTGCCATCACCGCCGACGACGGCCTGCATGTGAAAGCCGGTACCTTGCAGCAGCAAGGCAGCCTGTCTGCGCAGAACCAGATGACGCTGGCAGGCCAGACGCTGGTCAATCAGGGCAACGTGTCGGGCGGTAACGTCGGCGTGAATGTCACCGGCAGCCTGACCAATCAGAACGCGGGCGTGATATCTGCGGGTAACGAACTGACTGTAGCGGCACCGACCGTCATCAACAACGGCCAGCTTCTGGCACAAACGGTCGGCGTGAATGCCACGGGTATCAGCAACAACGGGCTGATGCAGGGCAACGGCGGCACCACGCTCACCGCCAGTACGTTAACCAACGGTACGCAGGGGCAGGTATTGTCCGGCGGCACGCTGGGTGTCCGGGTGGGTGATACCCAGAATCAGGGCAGGCTACAGGGCAGCCAGATTACCCTGACCGGCAACAGCCTTACCAACGGCGGCACGGCATTAGGCACGAATGGCCTGAACGCGCAGATGCAGGGTGATCTCACCAACGGCGGCAGCCTGCTCTCATCCGGTAAAGTCACGTTGAACGCCGCCACGCTGGAAAACAGTGGCCAGTTGCTCAGCGATAAAACCGCCACGGTGACGGCTAACCATCTGACCAATCAGGGGCAAATACAGGGCGACACGCTGGCGCTTACGGCGAACAACGCGGACAACAGCGGTAACCTGATTGGCCTGAAGGGCCTGACGGCGCAACTGCAGCAGGATTTAACCAACGCCACGTCCGGCAAGATGCTGACGCAGGGCGCACTCACCGTCACCGCCGCGCACGTCACCAACAACGGCAGCTGGCAGGCCGACAGCGCCGATGTACACGCTGGTCAGTTAGATCTTAACGGCGCGATCCAGACCGCCTCGCGCGCCAACCTCAACCTGAGTGGTGCGCTCAACACGCAGGCGCAGGGCAAAATAATTTCCACCGGTCTGGCTATTTTGCAGGCGGCGAACCTGAATAATCAGGGGAACTGGTCGGCGGATAACCTGACCCTGACCGGCGGTGCGCTGACCAGCAGCGGCGGCATCAGCGGTGTCAGCGCGCTTGCGGCCACGCTCAGCGGGCAACTTCAGGTTCAGCAGGGCGGCACATTACTCAGCGGCGGCACCGCCACGCTGAACGCCGGGAATATTGCTAACAGCGGCACTCTTCAGGCCGGTAACCTGACGCTCACCACCAACAGTATTTTAAACGCCGGGCAGTTACAGGGCCAGAAAAGCCTGCAGGGTACGGTACAAAACGGCATCACCAACCTGAGCGGCGGCACCGTGCGCAGTCAGGGCACGTTAGATTTGGGCGCGCAGTCGCTGCTCAATCAGGGTCAGATGCAGGGCGACGGCGTCAGCCATCTGACCCTCACCGGTAACCTCAACAATCAGGGCACCTTAGTGACCGGCGGCAGGCTGACAGTGTCTGCACCGGTGCTTACCAACAGCGGCGTACTGCAGGCGCAGGGCCTGACCATGACCGGCGGCTCGCTCAACAACAGCGGTACGCTGACCGGGCAGGGCGACAGCGCGCTGAACGTCACGCAGATGACCAATCAGGGCCAGCTTCAGGGCGACCGGCTGACGCTTACCGGTAACGAACTGCATAACACCGGCACGGTATTGGGCAGCCAGTCGCTGGGGCTTAACGTTCAGAACGCCGACAACCAAGCGGGCGGAAAACTCTATAGCGCAGGCAACCTGACGTTGGTGACGCCGGTGCTGAATCAGGCAGGCAGCCTGCTGGCGCTGGGGGATATGACGCTGCAACTCGGTTCGGGCTTTACCCAGACCGGCACGCTGGCAGCGGGGCAGAACCTCAATCTCAGCACGCAGGGCGACCTGAACGTGCTCGGCACCCTGCAGGGCAACGGTATCCAGCTCAGTTCCACGGGCAACTTTACCAACAGCGGTCAGCTGCGCGGTGGCGACGGTACGGTGGGCGTGGACGCCAGCAACATCCAGCTCAACGGCAGCGGCAGCGTGCAGTCCGGCGGGGATATCCGCCTCGCCAGCCGTGGCGTGCTTAACAACAGCGGCTTTGTCGGCGGGGCAGGCAACGTGGTGATGTCCGCAGCCGGGCAACTGACGAACAGCGCGCTGCTGTACGCCGGTAACAACATGCAGTTGCTGGCCGACAGTATTCACAATAACTACGGCGATATTCTGGCAGGCAACAGCCTGTGGTTGCAGCGGGACGCGGCGGGCAACGCCAACAGCGAAGTGGTCAACACATCGGGGGATATTGAGACTACAAACGGCGATATCACCCTCAACAGCAGCCATCTGCTGAATCAGCGTGACGGGCTGAGTACGTCGAGTTCGTATCAGGCAGCGGCGAACAGCCCGGCATCGAGTGGGGCCAGTTCGATTCAGGTACGTTTAGGGGATTTGGATAATGACGAATTAGGTATCTACCAAACAGATCATTGGTATAGCGACCCTGACCCTGATGGTGCTGGAGGAAGTTTCGGTTACTCAACAACCCAAGACCACTTAGCACCGAACCAGAAGGGGTCTGTACAAAAATACCTTGTGGGTTCAACTATCCTTTCTGCCAGTGCGAATGGAGGGATGGGACGTATAGCGGCTAATAGGAATCTGAATGCCTATGCGGGCACGTTAGACAACATCAGCAGCAGTATTTTAGCCGGGGGGAGTATTGGACTATCTGGTAATAATTTAAACAACCAGTCGTACCTTAACAGTGCCCAGAACGAATATATTGCATACACCTATAATGGCAAATTAGGCGCTGAACATTCTTCTGATTTCGATGTTAAAAATAAAATTAGCTCTGAACGCGCGGCTAATAACTACCATGACGGCAGAGCAAACTCAGTAAACTCGACTGTCACCTATACCCTCTCAGGCGCCCCGGTATACGAAACCCTCAGCACCGGTGAAGGTCTCCGCGCCGTTATTCAGGCCGGTGGGGCGGTTAACGCCAGTTTCAGTAATAATATCAGCAATACCACGACCTCCGCTAATGCAGGCGGTTTATCCCATGCGATAAGCGCACCGTCACTGAACGGCACGTCGGGTCTGCAACAGGTCAGCGGTTTGCAAAGCAAACAACTGGCATCCGCTCAAAACCTGGCCGTCGGATCCGTTCAGTGGAACAATTCCGTCACCGATGCGTTAAAGCAAATTGGCAATCAGGGGGCTGCCCTGACGGATTACCCGCTGCCGACCGGCAATAACGGTTTGTTTGTGGCGAGCACCAATCCTGCCAGCCCGTATCTGATCACCACCAACCCGCAACTGGGCAGTCTGGGGAAAACTGATCCTTCGCTGTTTAATTCGCTTAATGATTATCTCGCGCACCCGACGTCCGGCATGCTGACGTCTGCCGTACAGCCGGGCACACCTTCCGGCCCGCGCATTGAAACGGCACCCGTCTATACCGACGAGAGCAAATTCCTCGGCTCGGCCTACTTTATGGACCGGCTGAAGCTGACGCCGGATTACGACTATAAATTCCTCGGCGATGCCGCCTTCGATACCCGTTATGTCGATAACGCCGTGCTCAGTCAGACCGGGCAGCGTTACGTCGGCGGCACAGGGTCAGACCTCGCGCAGATGCAGTACCTGATCGACAACGCCGCCGAACAGCAGGCTGGTCTGGGCCTGCAACCGGGCATCAGCCTGTCGCCAGAACAGGTCGCGGCGCTGACCAAAAGCATCGTCTGGTGGGAGAAAACCACCGTCAACGGCCAGACGGTTCTGGCCCCTAAACTCTATCTTTCTGCCAACGACACCCACGCGGTGACCGGCAGCGTGATTTCCGGGAACACCGTCAATCTCGACGCCGGACACATCGTCAACGCGGGCAGTACCCTGCAGGGCCAGACGCAACTGGCGGCAAAAAGCAGCAGTTCGCTGGATAACCTCAATGCCGGGCTGATTGCCTCTAACGGCAGCCTGCAGCTGAGCGCGCTGGGCGATATCAATAATATCGGTTCCTCCATTAGCGGGCAGACCGTGGCGCTGGCCTCGGTCAGCGGCGATATCAATAACGTCACGCAGGCGCAGCAGTGGGTTGCCGCGCCGACCACCAGCAAAAACAAAACGTCTCAGCTGACTTTCAGCCAGACCCAGACCGGCGACGTAGCTGGTATCTCGGCCACTGACGGGCTTTCGCTCACCGCCGGTCACGACATCAACAACACCGGTGCCCGGCTCACGGCGGGCAGTGACCTGCAACTGGTGGCGCTGAAAGACGTTAACATCACCGGCAACGCGCTCAGCACCAGCAAAGCCACAGCAAAAAGCAGCGCGCGGACCACCGACAGCCAGGCCAGCACGGTCAGCGCGGGCGGTAATTTATCGGCCAGCGCGGGACACGACCTGACCGTGGCGGGCAGCGCCGTCACCGCCAAAGGCGACGCCACGCTGGCGGCAGTCAACGACATCAACCTCAACACGATGGACCAGAGCAGCCATCAGACCAGCGGCAAAAATGAGGCTGACAGCAACAACGCCACCCGCACGGTGGTGAGCAGCGGCGGTGACCTGA
Source organism: Pantoea sp. RCC30.1 (assembly GCF_058148845.1). Taxonomy (NCBI): domain Bacteria; kingdom Pseudomonadati; phylum Pseudomonadota; class Gammaproteobacteria; order Enterobacterales; family Erwiniaceae; genus Pantoea; species Pantoea sp. RCC30.1. The sequence continues at coordinate 5,251 of NZ_JBXUHX010000054.1, read as the reverse complement.
CGCTCAGCGCCGGGCGCGACCTTAACTCGCAGGCGGCGCAACTGACCGCCGACCTCAACGCCTCACTCAGCGCCGGTCGCGACGTCAACCTGAACGCGCAGCAGACCAGCACCTACAGCGAAACCCACGGCAGCAAAAGCGTGAGTATCCGTGAAAATGTCGGGCAGGAAGGGACGGCAGTGGTGAGCGGCGGAAGCACCAGCATTGCCGCCGGGCGTGACATTACGACACAGGTCGCGCAAGTACAGGCCACCGGTGACCTGACCCTGAACGCCGGGCGGGATGTGAATATCACCACCGCGCAGGAAAGCCAGTACAGCTACGACGAAAAAACCAAAACCAAGAAACACCTGTTCTCCGGCACGACCAAGCACACGGTTGCAGAGGACTATGCCACCACAGAGAAAGCCTCTCAGCTGAGTGGCGACAAGGTGTCAATTGTCGCTGGGCAGGACCTGACGGTGAAGGGCTCGTCCGTGGTGGGTGACAGGGATGTGACGCTGAAGGCGGGGAAAGATGTCAATATTCTTGCAGCCACCGACACTAGTTCCAGCTACCGGCTGAGTGAGACTAAAAAAAGCGGGCTGATGGGTACCGGTGGTTTTGGTGTCACGATTGGCAGCGCACAATCGCGACATCAGCTCAATGAAGATGGTACCACTCAGAGTCAAAGTGTTAGCACTATTGGTTCAACCGGCGGTAACGCAAATATTATCGCCGGTGAAAAAGCACATATCAGCGGTGCGGATGTGATTGCCGATAAAAATCTGAACGTTGTCGCGGGCGAAATTGTGGTTGACCCCGGTAACGATCTGTTGAGACGTAAAGAGAGTTACGAGCAGAAAAAGAGCGGTCTGACATTGTCAGTGTCCAGCCCGGTGACCGATGCCATTCTTGCAGCGAACAGCACACTGAAACGGAGTGGGGAGGTCAGCGACCAACGGCTGAAAACGCTGTATGCCGTGCAGGCTGCAGATAACGCATGGATAGCTGTCGCGGGCGCCTCTTCCATGGCGACTGATGTAGCCCAGGGCAATCTGAACGCCGTGAAGGTGGAACTCAGCGTAGGTTCGAGTAAAAGCTCATCTGAATCCAGTTCTACGCAAAATCAGGTACGCGGCAGCACCCTCAGTGCAGGCGGAAATACCACGCTGGTGGCTACGGGTAATAAAGGTACCAGCGGTGATCTTCATATCAGCGGCAGCGGTGTGACAGGCAATAATGTCACTCTTGTGGCGCAGAATGATCTGCTGCTGGATGCCGCATCGAACAACACCGAGCAAACCAGTAAGAATAACAGCAGCGGCTGGAATGTCGGTGTGCATATATCGCTGGGTCAGGAGACGGGAATTGGTGTGTCGGCCAGCGGTTACCAGTCAAAAGGAACGGCTGACGGTAAGAGTACCGAATATGTTAATACGCGGGTCAACGCCAGTGATGGGCTGAGCCTGAGCAGCGGACGGGATACGGTTATTTCCGGTGCGCAGGTGTTGGGTGAAAAAATCACTGCTGAGGTGGGGCGCGACCTGACCATAACCAGCCTGCAGGATACTGACGAGTACCACAGCCAGCAGAAAAGTGTGAGTGGCGGTGCCAGTTTCACTTTCGGGTCAATGACCGGTTCAGCCTCACTGAGTATTAATAAAAGTAAAACCGACAGCGACTATGCCAGCGTTGGTGAGCAAAGCGGGTTGTTTGCGGGGGATAAAGGGTTCGATATTACGGTAGGCGACCATACCCAACTGGATGGTGCAGTCATAGCGAGCACTGCAACAGCCGATAAGAACCTGCTTGATACCGGTTCGTTGGGCTGGAGCGATATCAATAACGAAGCGCAGTACAGTGCCAGTAGCCAGGGGCTTGCCGGTGGCTTTTCATCGGAAAAAAATAATAAAGGCGAGCGGGTTAACGGCGGGGGCGTTGTCCCTGTTATTGGTGTTAAGAGCAGCGGTGACGCTTCAGGTACAACGCAATCGGCCATTGCTGCGGGCAGTATCGTCATCCGGGATGGCGCGAAGCAGACGCAGGATATTGCAGGGTTAAGCCGCGATACCGACAACGCTAACGGTCATATCAATAAAATTTTCGATGAGAAGAAAATTGCCGAGCAGCAAGAACTGGCGTCGGTGTTCGGGCAGATGGCGAACTCAGCCGCTGGTGATCTCGGTGAGGCGATGGGCTGGGGACCGAATAGCTCCGAAAAAGCCGCAATTCATGGTGTGATAGGGGCAATCCAGGCGAGTTTCGGCGGCGGCAATGCGTTAGCAGGCGGGTTGGCCGGGATGAGCAGCGAAGCGTTTAGTCAGATGGTCGATACTTATCTGAGTAACAATACACAACTGGACCGCAATGAAAGGGGGGCCATCACCCAGTGGGCGGCGGCGCTGAGCGGCAGTGCAGTCGGTGGAGTGATTGGCGGAACGACCGGTGCACAGTCTGGCGCAGCCGTCTCACTGGATGCTGAACGCTATAACCGCCAGTTACACCCGGATGAAGTAGCCCGGATCCAGCAATTGTCCGGTGGGGATAAAGAAAAAGAAGCGCGTCTGAAAGCGGCGGCCTGTGCGCTGGTGAAATGTTCCGCTGAGTTTGCGGAAGGTTCTGCGGATTATGTGAAAGCGCAGGCGCTGGAACAGTTAGGTAACAGTGATGCGTATGCCAGTGAGCGTACACTACTGGCATCACAGAGCGGCAACCAGTTGATCTACGCAATGGGCAGCTATGCCAGTGCCAGTTTGCCGATGTTCGGGTATTCGGTTAGTGATCAAACCGGGGATGCGCTATCCCACTACGGTGTGGGGACGCGTTTAGGTGGCCTGACGCAATTTACCGCCGGGGAACTCCAGGCGTTGGGTGGGGCAGCAATATGCACGACCACCGCGGGTGTAGCTTGCCTGGCAGGCGGTTATCTGGCAGCCTCAGGGATAGATACGGCTAATGCAGGTTTTAACACCTTATTGTCTGGTGTCAACCAGAAAACCAGCGGTGCGTATTTGCTGGAAGGGTTGGGAGTCTCTCCGGATTATTCTGAGGGAATTTATGGCCTGACGCAGGTGGGGGCTGCGGGGATCAGCGGAGTAGGAAAAGCGGCGGCGACTGTAGAAATTGGTACAAAAGCCGCAGGTACTTCTGCTAACTCAGAAAAAGGGGCGTTAACAGGAGCAAATTTTGCTCAAAATAGAATCAAATCTGATCGTTCCTTTAGCGAAGAAGGGCAAAGGGTTTACTCAGAGCTTGCAGGTAGACCGATCAAAACAGTTGATGATTTAGCCGAGGCCTTGAAGACAGGGGTTGTTAAGCCAGAGCAGCTTCCGATTGATTATGTGGATATAAATGGGACTCGCCTTATCTTGAATACTCGAACTTCTACAGCACTTGAGCAGGCATCCATCCCTCGAGGTCAATGGTTCGGACGCAATCAGACCGGTGTTGAGGCCTATCCAGGTAAGAAATTCGATGATTTGGCGGCAGACCAGTTAAAAAATAACAAGTTGCCGCCTTCTGGCGCGGAGCAGTTAAAGTCGGTGCGTCCATGAAAATTGCTAAACCAAGACTAGTAATAGATCCCTATGAGTGGCTGCCAGGATATGGTGAGTCAAGAGTCTCGTTCTACTCTGTTGGCCCGGATGTGATACTTGATATTCAATATGAAAAGGAAGCTGTCGTTGATAGCGAAGAGGTTGTACTGACCATTAAACGGGAGATCGTTTTCAAGTCTGTGCGATGTTTTATCCGCGAGCCATTCCCAGGAGGAACCATGTTTGAGTTTGATGGTGACCCATGTGAGTTTCAGCTCGGTAAGTTAACCGAGTTTAGAAATTCCGAATGGGCAAGGGAAGATTTGAAAGCATGGCGTTCCGCGTCGAGCCATGAACCGCCTGAATTGAAGCATTTTAGCATTCAGTTTTTGTCAGAGAATCTTACGTTCCATGTGCTTGCAGCAGAGGTATTTTTATCTAATGAACTTTCATGAAGTTAATTTTCCGTCGAAATGAAATAAACGGGGACATGACTCGTTAACCATACGTCATTTTCAGCCTGAAAAAACGTCAATCCCTGTTGGTACATTCGCAGGGATTCAATCTTCAGAACCATTGGTTTACCGTAGCGTTGCCCGACGGCGATAGCCGTCTGAGTCTCCTGCGATAGATGCACATGGTGACGTGAACCTGCAATCAATCCTTGCTGAAGAATAGATTCAAGAAAACGTGTTGCAGTGCCATGGTAGAGGAATTCTGGCGGTTTTTTCTCCATATATTGAAGGTTCACGTCTGGTGTTGAATGTCCCTGAACTGCACGAATACGCTGGCCATCTTCGGAGAGAGTAAAACGTTTCTTATCACTGCTATTTACTACTGTATGAATTATTGCCTGATCAAGTACGCGGCCTTCTTTCGCCGCGCCGATAATCAAAGAATTGATGTCTGCCCAGCCTTCTACATCAAGTTGCAATCCGATGGTGTCAGGTTTATGACGTAAAATATAACTTAGAAATTTACTTATTTCGTTAAGTATCTTGCTGTCCATGATTGCCCTAATTATGTTTGCGATTGGTGTGATGCCTGAGATATAAACACACCAATGCATCATGGGGATGTGGGCGTCGATATTCTCTCATGTACTCAGCAGTTTACGATGTTCATTTTCTTAATTTTTAATGAGTTAGTGATGTTTTTTGTTCTCATTGAGTTTCACTTTGTCTCATTGGATTTCATGAAATCCTACATTTAAATGTAGGTTAAAGTGTAGTTTGCCAACCTATAGCCTGGTAAAATATGGCTACTTACAGCATAACCTACATTTCGTTTCATAAATGCGTAGGGAGCATGATAACGGAGTCTTTATGGCAGGAAAACAAGAGGCAAAGCCACTGTCGTTTAAAGCGATAGAAATGATGAAGCCGGGTGACAAAGATAAAGCTGATATTGGCGAAAATCGTGGTTTACGTGTCTCCTGTGGTGCGACTGGTGTTAAGTCTTTTTTCTGCCGTTACACGAGTCCTGTGACTGGAAAACTTGCTCAGGCCAAAATTGGCAACTTCCCGCAGACTTCTCTCGCCGCTGCACGTCTTAAACTCAACGAATTAAAGCTCCTCCGTCAGGATGGAAGATGCTCTGCGACTGAACTCAAACAAGATAAGCTCCAGCGTCCGGTTGAAGCTGAACAAGCCAAAGTGTAAGTATCCCGCTTAACCGGACCATTCACTTTTAGAGATCTTCCGACATACTGATTATGTCCTTCGAGGAGATCA
>NZ_JBXUHX010000053.1:0-16568 GCF_058148845.1 Pantoea sp. RCC30.1 | reverse complement strand
CGGCAATGTAGCCCGCGCCGATGATGGCTGCCCTGCAGGGCAGTGCGCTCAGTTCAAAGAAACTATCGGAATCAATTCCCAGCTCAGCACCGGGTACAGAAGGACGCACGGGGTGCCCGCCGGTGGCGATAAGAATATGATCGGCCGTCAGCGTTTCGCCATTGACCTCAATGCTGCGGGGGCCTGTGAAACGGGCTGTCCCGTGAATGACTTCGACAGCGTTTCTACTAAGCGCCGCATCGTAGAAGCCGTGAATGCGTTCAATGTGCTCACTGCGGTTTTTCACCAGCGTGGCCCAGTCAAACTCACACCCCGATACGCTGAAGCCATAGCAGTGACTGTAAGTCCGGATGGTTTCAGCCACCTGAGCGGCATGCCACATCACTTTTTTTGGCACACATCCCACATTCACGCAGGTTCCGCCGATGGGGCCTTTCTCAATAAGAGCGCATTTCTGTCCATTTGCAGCCGCGCGATTTACGGAGGCGATCCCGGCGCTGCCGCCGCCAATTGCAATGTAATCAAAGTGTCGGGTCATCGTTATTCTCCAGCCAGCCTTCAGAAGCAGGAAGCCGGCGCGTGCTGATTCACGCCCCCGGCCGTAGTAGATGTTCAGTTCGTTCGTGCGATTTTCTGCCGCACCTGCCTGACGCCCTCCAGAGAGGCCTCAACTGCGCCTGCAAGGTATGGGATGTTGACGGTGGCGTGATGGCTGGCCGTAACGCCTGAGACGGTGCTGAAAGCAGCAGGGGTGGCAATGGTTGTTGCGGGAATAGGCATTTTACTTCTTCCGTCAGCCGCCGCGGCCACCGCCGGCAATTTTTTGATGGCAGTGCGTCTGGCTGCCCTGTTCATGCTGCTGAACCGGCATGATGTGCACGTGGACAGCGCCGGGGTTCTGCTGGCGGTCACTTCCGGCGCCATCACTTCCGCCCTTTCCTGGATACTCTGGTATTCGGTCCTGCCCTGCCTTTCCTCAACGATGGCCTCCGCTGTCCAGCTGAGCGTGCCCTGCCTGGCCGTGCCGGGCGGCGTCCTGTTCATCGGAGAAGCCCTAAAACTGCACATCATCGTGTCTGCCGTCATTATTCTGGGAGGCATTGGCCTGATCAGTGGCGCCGAAAAGTCCCACAGGCCCTGAGTCTGTGCTGCTACCGCAGCCGGGCAGCACGTCCAGTAAAAAGGCTGATAAGGCGAAGCAATACCGATCTTCAGGCGGACTCGTCCCGCTGTTACATCAGAAAGTGAAGGAAATAACCCAGTGAAAAGAGAAAATTTCTGTTTGAAAATGACGAAGGGGAAAAACTTGCTGCCCTGCTTGAAATGCCTGTCAACGTCCGGGCGTTTGCCTTGTTCGCACACTGTTTTACCTGTGGCAAAGATCTGAAAGCGGCATCACGAATTGCCAGGATACTGACGCAGCATGGCATCGCGGTTCTCCGGTTTGATTTTACCGGGCTGGGCGGCAGCGATGGAGACTTTTCAAATACCAATTTCAGCTCGAATGTTGCAGACCTCCGGTCGGCGGTTGCACACCTCAGGGATAACTTTCAGGCGCCGTCTCTTCTTATTGGCCACAGTCTCGGAGGAGCAGCCATCCTGTCCGTTGCGGGCGATATTCCGGAAGTCAGGGCGGTCGTTACAGTTGGATCGCCCGGAGAGATATCCCATGTAAAGCGGCTTTTTAAGGACGACCTCTACGCCATTGAAAAGCCTGGCGCCTATCCGGTCAAGCTTGCCGGCCGAACTTTTGTTATCCGCCAGCAGCTGGTTGATGACATTCAGCAGCAGAAAGTAGCGGAAAAACTTTTCAGAATGAATAAGCCCCTTCTTGTATTCCACGCGCCAGAAGATGATACGGTTCTGATTGAGCAGGCCGAGCACATATTCAGATCGGCGCGACACCCGAAAAGCTTCATTTCGCTGCACGGTGCCGATCACCTCCTGTCGGACAATAAAGATGCCGACTATGTGGGTGAAAGCATCGTGGCCTGGAGCTCACGCTATCTGGAACTGTCGCCATAGTGGAACGGTAGAGAAGCCGTCCGTCAGGACAGCCCCTCTGGAACAGGACATCGTGCACGCGTTCAGGATAGATAGCAGTGGGTCGCTTATTGGTATGAAAACGGAAGAACTGTAAACTGGCAATATGCGTGTGCGTCCATATCCACTTGCCGCTTTTCACTTATAAAGTGGTTCAGAACGCGCACGCAGGTTCATTATGTGCCAGAAGCGGTAATTAACCTTCACATGGGTAATGTGAAAGTTAATATTGAACAAGAAATTATTTTGAATTTTCAGCAGTAAAGCTTTGATAATTTTCAGGTGTAATAAGTTTGTAAGGCACCCAGTTAAGTGTCTCTACCTTCTGCTTATTCAGCAGGGCTTTGGTCACCTGAACGGCACCGGTGGCCTGCCCTTTTGCATCCTGAAAAATGGTCAGTGCCATCTTGCCGTTTTTAATGAACTGCTGACCGTCAGGCGTTCCGTCAATACCCGCCACAAGGATTTTGTCATTCTTCGCCTGGCTTAACGCCATGATGGCGCCAATGGCCATCTCATCGTTGTTCGCAGCAATGGCGTCAATCGGACGCTGATTCAGCAACCAGCCAGAAACCACATCGACCGCTTCATTACGCTGCCATTTCGCCGTCTGCTTCTCAATGACCTTCATGTTTTTGTATTTGCCGATAACGGCTTCCACTGCGCGGGTGCGCTCACGGGCCTCTTCATTCGACAGCGCGCCCATAAGAATGGCCACATTCCCTTTGTAGTTCATTTTTTTTGCCAGCGCTTCCATCTGCATTTCGCCACCCAGCGCCGAATCAGAGCCGACATACGCCATATCTTCGGGCAGTTTCACTTCCGGTTTTCGGTTCACAAAAACCAGCGGAATACCGGCTTGTTTTGCCGCATTGATCATCGGTAAAACGCCCTGCGTATCGACCGGATTAAGAATAATGGCGTCCACGCCCTGGTTGATGAAGTCATCAACCTGCTGCACCTGCAGCGCGACATCGCCTTTTGCATCAACAAACTGGCTGTTGAGCTGGCTGACATTCAGCTCTTTTTGCATCTGAGTGCGAAGGATTGAGACAAAGTTAAGGTCGAAGTTAGCCAGCGCGACGCCAACGGTAGGGGTTTTGGCACTGCCACTCACACTAAACAGCAGGGAGCAAAGGCAAAGAAGGAGGTTTCTGATGTTCATAGTCTATTCCTGTAGGTTGAGGTTGTTATTGTTTTCATTAACTTTATTGTGCGTCGGGTAACAGGCAAATACCCGACGCATGCTGCTTACAACGTAAAGTGATCGCGGAACTGCTGGACAGCCGCCGTGCTATCGCCGCTGGCCCAGCCCTCCATGGCGACGGTGCCGCTGTAACCTATCTCCTGCAGCGTCCGGGCAATAGCACGGTAATTGATCTCGCCGGTACCCGGCTGCTGACGGCCCGGTACATCGGCAACCTGGATTTCGCCAATCGCGGTGCCGCAGCGCCGTAGCAGTTCAATCAGATTGCCTTCGCCAATTTGTGCATGGTAGAGATCCAGATTCATCTTCAACGCCGGGCTGTTGACCGCTTCGACCAGCGCCAGCGTCTCAGAGGCCAGGGCGAAGGGTGTGCCCGGATGATCGACCGGCAGATTAAGGTTTTCGAGGGTGAAAACCCGTCCGGCTCGTTCGCCAAGTTGTGCAACCTGGCGCAGTGTATCGGCAGCCTTGAGCCACATAGCGCCCGTTACCGTTGCCACGGGTTTTACCGGCAATCCGCGATCGTCAAGTCCGGTACCATGCAGATTCAGTACCGGACAGCCGAGACGTGCGGCCACAGCCAGCGACGCTTCAGCGCTCTGCAGCAGCTGCTTTATCTCTGTCTCATCGGTCAGATTACCGCTCAGATAACCGGTCATTGAGGTAAAACGCGCACCGGTCGCGACCAGCGCATCAATATCCTTACTGGCCCATCCCCAGATTTCGACGCCAAAACCCAGTTCGTGAATGCGTTTTACGCGCTCAACAAATGGCAGCTCCAGAAATACCATTTCAGCGCATACGGAAAGTTGATAACCGGCCATCAGCGAACTCCCAGCTTAACGGGCAGGTTGCGCTGCACAGATTCGATACAGGCCAGCGCAATTTCCAGCGCGTTACGCGCATCTTCTCCCGTGGCGCGAGGTGTTTCACCGCTGCGGATACAGCGGGCAAACTCGGTCATTTCTGCCACATAGGCTTCACGAAGCAGATCTGAATCCAGTCGCGACGTGTCGATCGCAATCCCGCTGGCGGTGTAACGCACGCAGTGATTGGCATTGATATGGCCCGCCTGCAGCATGCCTTTGCTGCCAAAAACCTCACCGCGTACGTCATAGCCATACACCGCCTGAAAGTTTGCCTCAGCAATCGCAATGGCACCGTTGTCAAAACGAATCGTGACAACAGAGGTATCCAGCAGACCTTTATCTTTAAAGTCTGGCCGCACCAGTGCATCAGCCAGCGCATAGACTTCAACCGGCTTTGCGCCATGGTTGAAGTGCAATAGGGTGTCAAAATCGTGAATGAGCGTTTCAAGGAAGATTGTCCACTGCGGAATCGGGGCGGGGTCGTGCAGACCAGGGTCACGCGTCACCGATCGGCTAAGCTGCGTCGTGCCATTATCACCGTTTTTTACCGCCGCAATCGCTGCCGCAAAGCCGGAATCAAAGCGCCGATTAAAGCCCACCTGTAATACGACCCCAGCCTCTTTTGCCGCTGCGATGGCGCGATCAGCCTCTTCCAGCGTGACCGCCATAGGCTTTTCACAGAACACATGTTTGCCAGCTTTGGCCGCTGCAATCACCCACTCAGCATGCGTCCTGGCCGGAGCGGCGATCGCTACGGCGTCGATTTCATCATCCTGCAGCAGCGCATGCAGATCGCTGTAGGCTTTGCTGACCCCAAGCCGACTGGCAAGCTTTTCCGCCGCGCCAGGGAGCGGATCGGCTACCGCCGCCAGGGTAGCGCCTGGCACACGCCAGGCCAGATTTTCGGCATGGAAACTGCCCATGCGACCTGCGCCTATTAAACCCACGCGCACTGTTTGATGGTTCATATAAACTCCTTATTATTTCGCTTTAGCCCAGGCGGGCGAGGAAGGGTTTTGATCTGGTCGCTGCGCATCAGCGGCGAAACGACGGGATTTGGAGAGCATCAGCGGTTCAATTTGCTCAAGCGAAACGCCCCGGGTTTCCGGTAAAAAACGACGGACAAACCAGAACGCGATGAGCGATCCCACCGCACATAACATCAGCGGGAAGGCACCATGAAAATGTTCCATCAGCACCCGGCTGCGATTCATCATCGGGAAGCTTTGAGTAACGATAAAATTCGCAACGTACATTGAGGCGAACGCGTAACCCATCGCCACGGCGCGAATACGATTAGGAAAGATTTCAGAGATCAGCAGCCAGGCACCCAGGCTCCAGGACAGGCCAAATATCAGTACGAAGGCTAACAGCCCAATCACCGGCAGCAGGCCACCAGCATCGGCGATAAATGCCCAGGCGGTGAACACCATAGAAAGCGCACATCCCAGTGCCCCCCAGCGCAGCAGCAACGTCCGGCCCAGACGATCGATGGTACTCAGACAAACCGCTACGCCAGCCAGCAGCGCAAGGCCAAGGAAAATGCTGTGAAACAGAGAAGACTGGGTGCTGCCGGTGATGTTTTGCAGCAGTGACGGCGCGTAATAGAGCAGGATGTTAATACCGGAGATCTGCTGCAAAATAGCAATGGCACAGCCAATCATGAGGATATAGCGTGCTCGCGCATCCCGCAGGATGCCGCGCTGAGTTGTCCGAATGTTGTCATCCTGCTTTGACGTCAGAATCTCCTGTAACAGCCGCTCAGCGTGCTGTGCATTCGAAAGACGGGTCAGCACGTCACGGGCGCGCTCTTTTTTGCCGTTTAGCGCCAGCCAGCGTGGTGACTCTGGCATAAATGGGACAAGCAGCAGGAATAGCGCACAGGGCACCACGCCGGAGGCCAGCATCCAGCGCCAGCCTTCACTGACAATCCACTGATGCGGCATACCGCGTGCAATCAGGTAATTCACGATATAAACCGTCACCTGTCCGCCAACCATCAGCATCTGCTGCAGGCCGAGCATGCGTCCGCGCCAGTCTTTCGGTGAAACTTCCGCGATATAAAGCGGCGTAATCGCAGAGGCCATTCCGACCGCCAGCCCGCCTGTCAGCCGCCAGATAACAAAATCTGTCAGCGAACTGGCCAGCGCAGCACCCACTGCGGAGAGTACAAAAATGATGGCGGTGACAATCAGTGTTGATTTTCGGCCGATGCGATCAGAAATGAAGCCAACACCCCATGCCCCGACGATGCAACCGAGAATGACATTGGACACTGCCCAGCCACTTTCCCACGGGGTTAAGTTGAGATGTTCTGTCAGCGGATCGATAACGCCTGAAATCACCGAAGCGTCATAACCCAGAATCACGCCACTCAGTGAAGCAACGGCACAGATAAACAGAATCAGACGTAAATTATGTTTGCGCATAACCACTTATTTCCCTTCGCTTGTTTAATTCAGGTAGTTGCATCAACCATTGCAAAGGCGATGCCAACCAAAATCCGGGAAATTTTGTGAGCGCTGACACAGCGTGACATCACAAACTGGCAACAAAGTTTACATGTCAACTTAACATGTCCATAAAATGGACATTTATTTCCGTGGGAGTGGTGTGTGAATCAGCAACTGTTATTACGAGATGAGAGCGAGGCGATTTTCAGCCTGCCTGACAGGGAAGCCGCCGACAGTTGGGACGCGCTGTTATGGCAAAGCTGGCAGAGCTTTACTCAGGGCGAACCGCCGCCAGCACTCCGTGAAAGTATTCTGCATTCCTGGCAACGTTCGCAGCAGTACGCTATCGATCCACATCGTTTTATCTACACCGCTCCGCCAGCCAGCGAACTGACGGCGATTCTTGAAAACAATGCCGAACTAATCCTTGTTGCGCGCAGCATTATGGAAAATTTGCTCGCCTATAATCCTGACGGGCATATAAATCTCACCGATGCGCAGGGCGTTACGCTGCATTTTTGCGGTGCCGACCTGACACCCGTCGGCAGTATTCTGCGTGAAGACGTATTGGGCACAAACTGTACCGCGCGATGCCTGATTGAACAGCGGCTGGTGTATGTGCTGAGTGGTGAAAACTGGAAGTTTGATTTGCGAAAACGCCGCCGACAATGCGCTGCGGCCCCCGTCCGTGATGACAACGGAGAATTGATTGGTGTGCTGACACTGACCGCCACGCCGGATAATTTCAACGTTCACACGCTTGGCACGGTCCAGGCGGCGGCAGAAGCGGTCGGGCAGCAGCTGATGCTACGACGCCTGCTGGCTGAACAGCAGTCCATTCTGGAGACGCTGAATGAAGGTGTCATTGTCTGTGATAAACAGGGGCGCATCAAAACGCTTAACCGTTATGCGCGCCAGATTTTCAGCGGGCTGGAGCCACGCGATACCCCGATTGATGAACTGCTCCAGCCGCAGGGCAGATCGCTGATGACCATGCCTTTCTGTAATGACCTTGAGTTACAGTTCAGGCCGGCCGGCCTGGCCCCCCTCTCCTGCCTGATATCGTTGATGCCCGCGCCGGATGGCGGACGCGTGCTGTCGCTGCGTGAAAATCAGCGTATCCGTGCCATTACCCGACGTATCATGGGCGTGAGTGCCAGTTACACCTTTGACATGATTCGAGGCCATTCGCCGCGCCTGCAGCAGGCGATCCACAAGGCACGCGTCAGCAGCCGTACTGACAGCACAGTGCTGCTCAGCGGTGAAAGCGGCACCGGCAAAGAGTTGTTTGCTCAGGCCATTCATAACGCAAGTCCTCGCCAGCAGGAAGCGTTTATCGCTCTGAACTGCGGCGCATTACCGCGCGATCTGGTGCAAAGCGAGCTGTTTGGCTATGCCGATGGTGCCTTCACCGGTTCGCGTCGTGGCGGTTCAGCGGGCAAATTTGAACTGGCTGACGGCGGAACCCTTTTCCTGGATGAGATTGGTGAGATGCCACTCGAAGCGCAAACCAGCTTACTGCGCGTTTTGCAGGAGAGCGAAGTGCTGCGTATCGGCGCGGCGCAGCCAGTGAAAGTGAATGTGCGCATTATCGTGGCAACCCACTGCAACTTACTGGAGGCCGTTGAGAAAAACGCCTTCCGGCGCGATCTCTATTATCGTCTGAATGTGATTTCACTGGAAATCCCGCCGCTGCGTGATCGTCGCGAAGACATTCCGGAATTGTTAAACATCTTTATTCAGGCCCTCTGCACGCGTCTGAAGCGTATTCCGCCAGTGGTCGTGCCGGACGCAATGACCTGTTTGCAATCCTGGGATTGGCCGGGAAACGTACGCGAACTGGAAAATGTCATCGAGCGTGTCGTCAACCTGAGTGAAGGATTAGAAATAACCCGAGCCGATTTGCCCGAATCCCTGCAGGAAGTCTCAGCCAGTAATGCGTCCAGAGATATTCTACCCTCACTGCAAAATCTGGAGCGCATGCATATTTTACAGGTTGTCAGTGAACAACAGGGTAATTTACGCCAGTCGGCGCAACTGCTGGGGATCTCGCGAACGGCGTTATATAACAAGCTCAATGCCTGGAAAATAGACTACCGAGCTTTCAGAAAAAATGTTTCCTAAACGCTGTGACGACCTGACTGATTAATGACATTAAATCAGACCCGCTGACGTTCGGCGGTTAACCTATTGCCATCAGGAATAAGTTTGGTTGTCATTAAGCTACTTTACCGCGATTGCATCTGGCGAGGCCTCATTCAGCCAGCCAGATAGCAATACCCGTCAACGCTCAGCATAGATATTCACCTTGATAGCTATGCCATTATTCTCTTCACTAAATTTTACTGACCAGGCAGCGTGGTGTAATTAGCCGGCACCCAGCGATAAGCACTCCCCTCATGCTGAACATGGCCCAGACCCGGGAAGGCGATATGCGCCGCAGCCACCCAGTAGCCCTGATCGGCAGCCTGTTTCAGTACCCTTTCACGTGTATTGATAGCCTGTTTCTGATCGACATCAAAATGGATGGCCACTTCCGGGTCTGGCATTTGCACCGCTTTGGCATGGATGATGTCCCCCCACAATACCAGCGTCTGACCTTCACTCTCTATGCGATAAAGTACGCTGCCCGGTGTGTGGCCGGCTGTCGACTCAGCACGGATTCCCCCCGGTAATGTAGCTGGCGCCATAAACGTTTTTAGCTGGCCAGCATTGATGACCGGGCGAAGCGTCCGTTCAGATTCTGAAAAAGTATGTGACTGGCTGGCCTCCACCCTGCTGATATTGGCCGGATTAAGCCAGAAATCGACATCCCGTTGATCCACGAACACCACGGCTTTTGGAAAGGCAGGCTTGCCTGCACGCGAGACACCGCCGGAGTGATCGGCATGAATATGGGTCAGAAGCACGGCATCGATCGACTCTGCGGGATAGCCAGCGGCGGCCAGGTTGGTTAGCAGATGTCCGCCATGGTGACCAAAAAGCTCACCGGCTCCGGTATCGACTAAAATACGCTTTTTGCCATCATCGATAACGAATGCGTTAATCGATGTTTCGGCCTGCGGCGTCATTGCCTCTCTGGTCATTGCCTTGCTGAGTCTATCCGGCGCAATGTTAGTCAGTAGTGTATTAAGGGGAATGGTCACCGTGCCGTCGGAAACGGCGGTAATGCGCAATTTACCTAACTTCATCCGGTAATATCCCGGGGCCTGCTGATCCAGTACAGACGGCTGTTCGGCAGCATGGACCGGGCTGAACGCGATAAGTGAAGCCACCAGCATCAGTAAAATTTTCATTAATTCCTCTCCGAAAAGTTTCATCACAACGTGGTGAGCAGTATCCTTACGCAACCTGTATCACTCAAATTGATTAAACTAATGCTCACTATCAGAGAAAATGATTTTCATCGTATCGACCTGAATTTACTGACGGTGCTGTTAGTTTTGAAGCGTGAAGGCAGCGTCTCTCGTACAGCAGAAAAGCTGCATCTGGGTCAGCCTGCGGTCAGTAATGCACTGGCCCGGTTGCGGGTGATGTTCAGCGATCCGCTGTTTGTGCGTACATCAAAAGGGATGGAGCCTACCCCGCGAGCCGAGGCGCTGATCGCTGAGCTGGGGCCTCTGATGGCGCAGATGCAGAATGTACTTTTTCAGCCAGCATCCTTCACGCCTTATGAGGCGAACCATGTTTTTCGGCTGGGGATGAGCGACTGGGTTGAGCGCTGGCTGATGCCGGGACTGTATGCGCACATCACGCGCACCGCTCCTGGCATGACGCTTAAGGTCACGGCCAGCGATCCCTTCAGGGATGTGGAACTGGTCGCACGTGGCGAGATCGATCTTGCCATTTCGGTCGGCGATAAAACGCCCGCCACGCTGCGGCGCGAGACAATCGTTTCACATAACTTTTGTACGTTGTGGCATCCGGAACAGCTTTCGTTGTCTGCGCCGCTAACGCTGGAGGATTACGTGGCGCATGATCATCTGCTGGTTTCCTATCGTGGATCGACCTGGAGCGCTATCGACGACGAGCTTGCGGCATTGGGAAAAGCACGTTCGATTCGCTACGTGACACCGCATTTTTCCTCTCTCCCTCCACTGCTGGTTCGCACACCCGCCCTGGCCACCGTCCCTGCCGGGCTGGCGGATGACTGGATAAACCATTACGGTTTATGCTCCAGTCCTGTACCAGTAGCAGCGCCTGAAATTGCCCTTTCATTGCTCTGGAACAAACGCTTTGATAATGATATGCCGCTGAGCTGGCTCAGGGAGGAACTGCGTAGTGTGATGACAGATCGAACCTGAGTAGCTGCTCTTGTGGGATGCTAAGACCTGCTTTGCAGATCACCCGCCCTGAAAAAAGTCGAAAGTCATATTTTCTAGAAAAATGCATGCTAAGAGGAGGATAAAATTTTGTCTGACTACCAACTTGTTGGAACTGTTCCGTCTGTAGAGGATTTTTGCCGCTTACGTATTATCTCAGGACTGACGCCACGTCCCGCCGAAGCTGCCCGTCTGGGACTCCCTAACAGCTGTTATGGTGTTCATATCCTCTGCAGGGAAACCGTCATCGGAATGGGGCGTATCGTAGGCGACGGCGCGCTAAATATGGATATTGTCGATGTCGCTGTCGATCCCGCGCATCAGGGAAAAGGTCTGGGCCGCATGATAATGGAAACGCTGACAAAGTGGCTCGATCAAAATGCCTGTGATGGTGCTTATGTCACATTGATGGCAGATGTTCCTGAGCTGTATGAAAAATTTGGTTTCACGCGCGTCAGTCCTGTAAGTGAAGGTATGGCAAGGATCTGGAAAAATACCAAAACGTCATAAAATAGTGACGCTCTTGCTCAGTGCAGACCCTAGCCTCACATCATTAAGCGCTGATTCAAAAAACACATTAATGAGCAGGCAAATAAAACGTCACCTGCTCTGCTCTCTATCAGCGTGAACCCGTTAACTTCCACACCTTCACTTCATAAAGCACCATTTTAAGTTCTGAAACTCAGTACCTCGCCCGGCTACTGCTCAGCCGCGGAAAAAACGCAGGCTGCGGCAGGCCTTCCTGGACAGCAGACTCAGCGCGCAGCATGCGCACAAACGACTCGCCCCAGTGATGGCTGTTGTGCATATGCAGACCTTTCAACAGACGGGCATGCAGACTTCGCCGTTCGTGTAAGGGCATCTGCAGGGCGCGATGCACCGCACTGGCCATTGCGTCAGGATCATAAGGATTGACGATGATGGCTCCCTCCATCTGCTCGGCTGCACCGGCAAACTGCGAGAGAATAAGCACGCCGGGATTTTTCGGGTCCTGCAGGGCGACATACATTTTTGCCATCAGACTCATACCGGCCATTAATGGCGTCACCAGCGCAACGCGTGAAGCACGATAAATACCAGCCTGCTCTTCCCGGCTATAAGCATGAGTCAGATAGTTCACCGGATACCAGTTCATTGTACCATGTACGCCATTCAGCTCGCCGCACAGTGCTTCCAGCGCATGGCCGAGTTCAGACGCATCATGTGCGTGTCCGGCTGCCGGAGGTGCCAGCTGCAACAGCGTGATATTTTTCTCATAGCAATCATGTCTTCTTAGCAGCACTTCCAGGGTGCTGATGCGGTAAGGCAGTCCCGAACTCTCATCAAGGTGGCCGCCGCTAAGCACGGTATTTTCTGGCAGACTTTCGCGGCACTGCATTTCCATGTAAGCACAGCTGTTGCTCTCGCGCAGACACTGAACATCGTCAAGGTCAATTCCGACCGGGAACACACCCACCCGAATAATCCGGCCATGAATGCGGAAGCTCTGCGCCTCCAGCCGCTCCAGCCGGAATTCACTCTCCAGCCAGATGAGGAAGTTATTCATGTCCTGCACGGTCTGGAAGCCAATCAGGTCACAACACAGTAATGAGTCAGTGAACCAGCGCCATTCGGGAATGGTTTCAAACATTCTGCCCGCCGGGAAAGGCTGATGCAGAAAAATACCTACTGAGTTGGTCAACCCTTCTTCACGAATATAAGAAGCACAGCCAAGCAGATGATAATCCTGAATCCAGATAACATCGTCGGGTGTGGCATTTTCGCAAATGGCGTGCGCATAGGCTTTATTAATGTTTTTATATTCCTGATAGCCACTGGTGGAAAATCGGGCCATGTCAGGGCGCTGGTGAAAAACAGGCCAGAGTCCTTTGTGAATATAGTTGTGGTAACCCTCATTTAATTCACCCAGCGTATAGGGGAAAGTCACAGTTTCATACTGGCCTGCCTGTTGCACGGAGTAGGATCTTGACGCATCGTGAGGAATGACTGTGCTCTCACCATCCCAGCTAATCCACAAGCCTCCCTGACGGGAAAGTATGCCTTCATAAACGGCAGTAAGCGTCGAACGTTGACATTGATTATGAGAAACAAGGATAAGGCCTGACATAGAGTGTTCCTTACGAACCCGCTGCGGAAAAGCAACATTGCCTGGCAGCGAGCCGCTATTAATCGGAGGTCGGATAATAAACTGGAGATAACCGCTCATAAGCGTGCACCTGGACTTAATGCCTGCTGGCGCTTCTGGCGCAAATGGGGTCGTAAACCCCTTCGTGCAGCGTCGTCACGTAGATGCCGGGCAGTGAGGGAAAAGTCATAAATCCGTTGTGTTCAAAGAAATCCGGCACGGGCTCACCCATCGCAATAATGCTTCGGCAGCCCCTGGCGCCAGGATGAGACAGACAGCAGTGCAGCAGCCATGAGCCGAGTCCGATAAAACGATATTCCGGCGAGATGAACAGATTGCGGATTATCCAGGTCTCCGCCATATCGGTCACGACGCGGGCAAAACCGATTTGCCGGCCATTACGGTAAAGTCCAAAACAGAGACTATTGTTCAGCGCCAGAGTCAGAGAGCGGGTATCCGGTATCGATTCGCCCAGCCATTGAGAGATCAGGCGATAGTTCAGCAGTGCCGGATCGGTGCTGGCCTCAATGCCATCTCTGAACCATTTGCGGGGCGAAATAAGGCGAAGGCGCTGCTGCTCAGCGACTGCAGCATCGCTGCTCCCCGATATGGACCAGGGCTTGTTAATGCATTTCATCCACGGCTTCCTTGAACATAGGCGCATCAGCGCCCGGTGCCGTTAATTAAACCGATCGGCCTGTAAAAAAGGCGTAAAAAGAGGCAGGTGAAACGTAAAAACGCTGCAAAACTTCCGCCGCCCTGGCATGGCACAAAAAGTCAGCGAGTTAAATACAGGGAATATACGCAGTGATAAATAAAGAAGAGTAGCTGACTTAGGTCCACTCCCTCCCAAGCGGGTTTAATAAACGCGTGGCCGGGCCGTTTTATTGCAGAAACAGAGAAATTAAAAAATTTCTTTTTTAATTCAGAACTGAGCCATCATTGTCTGAAATGATACGCCGTTGAAAAACTTCACCTCTCCCACTCTTTTAAATCCCAGTTTTTCATAGAAGGGAACGGCGAAGAGTGAGGACCGTACACTGATTTCTGAACGCAGCACGGGAGCCACCTGCTGCCAGAGTGCCGTCGCCACCCCTTTACGGTGAAACTTCGGATGCACAAAAAAGTATTTCACTAAATTGCCTTCGAAAAGGGTGAGTACGCCGGTGATCTCACCTCTTTCCACGACAATCAGCCAGAGATAATCATCTGCAACGATCAAAGGTTTAAGCGCATCATGTTTTATGCTCTCGATAAACCATTGCGGGCATGGCTCTATTTCTGAAAAGTTACATTGCAACGACACTTCATGTATCAGATTACTAATGCTTGCCGCATCTGATGCAACCGCGTCCCGGATTTCCATTTTTACTCATTCCTCCTGAATCCGCGCCACTAAAGCTTAAAGCAGAGTCACTTTGCCCTGGAAAATCACCGGCCCGGATGGCCCGCTGAGCTTAGATCCCCCTGCTGGCTCCAGACTCACTGCCAGTACCGTCTGATTATTCAACTCGTCTGGTGCTAACCGGAAAGCGTTATTGTCGGTGTGATTGATCAGTCCCAACGATTGTGGTGCAGCACTGCCCCTGATTAGCCAGAGTTGCAGGGCTTTATTCTCTGGCAGCGTGATGTTTAGCGCGGAAACCTGAATGAGTGACGCTGACTTATCCAGACTCACCACAAACTGTGCGTTGGGCTGCGCGCCACTGAGTACCGCAATGGGCTGCAGGGAATGCGGGGTATCCGGCTTAATCCCCTGGTTGTAAATGAGGATGCCCGCCATTGCCGCCGCCAGACACCAGCCGAGCCAGAAGCCAGGTTGCCTGCGGACTGATGTCGTGCCAGAGGTGACAGCATTACGATTAAGATCCTGCTCAATCAGCGGCCAGACCGCAGCGGGAGGCATAACGTCGTGGGTGAGCAAATCGATGCCGCTGAACGCTTTCTGCCAGCGCAGCACCTCTGCAGCAAAGTGTGAATCGTCATTGAGGCGTTTATCAAGCCGATGGCGTGTCACATCGTCGGTAAGACCCAGCACATATTCCGCCGCAGTGAGATCATGGTGTTCCTGAGCAGTCATAGGCCTATGCACTCCCGAAGATGGATTAACGCGCGACGGATCCAGCTTTTTACCGTACCCTCAGGCTGGCTCATGGAGAGCGCAATCTCACTCTGAGACAGGCCACGATAATAGGCGAGCGAAATACTTTGTCGCTGTTCTGAAGGTAAGTGCGCCATACAGTGCTGAAGGCGACGCGCCTCCGCATGACTCTCATCAGAAACGAGTGGCATCTGGAAACCCGCTTCAGCTTCGCTGATTTCATCCACCGAACAGCATCGATTCTCATGTTTGCGCAGGAAATCAATCGCCCGATTTCTGGCGATGTGGCTGAGCCAGATGTGCGGTTCACTGCGCGCATCGTCGTAATAGTTTGCCGACTGCCAGATATGGATAAACGTGTCGTGCAGGATTTCCTCTGCCCAGTCCCGGCGTCTGACCATACGCAGGATGATCCCATAAAGTCGGGGCGACAGGACGCGATAAAGCTGCTCAAGAGCAGCTTTATCACCGCAGGCTATCTGGTTCATTAAGTCGGCCTGAATGTGGGGCACATTTTTTGTCATCGGCTTCCCTGGTAAAGGTGTAGCCACGCTATCAGTGACCACACTCAGTATAGGTAACGCTTTATGGCATTAATACGGTATCGATAACGTCAATCACACCGTTGCTCTGGTTCACATCATAGGTTGTGATACTGGCAACATTGCCCTGAGCATCTTTAAGCTGAATGTTGTGAGGGCCATTCGCCATCACCCACAGTGATTCGCCATTCACCGTTTTCAGCTCGGCTTTACCGCCACCGGCTTTGATTTTTTTCTCCAGCGCTTTCATGTCCAGTTTTCCTGCAACCACGTGATAGGTCAGCACGCTGGTGAGTTTTTGTTTGTTCTCTGGTTTAAGCAGGGAGTCGACAGTGCCCTGAGGCAGTTTTTCAAAAGCGGCATTGGTTGGCGCAAAAACAGTGAACGGCCCTTTGCCTTCCAGCGTCGGGACCAGTCCGGCAGCTTTAACGGCGGCCACCAGCGTGGTGTGATCTTTCGAGTTAACAGCGTTCTCAACAATATTTTTCGACGGGTACATGGCAGCACCACCGACCATCACCGTGTCGCTGTTCATGCTGGCCGCGTAAGAGGCGCCGCTGAAGACTAAGGCAGAAAAAATCAGAGTTGGCAGGAATGGTTTCATTTTCACTTCCCTCATTGAGTTTACAGGCAGGGCCAGAATGCCCTTATCTGTTAATACGAATGAGGGAGGAAAACGGATGCAAAAAATTTTAAATTTTTTAAGCGGGGGTTCTGCTTCATGAGAATGGGGGCTGACGGGTACAGGACAGCTCTGTTTTGTCGCTCATGCCTGACTTATCGGGTTAAAGATAAAGCCCTCCTCAGACAGGACGATGCAGGCAAAGACATTCCTGACGCCATTTAACTCCCTCTTACATAAATTTCCACAGGTAATGTCATCCAGATTTCAGCCCGGTATTATTC
>NZ_JBXUHX010000052.1:0-16582 GCF_058148845.1 Pantoea sp. RCC30.1 | reverse complement strand
GACGCTGAACTGCGTGAAAGCCACACCATCGACGTTCTGATGGGTCGTCTGCGCAAAAAAATTCTGGCGTTGCACCCTACCGACGTGATCGCCACCGTGCGTGGCCAGGGTTACCGCTTTGATCTCTGACCATGTCCTGGTTTAATCGTTATCGCCCTATTTCGCTGCGCGCCCGCTTTCTACTGGCCTCCGCAGCGATAGTTCTGTTCCTCTCCCTCTCTTACGGCATGGTCGCGGTAATTGGCTATGTGGTGAGTTTCGATAAAAACACCTACCGCGTGATGCGCGGCGAGAGCAATCTGTTCTTTACGCTGGCGCAATGGCATGACAACAAGCTCACCATCGCCCAGCCGGAACGGATGACGCTTAACTTTCCGACGCTGGTGTTCATTTACGATGAGCACGGTAAGCTGCTGTGGCAGCAACGCGACGTGCCGGATATCCGCAAAAAGATCCGCCGTGAATGGCTGCTGAAGCCCGACTTCTACGAGATTGATACCAGCAATCGCACCAGCATGGTGGCGATGGGCAATAACGTGAATGCTAAGCAGCGGCTCAACGACTGGGACACTGACAGCAACGACACCTTTACTCACTCAGTTGCCGTTAACCGTTACGATGCCACCACCAATCTGCCTGCGCTCACCATCGTGGTAGTCGACTCGATCCCGCAGGAGTTGCAGCATTCTGATGTTGTCTGGTCATGGTTCAGCTATGTACTGGCGGCCAACCTGATACTGATTATTCCGCTGTTATGGCTGGCGGCGCACTGGAGTCTGCGGCCGATTGGCGCGCTGACGCAACAGGTGCGCGAACTGGAGACCAGCCAGCGAGAGAATCTGGCGGATAATCCACCGCAGGAACTGCGCAGCCTGGTGCGCAACCTCAATCTGCTGCTGACCAATGAGCGACAGCGCTATACCCGCTATCGCACGACTCTTTCTGACCTGACCCACAGCCTGAAAACGCCACTGGCCGTGCTGCAGAGTACCCTGCGTTCACTACGCAACGGCAAAGAGCTGACGGTTGAACAGGCTGAGCCGGTAATGCTGGAGCAGATAAGCCGTATCTCGCAGCAGGTCGGTTACTATTTGCATCGCGCCAGTATGCAGGCTGACCACAATCCGCTGCAGCGCGATATCCATTCCGTTTCCGGTCTGCTCGACAAACTCTGTTCGGCACTCAATAAAGTCTATCAGCGCAAAGGCGTGGCGATTACGCTGGATATCTCACCGGAGCTGTCCTTTATTGGCGACCAGAATGACTTTATGGAAGTGCTGGGTAACGTGCTGGATAACGCCTGCAAGTACTGCCTGGAGTTTATCGAAGTCAGCGCTTTTCAGAGCGAAAATGCACTCCATCTCTATATTGACGACGATGGCCCAGGCATTCCTGAGAGCAAGCGCGATTTAGTGTTTGTCCGGGGTCAGCGCGCCGATACCCTGCGTCCCGGTCAGGGACTGGGCCTGGCGGTGGTGCGCGATATTCTTGAGCAATACGAGGGCAACGTGATCGCCTCCAGCAGCACGCTGGGCGGAACACGCATGGAAGTGGTCTTCCAGCGCCAGGAACCGGAACATCACCGCGAGTAGAAAACCCTCAGGGCTGTTATACTTGCTGGCATTTACAGCCCTAAGCGGAACCCTTTTATGGACTATCAGCTCGATATTAACTGGCCCGATTTTATTCAGCGCTACTGGCAGAAACGCCCGGTAGTGCTGAAGCGTGGTTTTAAAAACTTTGTCGACCCTCTTTCACCGGATGAACTCGCCGGACTGGCGATGGAAAACGAGGTGGATAGCCGCCTGGTCAGTCATCAGGATGGCAAATGGCAGGTCAGCCACGGCCCGTTCGAGAGCTATGATCATCTGGGTGAGAACAACTGGTCGCTGCTGGTCCAGGCGGTCAATCACTGGCATGAACCCTCAGCCGCGCTGATGCGCCCTTTCCGTTTTCTGCCTGACTGGCGTGTCGATGACCTGATGGTGTCATTTGCCGTGCCTGGCGGCGGCGTCGGCCCTCATTTTGATCAGTATGATGTCTTTATTATTCAGGGTACTGGCCGCCGTCGCTGGCGCGTCGGTGAGAAAATGCCGCTGAAGCAGCACTGCCCGCATCCGGACCTGCTGCAGGTGGAACCCTTCGATGCCATCATCGATGAAGAGCTGGAACCGGGCGATATTCTCTACATCCCGCCTGGATTCCCGCATGAAGGCTACTCGCTGGAAAACGCTCTGAACTATTCCGTCGGTTTCCGCGCCCCCAGCGGCCGCGAGTTAATCAGCGGCTTTGCCGATTACGCGCTGGCCAATGAACTGGGCAGCCTTCGTTTCAGTGATCCGGATGTGCCCGCGCGAGATTGCCCGTCGGAGATCCTGCCGCAGGAGATTGAAGGGGTACGTCAGCTGATGATGGATGTGGTCAATCAGCCGGAGCATTTCGCGCAGTGGTTTGGCGAATTTATTTCGCAGTCACGTCACGAACTCGACGTTGCGCCGCCGGAACCGCCTTATCAGCCTGATGAAATTTATGATGCGTTGCAACAGGGTGATGCCCTGAGCCGGTTAGGTGGTCTGCGTGTTCTGACCATTGGCGACGCGGTCTATATCAATGGTGAGCGGGTTGAATGTTCACGCCCTGATGTGATGACGGTTCTGGCGAATCACTATCGCATCACGCTGGAAGATCTGGGTGATGCGCTGGATGACCCCGCCGTTCTGGCGCAGATCGCTGGTCTGGTGAATGCCGGTTACTGGTACTTCGGCGACGACGAATAAAACACAGCGCGCAATCCTGCGCTACTGCTGAATCAAGGCTCTCTGACCGTTATGGCAGAGAGCCTTTTTTCATTTAACTCTTCTTCTGCGCCGCCAGTTCTGACAGACGCACAATCACTTCCACCGACTTCGCCATGATATTCAGCGATGCGAACTCATGCTTGCCGTGATAGTTATAACCGCCGGTAAAGATGTTCGGGCAAGGCAATCCCTTCCACGACAGAGACGAGCCATCTGTGCCACCGCGAATCGGTTTCACTACCGGCTCAATGTTGCAGTCACGCATCGCCTGTAAAGCCAGATCAATGATGTGCGGGAACGGCTCCACTTTTTCACGCATGTTGCGATAGCTGTTAGTGATCTCAACAGTGACCGAACAATCGGGGTGCAGGGTTTTGTTAATCTCCGCGGCGATCTGCAGCAGCGTCTGTTTACGCTGTTCAAAACTCTCTGTTTCGAAGTCACGAATGATATAGAGCATCTCGGCGTGCTCTACACTGCCTTTGATCTGATGCAGATGGTAGAAACCCTCATAGCCTTCGGTGTACTGCGGCTTTTCGCCAGCCGGGACCGCGGCATGAAACTGGTTTGCCAGATCCAGCGCATTGACCATTACCCCTTTGGCGGAGCCAGGGTGCACGTTGTTACCGACGATTTTGACTGTGGCCGAAGCAGCATTGAAGTTCTCATATTCGAACTCACCTAAATCACTGCCGTCAATGGTGTAGGCCCAGTCAGCGGCAAAGCCTTCCACATCAAAGTGTGAGGTGCCGCGACCGATCTCTTCATCGGGCGTAAAGGCGACGCGGATCGCACCGTGCGGCGTGTCGCTCTTTGCCAGTTGCGCCATCGCCGTCATGATCTCGGCGATACCCGCTTTGTCATCCGCGCCCAGCAGAGTTTTACCATCGGTAGTAATCAGCGTATGCCCGATCAGCTTGTGCAGCACCGGGAACATCACTGGCGAGAGAATCTCGTTGCCGTTACCCAGCGCAATATCTCCGCCGCGATAATTTTCAATGATCTGCGGATTCACATGTTTCGCCGTAAAGTCAGGCGAGGTATCCATGTGGGAGATGAAACCAATGACCGGCGTCGGCCAGTCAACGTTGGCGGGCAAGGTGCCCATGACGCAGCAGTGATCGCTTAAGGAGACATCGACAAAACCCAGTGCCAGCAGCTCTTCCTGCAGCTGACGCGCCAGCGTCCACTGCCCTTCACTGCTAGGCACCTGACGCGCCTGCGGCTTAGCCTGTGTCTCAACTGCCACATAACTCAAAAAGCGCTCAAGTAACTGTTCCATAGCCCATCCTTTATAAGTGCCGTCCGGTATTATTCACAGACCCGGCGGTCACAACGTTGCGTAAAATCATTCGCAGACAGGTTAGCGCTGTCGATGCCCCTTGGGAAAGCAATAAGCCCGAAAAAAACGACTGATGACGAGATTGTTGCGGCAAACCTCGCCATGTGGATAACCCTCCCCACATGGTTACCAAAAAAGCAGGGGGCGGCCATAGCCACCCCCTATTACTTATAAAGACCGCGCAACAGCTTATGCACGAACTCCGGCACCACTTCGCTCGCCAGACCGTAATGCCGCTCGGCAAATTCGTTGCCCACCTGGCTCGTCTCCAGGTTCAGCTCAACGGTGTGCGCGCCCTGCAGTTTCGCTTCATGAACGAAGCCCGCAGCGGGATAAACATGGCCTGAGGTGCCGATAGCGATAAAGTAATCGGCCTGTTCCAGCGCCTGATAGATCTGCTCCATGCCCAGCGGCATCTCACCAAACCACACCACGTGCGGCCGCAGCGCGGAGGGGAACTGGCAGCAGGTGCAGCGATCGTCCGGCGTAATATCGCCGGTCCACTCAATCACCTGACCACTGGTGACACAGCGCACTTTTAACAGCTCACCGTGCATATGCAGCACCCGGCTGTTCCCTGCACGCTCGTGCAGATTGTCGATGTTTTGCGTGACCAGCAGAAAGTTATCGCCTAACACCTGCTCCATCTCTGCCAGCGCCAGATGGGCGGCATTGGGCTGAATCTCCGCCTCCTGCAGCTGCTGGCGGCGCGCATTGTAAAAACGCTGCACCAGCGCGGGATCGCGCTGAAAGCCTTCGGGCGTCGCAACATCTTCAACGTGATGCTCTTCCCACAGGCCGTCAGCCGCGCGGAAGGTCCGGATGCCGGACTCCGCTGAGATACCTGCCCCGGTCAGCACCACAACATGCGGCTGAGGATGGGCGGCCAGTTCGGCCTGACGATCGCGCTCAAAAATGCGCTGGCGAAAGCGCTGATGCACTTTTCTCCGGGTTTTCTTCAGGCGGGCAAGTCGTATGCGGCGACGTGGTGTACGCATAAAATCTCCTGGCGTAGCAGCTGCGGCGAGCCGCTCTAAACAGATTCCGGGTCAACATCACCCGATAGTAACGGTTGCTGAGGGCACAACCCTACAGCAAAGGTCTTAAACAGATGCGGCGCGAAAAGGATTCGCGCCGCATTTCATCACTGACCGCTTAATACCCGAGCCGGGTCAATGCGGCTGGCGCGTCTGGCGGGATACCAGCTGGCCAGCAGACTTAGCAGAATCGCGGTGATCAATACTGAGAGCACATCAATCCAGTGCAGTTCCGAGGGCAGGAAATCAATGAAGTAGATATCACCCGCCAGCAGGTGATGACCGGTAATTGACTCCAGCCCGCGCACCAGAGAGGTCAGGTTCAGCGCCACCAGCACGCCCGCGACCACGCCGCTGACGCTGCCCAGCAGGCCGGCCAGCAAACCGTACCAGATAAAGATGGCGCGAATCAGCCGGTCTTTAGCGCCGAGTGTACGCAGCACCGCAATGTCACTGCTCTTATCTTTTACCGCCATGACCAGCGTAGAGACGATGTTAAAGCAGGCGACGCCAATCACCAGCACCATCGCCAGATACATAATGGCGCGGATCATCTGAATGTCGCGGTACATATAGCCGTAAGTGCCAATCCAGCTCTTGATGTAGACGTAAGAGCGGGTCGCTTCACCAGCATCGCGCACCAGTTTCACCGCCTGGAACGGGTCGGTCATCTTCAGGGCGATGCCGGAGACGCTGTCACCCATATCCAGATAGTTCTGCGCATCGGCCAGCGGCACCAGCGCCAGACTGTGATCGAGCATGCCGCTCAGTTGCAGGATCCCGCTGACCTGCAGCCGGATACGTTTTGGCTGCAGCAGTTTGTTATCACCATCATTGTTAGGGATCATGATGGTGATCCAGTCGCCCTGCTTCACGTTGAGTGATTTAGCGATGCCACCGCCCAGAATGATCTGCTGCTTACCGGCGGCAAAAGAGGACCAGGCGTTATCGGCCACAAACTGTGGGAGTGCGCTGAGGCGCGGCTCCTGTGCCGGATCGACGCCCTTCACCTGCAGCGCTTCCAGCCTGGCACCGCTCTCAATCAGGCCGGTGAAGTTCACGTAAGGGGCAGCCGCCGCAATGCCGGGTACCTTTTCAATCGGGGCAATCATCGACTGCCAGTGCTGAAACGGCTGATTGACCGCCTCAATCTCACCGTGCGGCACCACCGCCAGAATGCGGTTGTTCAGCTCACGCTCAAAACCGTTCATGGCGCTCAGACCGATAATCAGTACCGCCACGCCCAGCGCAATCCCGATAGTGGAGATCACCGAAATCAGCGAGACCATGCCGCCACGACGGCGGCCACGGCTAAAGCGCAGGCCCAGCAACAGGGATAACGACGAACCCATTACAGCGCTCCTGCCATGGTGAGCTGATCGCTTAACTGACCATCACGCATCTCCATCTGACGCGTCATGCGTTTTGCCAGCATCAGATCGTGAGTCACCACCAGAAACGCGGTGCCCTGACGGACGTTCAGTTCGCCCAGCAATTCAAAAATAGCGTCGGCATTACGCGCATCCAGGTTGCCGGTTGGCTCATCGGCCATTACCAGACGTGGACGGTTCACCAGCGCACGGGCGATCGCCACGCGCTGGCGTTCGCCGCCTGACAGTTCAGACGGGCGGTGTGCAGCGCGATGGTCCAGCCCGACCGCAGCCAGCATCTCACGTGCGCGATCCTGCGCTTCTGCTTTGGCGGTTTTGCCAATCAGCAGCGGCATCGCCACGTTCTCCAGCGCGCTGAAGTCTGGCAGCAGATGGTGAAACTGATAGATAAAGCCCAGCTCGCGGTTACGCAGCTCGGCTTTGGCCGACGAGGACATGGCATTCAGTGACTGACCATCAAACACCACGTCGCCCGACGTCGGTGCATCCAGGCCGCCCAGCAGATGCAGCAGCGTACTTTTACCGGAACCGGAGCTGCCGACAATCGCCGTCAGTTCACCGGGCTGGAGGCTGAAAGCCACATTGCGCAGCACATCGGTCTGCACGCTGCCTTCCTGATAGCGTTTGCACAGGTCGCGGCACTGCAACAAAGGAGTGTTACTCATAACGTAAAGCCTCAGCAGGTTGAACGGCGGCAGCGCGCCACGAAGGATAGAGCGTAGACAACAGCGCCACAATCATCGCGCTGAGGGCGATGGTGACCACCTGCCACACATTAATATCAACCGGCAATGCGGCGCCATCAAGGAACAGGCCAATCACCGGCATTAAGTTGTTGAGCTGGCTGGCGAGCAGAACACCAAGCAGCGTGCCGAGCAGCGTGCCGATAATCCCGGCACTGGCACCCTGCACCATAAACACCGCCACTATTTGCCGCCGCGTCAGGCCCTGGGTTTGCAGGATCGCCACTTCGCCCTGCTTCTCCATGATCAGCAGGCCTAACGAGGTGATGATGTTAAAGGCGGCTACGGCGATAATCAGGCTCAACAGCAGGCCCATCATATTCTTCTCCATGCGCACCGCCTGGAAGAGATCGCCTTTGCGCTCGCGCCAGTCTTTCCAGACCATGCCCGCGGGCAGTGTCTGCTGACTCAGACTGTCAACCGACAGCGGTTTATCCAGCCACAGTCGCCAGCCGGTAATATTCCCGGCCGGATAGCGCATCACGCGCGACGCATCCTGAAGATTAACCAGAATCTGGTAACCATCGACTTCACTGTTGGCGGCATAGGTGCCCGCCACCGTAAACAGACGCTGGCTCGGTACACGTCCCATCGGCGTGAACTGGCTGACCGACGGCACCATCAGACGCAGCTGATCGCCACGTTTTACGCCAAGCTGTGACGCCAGCTGTTCGCCGAGGATCACATTGTACTGCCCGGCCTGCAGCACGCTCTGCTGGGTATTCACCAGGAACGACGTCAGCGGATCTTTTTCATCCGGGTTAATGCCCAGCATCACGCCAACGGAGACGCTGCGCGGGCTTTGCAGCACCACATTGGCGGTGGTAAGCGGCGCGATGCGGTTAACGCCCTGCAGATTCAGCGAGGCGGCGGGTTGCTGTTGGGGATTGAGACTGCCTTTGTCGCTGGTAATCAGCGCCTGAGGCATCAGGCCAAGAATATTGCCTTCGAGTTCACGCTCAAAACCGTTCATCACCGATAACACGGTGACCATCGCCAGCACGCCGAGCGTAATGCCAATCGTTGAGAGCCAGGAGACAAAGCGACCGAAGCGATCCGATGCTCGTCCGCGCATATAACGCAGACCGATAAATAGCGCGACAGGTTGATACATGGAATCCAGTAAGCCGTTGCCTGAAAATAGATAGTGGGATGATAAAGGAGCGGCTGGCTTTATGAAACCTCTAACCCTCTGAGTCGGCAGCAAAGTTGCATCCGGATGCGTCATCTTTTACGCCAAAGCCGCGGAATAGCCGATAAAGCCGCCGCTTATTGGCTGATTATTCAGCGCCAGGTCGGGTAGACTACAATCAGTAAGAGAGTAAAGGGTGATTGTTCGCCATGCAGTAGAGGGTGCGACCATGTTGAAATTTCCCAAAGGCAGCATCGTTAAACATAAATCCGGGGAGATCAGAGGCGAAATCATCAACGTCTTTGAGCAGGGAGACGCACCAGCCGGCTACTACGTGAAGTGGGACGACGGCAACCTCAGCTATCATCCTGAGCAGGAGTTATCCTGGGCAAATATCGACCGCCCACGCATGCATTACACACAGCAATCCATAAAATAAAATGCCCGTTTAACCCCGTCGCTGCATGGCGACGGCGGTTTTTTCTGATCCCTCCTCAGACTCCGTCTATCCTCTCTCTATCCGCTGCATTACCCCTGACGCCGGGTAATGGCTGACCGATCCCCCGGTTGAGCGCGGCGCGGCAGGAAAATTGTGCCGCAAAGGTGATCCCCCTGACATAATATGGAATGATTACGTCCTGGAAAAATGGAGCAACCCCGAGATCCCATGCCCGAACAGACTCGTTATACCCTGCCCGTTAAATCCGGCGATCACCGCCAGCTCGGCCAGTTAATCGGCGCTGCGCACGCGGTGGAGTGTGCCAGCATTACCGAACGCCATGCTGGCCCGGTATTGATGATTACCCCCGATACCCAAACCGCCCTGCGTCTGCTGGATGAGATCCGCCAGTTTACCGATCTGCCGGTGGCACACCTCGCCGACTGGGAAACGCTGCCCTACGACAGCTTCTCGCCGCATCAGGATATTATCTCTGCGCGCCTGTCGACCCTCTACCAGCTGCCGGTAATGCAGCGCGGTATGCTGATCATGCCGGTCAATACCCTGATGCAGCGTGTCTGCCCGCACAGTTTCCTGCACGGCCATGCGCTGGTGATGAAACAGGGACAAAAACTGTCACGCGACCGCCTGCGCGATCAGCTTGAGCAAGCTGGTTATCGCCATGTCGATCAGGTGATGGAGCACGGTGAATACGCCACGCGTGGCGCCCTGCTCGACCTGTTCCCGATGGGCAGCGATCAGCCCTACCGCATCGACTTTTTCGATGATGAGATCGACAGCCTGCGCCTGTTCGACGTCGACAGTCAGCGAACGCTGGAAGCGGTGCCGGAGATCAACCTGCTGCCTGCGCATGAGTTCCCCAGCGACAAAGCCGCCATCGAACTGTTCCGCAGCCGCTGGCGCGAAATTTTTGATGTGCGCCGCGAGTCGGAGCATGTCTATCAGCAGGTGAGTAAAGGTACGCTACCTGCGGGCATCGAATACTGGCAGCCGCTGTTTTTTGAACAGCCGTTACCCAGCCTGTTCAGCTATTTGCCGGACAACACCCTGATTGTGAACTGCGGCGATCTGGAAGGCAGCGCCAGCCGCTTCTGGCAGGATGCCGAGGCGCGTTATGAGAACCGCCGTGTTGATCCGATGCGTCCCTTGCTGGAGCCGGTCAGCCTGTGGCTGCGTCCCGATGCGTTAATGGGTGAGCTGAAAGCCTGGCCGCGCATCCAGATGACCAATGAGGTACTGCCCGCCAAAGCGGCGAATACCAATCTCGGTTATACCCCGCTGCCCGATCTGGCCGTACAGGCGCAGGCCAAAGCGCCGCTCGATCATCTGCGTCAGTTTATTGAAACCTTCAGCGGTGCGGTGGTCTTCTCAGTAGAAAGTGAAGGCCGTCGCGAGAGCCTGCAGGAGTTACTGGCCCGCATTAAACTGCGTCCTCAGCCAGTGCATCGGCTTGATGAAATCGTCGAAGATCGTTTCAGCCTGATGATTGGTGCCAGCGAGCGCGGCTTCATTGATACCCTGGGCAATCGGGCGCTGATTTGCGAAAGCGATCTGCTGGGCGAACGCGTCAGCCGTCGCCGTCAGGATACCCGCCGCACCATCAATCCGGACATCCTGATCCGTAACCTGGCAGAGCTGAGTCCCGGCCAGCCGGTAGTGCATCTGGAGCACGGTGTCGGTCGCTATATCGGCCTGACTACGCTGGAAGCGGGCGGCATTGAGGCGGAATACCTGATGCTCTCCTACGCCAACGACGCAAAACTCTATGTGCCGGTTTCGTCGCTGCACCTGATCAGCCGCTATGCGGGTGGCGCGGACGATAACGCCCCGCTGCATAAACTGGGCAGCGATGCCTGGTCACGCGCACGGCAGAAAGCGGCGGAGAAAGTACGTGATGTGGCGGCTGAACTGCTGGATATCTATGCTCAGCGCGCCGCCAAAACTGGCTTTGCCTTCAGGCATAATCGTGAGCAGTATCAGCTGTTCTGCGAAAGCTTCCCGTTTGAAACCACACCGGATCAGGCGCAGGCAATCAACGCGGTGCTGAGTGATATGTGCCAGCCGCTGGCGATGGACCGACTGGTGTGCGGCGACGTCGGCTTCGGTAAAACCGAAGTGGCAATGCGCGCTGCGTTTCTGGCGATTGAAAACCATAAACAGGTGGCCGTGCTGGTGCCAACCACCCTGCTGGCCCAGCAGCACTACGATAACTTCCGCGATCGCTTCGCTAACTGGCCGGTTCGCATTGAGATGCTGTCCCGTTTCCGTACCGCCAAAGAGCAGACGCAGGTATTGGAACAGGCCAGCGACGGCAAGATCGACATTTTAATCGGCACCCATAAGCTGCTGATGAGCGACCTCAAATGGCACGATCTCGGCCTGCTGATTGTTGATGAAGAGCACCGCTTCGGGGTGCGTCACAAAGAGCGCATCAAGGCGATGCGTGCCGATGTGGACATTCTGACCCTGACCGCAACCCCGATCCCGCGTACCCTGAATATGGCCATGAGCGGCATGCGCGATCTCTCGATTATCGCCACACCGCCTGCCCGCCGCTTAGCGGTGAAAACCTTTGTGCGTGAATTTGACGATCTGGTGATCCGCGAAGCGATCCTGCGTGAGGTTCTGCGTGGCGGCCAGGTCTATTACCTCTACAACGACGTTGAAAATATTGAGAAAGCGGCGCAGCGTCTCAGCGATCTGGTGCCGGAAGCGCGTGTCGCGATTGGTCATGGCCAGATGCGTGAGCGTGACCTGGAACGGGTGATGAACGATTTTCACCATCAGCGTTTCAACGTGCTGGTCTGTACCACCATTATCGAAACCGGTATCGACATTCCGACCGCCAATACCATCATCATTGAGCGGGCCGATCACTTTGGCCTGGCGCAGCTGCATCAGCTGCGTGGTCGCGTTGGCCGTTCGCATCATCAGGCTTATGCCTGGCTGTTAACGCCGCATCCGAAGTCGATGACCGCCGATGCGCATAAACGTCTTGAGGCGATCGCTTCACTGGAAGATCTGGGGGCCGGTTTTGCGCTGGCTACGCACGACCTGGAGATTCGCGGTGCTGGCGAGCTGCTAGGTGATGAGCAGAGCGGACAGATGGAGACGCTGGGCTTCACACTCTATATGGAGCTGCTGGAAAATGCAGTCGATGCGCTGAAAGAGGGTCGCGAGCCGTCACTGGAAGATCTCACCAGTAACCAGACTGAAGTCGAACTGCGGATGCCCGCCCTGCTGCCCGAGACCTTTATCCCGGATGTCAGCACCCGTCTTTCTCTCTACAAACGCATCGCCAGCGCCGAGGCTGAAGAGGAGTTGCAGGAGCTGAAGGTTGAGATGATTGACCGCTTCGGCCTGCTGCCCGACCCGGCGCGTAACCTGCTGGATGTGGCGATTATCCGGCTGAAGGCCCGCGCTGTCGGCCTGCGTAAGATCGAAGCCAGCGACAAAGGCGGTTATTTCGATTTCGCGCCGAAGAACAAGGTGGATCCAACATGGCTGATTAGCCTGCTGCAGAAAGAGCCTCAGCAGTGGAAGCTGGATGGACCGACACGCCTGCGTTTTACCCGTGAGCTATCGGAAAGGAAGGTGCGGCTTGAGTGGGTGCATGGCTTTGTCTCACAACTGGCTGAGCATCAGGCGTAATGTCCCTGCCCGCGCATTACTGAGCTAATCGGTAAAGCGCGGGAAATGGCGATAAAAAAAGGCGCATCCCTAAGATGCGCCTTTTTCATTACTTCAGTATTACGTTGTGCTGTGTGGCCGCGTGAGCGGCAAAGCTTTGCCCAATTACGCCTGATCGCCGTTGAGAACCAGCTGACCATTGCGATCCAGTGGAATACGCGTGCCGGGGTCATTTTCCATACGGATTTTACCCTGTTGATCGCCTATTTTATAGGTCACGTCATATCCCAGTTTTTTCTCTTGTTTGTCGTAAACTGTTTTGCAGCGCTGTTCGGTTGTGGTGTAAGTATCCCGATCCTGCAGTCCGCCCTGGACCTGATTACCGGCATAACCTCCCGCTACCGCACCCGCTACTGTCGCTACATCCCTGCCGCGACCGCCACCAAACTGGTGACCCAGCACTCCACCTGCCACTGCACCTAATACAGAGCCAGCAAGACGATTTTCATCCTGTACGGCCCGACGGTGAGTCAGCGTGACATTACGGCACTCCTGACGTGGCTGTTTGATGCTCTCTTTGATCGGCGTTGCAGCCAGCACCTGAGCGTATTGAGGACCGCGATCAAACACATTCATGCCTGCTACGGCTGCAACACCCAGCGCTGCTGCTACACCAATACCGATACCCGCTAACATTGATTTATTCACAGGAAGTTCCTCCTGAAAAGTGTTACCGCGCAATCCTGCTGCTAAAGCATCCTCGTTAACTGAGGCATAACCGGCGTGCGCGACGCGCCGTGTTTGTTGAGATGAAGTTTTACAGATGGACCGAAAATGCAACATCAGATAAATGGAGGAAATGAGTCGCTTCGCTATCAGGGCCAGCTTTTAGGAGAGTTCTGAGGTTGGAAAAGCAACAGAAATAACCCAGCAATGAAGAAGATTGTAGGGGAGGGTTTAAAGTCATTAAGATAGTCACCTGCTTTCCATGATAGATTATTCTTCGCCGTATTAGTCGCCACATTTTCTGCTTTCGCAGCAGCAGCTTCCGCCGCTGTCTTCCGCCCCACCGGCTCCCACTCCGCCCGGGACGATAGTCTCTGAAGCTTGAAGCCCAAGATTATTAATACATAACGGTGTTGCCGATGTTGGTGATGTCGTTGCGGGCGTTCAGCGCCACGCTACCGCCCCCGATCAACGCGCCGTCGCCGGTTAAGTCACCCTGTTTTACCTTCGCATAAACCTGCGGCACCAGTACGGTCTGCCGTGTGCCATCCGACAGCGTGACTCTGATTAACAAAGCCGCGGATCGGCCTCGACCAGGTAGTGGCTGTCGCTGCCGATCGCACTCGAAACGGCTGCATTCACAAGCGGTGAAATCCCTTTGTTACCGGTTTTGGCAAAGATACGGGCGTGATCCGGCAGATAGACTGACGGGGGTTCACAGCATGAAAGGCTCTCCGCAACAGATAGTACAGAAGGCCACAGCAAGAAAAGATAAGCGAATTGCGGACCGGAAAAAAGAATCCATTTTCAGAGGCGCCTCGCAGTTTATTACCTGGCTTTAAGCGAGTTTACCCGGCAGAAGGTGTATATTTGAACAGGAGAAAACGGAACAGGAAGAGCACAACGAGAGATTTTTTAGCGCGGACTGAGGGTGTCTCACCACCGACAGCCCGCTGACCATAAGCAACTAACGAGGAGTTGATCATGGCTGACACGCATCATAAGTCAGATACCCGCACGCCCACAACCGCCGCAAGCAAATCGCAGGCGCATTATTACAAAGTGGGGTACCGGCCTAATAAAGGCCAGCCGAATCCGCTTCCACAGCTGACCATTAAAGGTCGATGGCTGGAGGCGCTGGGATTTACGACCGGGCAGAAGATCGAGGTGATCACCGGGCCGGGGCAGTTGATCATCCGGCTGGCTGGGGTGTAATCGACAAGTAAAGACATCCCGGCTCGGTAGCCGGGATTAATTGAATTAAAAGTATTAGTAGAGGCTATCGTCGTAAGGACTGGCAGCAAGAGTTTTTTCAATTTCATCTTCTGCTTTTGATTTCCATGACGAATTCATTTTCGTCATTAGCTCAATATAATTTGGAAAAGCAATACGCCTTCCATCTCTACCCCCAATACGATTTTCTAATTCATATTGAAATGCGATCTTATAAGCAAGCTCTGACATAATCCAATAAAGTAGCTCATCTGTTGAATCTGTAACCTTTCTGGAGAACTCATATCCTCTTTCGGAACAAATGTAATTATACTTTTCGTTCTCAAATGAAATATAAGGAGTTCCATCACCAATAGGAGCTGTACAAAGATTAACTGAAAGCCTTGGCAGGCCTGCTTTGAAAATCAGTTCATCAACTTTCTTTTGCAATTCCTCAATACTTAGCATATTAGTGAACCTCACGGATATATTCATTTTTCAGAAGCCATTCAACATTCACACGCTCTTGCATATTAGGCAGAATCTGAATGCCTCCTCCAGCCTCACCGAAAGCAGGGGCTATTTTTCCTTGTATGACTGGCAAAGGTTTAATGACCTCATATTCATAATATTTTTCTGCGCCCGCTCCAGGAGCAAGAGCGCGCTGTTCATAAGGAGTTCCCTTAGGTGCCAGGAAAGACCTACTTGGTTCTCCATACCTATCCAAACGAGTACCTACAGGAAGCGTTGTTTTAACTGGTTCTTCGGCAAAACCTAATTTTGCAGGCCAGTTCCAGTCTCCACTTTCATTACGGTATTTATCGTACTGTGACCATCCTGAAGCTTCCTCGTCAACAGCAATTCTATTTGGCTCTGCTGTTCTTCCCGTTGAAGGCTGAGATTGTTGTTTAGCTGAACTCTCTTTTGTCGGTTCCTTAATTACACTCTTCAGCCCATAAGCACCAGCCAGAGCGGCAGTCAGCTCCTGAGTTTGCATTGCTGTATCATAACGGCCTGCTGCTGTTTCCCAGCTTACACCGGAGGCCTTTGCTATTGCTGTGATGGCCTGGTCGCGGCTGATGCTGCCTGCATCCAGTCCCTGCAAAACACCTTCCAGATTTTTCACATCCTGTGGGTATAAATCTTTGTACAATAATGAGTAGGTGGCATTTTCACCGTACTTCTTCAGTGCATCCTGTGCCGGGCCAATCAGAGCACCACAGGCCGCTCCACCTTTATTGCCATCAGTGCAGGCCGATTTTATTGCTTTATTACGCGCTTTATCTGACTGATTAATATCTGCCAGTTCTTTCGTTTCAGCCGATGTCAGTTCCTGTTTCAGGTAGTCGCGCTTCGTCTCCAGCTGTCTCTTTCTGTCGGCTTCCTGAACGCTCAGCCAGTTATTCTCAACCGCATTTCTCCCCGCCTGCGCGCCCGCCACCGCACCGCCCGCGCTGTCTCCGGCAATGCCGCCCGCCAGGCCCGCCGCCAGCGTGCCCAGCGCGCTGATGGTCTGCCGCTGCTCCTCACTCAGGTCTTCGCGCTTGACCCCCGGATACATCTGCTGCGCGATGTACTCGCCCATCGCCGCACCAGAGGCGCCCGCCAGTGCCGGATTTCCCGATGCGTATGACGTCACCGCACCCACCACAGCGTGCGCTATCAGGTTCGCCTGAACGTTCACCACGTCCTTGCCGTCCGGGCCTTTCGTGGTCGTAAGCTTATGTATCTGCTCCGCCAGATAAGGTGCGGCCGCACCGCTCAATGCCTGGGCAATGTTGCCCCCCGCCAGCCCCTGTATCGCCGCGGTCGCCGCGCTGATACCCTGCTGAACCGACCCGCCGGTTCCCTGGCCTGTAGCCAGCATCTCCCGGTTGTACAGCGTCTGATAGACCTGTCCGGTGATGTCGGCCGCGGTCGGCTCCAGACCCGGATTCGCTTTCCGCCACTGCGCTTCGGCGTCCTTCTTCTGGTCCGGCGAGATGTTCTTCATCTTCTCCGTGGCCGCTCTGGTCGCCGCAATCTCGCCCTGCGTCCGCGCGATGTCGCCCGCCTGGCTGCCGATTTCCGCCAGCAGCTGCGCCGTCTCCATCCGCCGCTGCTCTTTATCC
>NZ_JBXUHX010000051.1:0-16869 GCF_058148845.1 Pantoea sp. RCC30.1 | reverse complement strand
GGTGCAGGTCGGTGCGCTGAATGATCCGGCGCGTGCTCAGCAGATGATGAAAAGCCTGAGCCAGCATTATGGCGTGCCTGGTAAGGTCGAAGACGCGGGCAACAATGTTTATCGTATTCAGCTCGGCGGTTACGCCTCCCGCGCCGAAGCGGCTGTGCTGCAACAGCGCCTGAGCAGTGAAGGCCAGACGGCTTCATTTATTACGAACACGCGTCGCTAAATCGCTTATCAGACCACTGCACGTTACGTCTGCTAACAACCCAATCATCATGCCCGGTGCCAGATAATCTGGCATTGGGTATGATGAGTGACATTTTTAACCTCAAACTCACGGATGTTGTAGTCCTACACATGAACACGCTGAAATCATCTCGTTTGCTGAAACGCCTGACAGTGGGATCACTGATCGCTTTCTCTCTCAGCCATGCTGCTATTGCTGATGACGTCAATCTCAAGACCATGATTCCGGGCGTGCCGGACATTGATGCCGAAGCGTATGTCCTTATCGACTACAACTCAGGCAAAGTGCTGGCAGAGAAAAACGCCGATGCACGCCGCGATCCTGCCAGTCTGACCAAGATGATGACCAGCTATGTCATTGGTCAGGCCGTTAAAGCGGGCAAAATTCATCAGGACGATTTGGTCACCGTTGGACCGGATGCATGGGCGACCGGTAACCCGGTGTTCAAAGGCTCCTCGCTGATGTTCCTGAAGCCAGGCGACCGCGTACCGGTTTCTCAGTTGACCCGTGGGATTGTGCTACAGTCCGGTAACGATGCCTGCGTGGCGATGGCCGACTATGTCGCCGGCAGCCAGGATGCATTCGTTAACCTGATGAACAACTACGTCAAAGCGATTGGCCTGCAGAATACTCACTTCGGGACCGTGCATGGCCTGGACGCTGAAGGGCAGTACAGCTCTGCGCGCGACATGGCGCTGATTGGCCAGGCGCTGATCCGCGACGTGCCGGAAGAGTATGCTGTCTATAAAGAGAAAGAGTTCACCTTCAACAATATCCGTCAGATGAACCGTAATGGTCTGCTGTGGGATACCAACCTGAACGTGGATGGGATCAAAACCGGTCATACTAACTCAGCCGGTTACAACCTGGTGGCGTCAGCGACCGAAGGTCAGATGCGCCTGATCTCCGCTGTGATGGGCGGCCATACTTATAAAGGCCGTGAAACTGAGAGCAAGAAACTGCTCACCTGGGGCTTCCGTTTCTTTGAAACTGTTGCGCCACTGAAAGCAGGCAAAGAGTTCGCTTCTGAGCCAGTCTGGTTCGGTGATAATGACCGTGTGCAGCTGGGCGTGGAAAAAGATGCTTACCTGACCATTCCACGTGGCCGCATGAAAGATCTGAAAGCCAGCTATGTGCTGACCAACGCGGAACTGCATGCTCCACTGAAGAAAAACCAGGTGGTGGGCAGCATCAACTTCCAGCTGGATGGCAAGACTATCGAACAGCGTCCGCTGGTAGTGCTGAACGAAGTCTCTGAGGGTGGTTTCTTTGGGCGTATCGTTGATTACATCAAACTGATGTTCCATCACTGGTTCGGTTAAGCGCAACGGGTGATTGAAAAATCACCCCTTCGCCCCCATTACAAGATATTATGATGCTCCCGCTCAGGCGGGAGCCTGTTTTTTATGCACCGGAGTTAATATGAAAACCAAACTGAATGAGCTGCTCGAATTTCCTACCCCGTTTACCTACAAAGTAATGGGTCTGGCGCAACCGGAGCTGGTTGATCAAGTGGTTGAAGTGGTGCAACGTCATGCGCCCGGCGATTACAGCCCTGAAGTTAAGCCGAGCAGCAAA
This sequence comes from Pantoea sp. RCC30.1, assembly GCF_058148845.1. Classification (NCBI taxonomy): domain Bacteria; kingdom Pseudomonadati; phylum Pseudomonadota; class Gammaproteobacteria; order Enterobacterales; family Erwiniaceae; genus Pantoea; species Pantoea sp. RCC30.1. The sequence continues at coordinate 15,050 of NZ_JBXUHX010000051.1, read as the reverse complement.
GGCAACTATCACTCCGTAAACATCACTATCACCGCCACCCACATCGAGCAGGTTGAACGCCTGTACGAAGAGTTGGGCAACATCGAAATCGTGCGGATGGTCCTGTAATTTACGGGTCGGCAAGGCGCCTCTGCCTGACGGTTTGCCGACGTTATTCTTAACGTTATTTCCTTTAGCGGGCACTCGTTTTGTCAGTTGAAACCCTCTTTGTCCGTCAGTCCGGTCTGTGCGACTGGCAATCTGTCTCCGACGCCATGCATCACTACACCGACCAGCGCGATGACCAGAGTCGTGACGAAATCTGGCTGGTCGAACATCCTCCGGTCTTTACTCAGGGTCAGGCGGGAAAAGCGGAGCATCTGCTGATGCCAGGCGATATTCCGGTGGTGCAGAGCGATCGTGGCGGCCAGGTTACCTATCACGGGCCGGGACAGCAGGTGATGTACGTCCTGATCGATGTTAAACGCCGTAAGCTCGGCGTGCGTCAGCTGGTGACCATTCTGGAAGAGACGGTGATTGCGACTCTGGCAGAGTTCAGCGTCAGCGCCCGCGCCCGCGCGGATGCCCCTGGCGTCTATGTCGGGGAGGAGAAGATCTGTTCACTGGGATTACGCATCCGCAAAGGCTGTTCGTTTCACGGCCTGGCACTGAATGTGGCCATGGATCTGTCGCCTTTCCTGCGCATCAATCCCTGTGGTTACGCCGGGATGAGCATGACCCAGTTGAAAAATTTTGAGCCAGAGGTGACAACGGAGCAGGTACGTTCTCCGCTGGTCAGCGCCTTTGCGCGGCTGTCAGGTTATGAAAATGTTGAATGGATATCAGGCGATCTCCCTGTTAAGCCTTAACGCAGAATGCGAATTTACAAATATGTAACGTATCCGTGCTGACTGTGGCTGCTTCGCAGGCGATGTGATGATATAATTTTTGCACTTTTTTCAAATAAAGTTGAAAGCCCCCTTCCCGGTTTGATTGGGAACGCTTTCAAATCGCAATCCGACCGGAACCTGCTGATTTATGAGTAAACCAATTCAGATGGAACGCGGCGTCAAATATCGTGACGCAGACAAAATGGCGCTAATCCCGGTGAAAACCGTGGCTGTTGAACGGCAGGAGATGTTGCGTAAGCCGGAATGGATGAAAATCAAGCTGCCAGCTGACTCCAGTCGTATTCAGGGCATTAAAGCTGCGATGCGTAAAAACGGGCTGCACTCGGTGTGTGAAGAGGCGTCCTGCCCTAACCTCGCCGAATGCTTTAACCACGGCACTGCCACCTTTATGATCCTTGGTGCAATCTGTACCCGTCGTTGTCCGTTCTGCGATGTGGCTCATGGCCGTCCTAATGCGCCTGATGCTAACGAACCCGCAAAACTGGCGCAGACGATTGCCGATATGGGCCTGCGCTACGTGGTGATCACCTCGGTTGACCGCGATGATTTACGTGATGGTGGCGCTCAGCACTTTGCTGACTGCATCAGCGCGATTCGCGAAAAAAATCCCACAATCAAAATTGAAACGCTGGTGCCGGACTTCCGTGGCCGCATGGATCGCGCGCTGGAGATTCTCACCGCGACGCCACCGGATGTGTTTAACCACAACCTGGAAAACGTCCCGCGTGTCTACCGTCAGGTGCGTCCGGGCGCTAACTACGAGTGGTCACTGAAGCTGCTGGAGCGTTTCAAAGAAGCGCATCCGCATATCCCGACCAAATCGGGTCTGATGGTTGGCCTGGGTGAAACCAACGCCGAAATCGTGGAAGTGATGCGCGATCTGCGTCGCCACGGCGTCACCATGCTGACACTGGGCCAGTATCTGCAGCCGAGTCGTCATCACCTGCCGGTTCAGCGCTACGTTAGCCCGGCTGAGTTCGATGAGATGAAAGAAGAAGCGATGGCGATGGGCTTCACCCATGCCGCGTGCGGTCCGTTTGTCCGCTCTTCCTATCATGCGGATATGCAGGCTAAAGGCGAAGAAGTGAAATAAGCACGCCTCTGCTATGAGAAGCCTGAAAAACAAAAAACCAGACTGGAGACAGCCTGGTTTTTTTAAACGTGCCTGAAATGGCCTGAAATAAAAAGTAACAGTTATTTGCAGCAAATAACCGATTAATCTTTATGAACGACGCGTTCTGCTGGCACGTCTTCAGCCGTTGTTCGGGTTGCACTGGTATCTTCGTCTTTCATGGCTTTTTTGAAGCCCTTAATCGCGGAGCCCAGATCGCCGCCCAGTGAGCGCAACTTGTTGGTACCAAAAAGCAGTACGATAAGCGCACCGATAATCAGCAGCTTGGCAATACTGATACCTTCCATATTTAACCTTTCAACTTTATCGAATCACGGTAACTGTTATTTACGCGCAGTTTGCCTGTGGCTACAAGTGGAATCTGTAACAGAGTAAGTAAGAACTCAGATGAAGCGGCTTAGAAACGCCTGGGTCCGTGGATGCTGTGGATTCGCGATCACCTCATCCGGCGTGCCCTGCTCCACCACCACACCCCCATCCATAAAGACGACGCGATCGGCGGCTTCCCGCGCAAAACTGATTTCATGGGTCACCACGATCATCGTTAATCCCTGATCGGCCAGGGTACGCATGGTCGCCAGTACTTCTCCCACCAACTCAGGATCAAGCGCAGAGGTCGGCTCATCAAACAGCATCAGCTGCGGTTTGATCGCCAGCGCCCGCGCAATCGCCACACGCTGCTGCTGTCCGCCCGACAGGTGACGCGGCCAGGCGTCCGCTTTATCACTTAATCCCACCGTCGCCAGCAGCGCTCGGGCATGGGCCATCGCTTCCTGACGTGGAAATTTATGCACACCGATGGGCGCTTCAATGATGTTCTGCAGCACCGTCATATGCGGATAGAGATTGAACTGCTGAAACACCATACCGATTTTCTGCCGCTGACGGGCAATCTGGCGTGGCGAGAGCCGGTGCAGCACATGCCCTTTCAGCACATAGCCAATCTGCTCATCGCCGACCCGAATCGATCCGGCATTCATCTCTTCAAGGTGATTGATGCACCGCAGAAACGTGGATTTACCGGAACCGGATGGTCCGAGAATCACAACGACTTCTCCGGGAAAAACATCAAGATCGATCCCTTTCAGAACCTGATTATCGCCATAATTCTTCTGCACGTTACGGGCGCAGACCAGGGGTTCACTCTGACTCATCGCTCCTCCTGCTGGGGTTGCGTGTTACCTGCTACGGCGGCGCGTCTGGGGACACTGGCTACGCGGCGAGTGCCACGCGCGTAATAGCGCTCGATAGCGGACTGGCCCAGATTGAGAATGGAGGTGATCAGCAGATACCAGATCACTGCCACCATCAGCATCGGGATGATCTCGAAGGTGCGATTGTAGATCGCCTGCACCGAGTAAAGCAGATCACCCATCGCGATCACGCTGACCAGTGACGTCGCCTTGATCATGCTGATCAACTGGTTGCCCGTGGGCGGAATAATAGACCGCATCGCCTGAGGAATAATGATACGTCGCAGCGCCCTCGACCGGCTCATGCCAAAGGCCTGGGTGGTCTCCACCTGACCATTATCCACCGACAGCAGACCGGCACGAATAATTTCCGCCATATAAGCCGCTTCATTCAGCGCCAGCCCGGCAATAGCCGCCGTTAGCGGTGTAATCAGATCGTTGGTGTTCCAGCTGGCCAGCGTGACGTCGGTCCACGGCAGCGTCAGCGACAGCATGGGAAACAGCGTGGAGAGGTTGTACCAGAAGATCAGTTGCACCAGTAGCGGCGTGCCCCGGAAAAACCAGATATAGAGCCCGGCAACGCCGCGTAGCAGCCGGTTCTCAGAGAGCCGCCACACGCCCAGCAGCAGGCCCAGCAGCGTGCCCAGTATCATCGACACGACCGTCAGCCCCAGAGTAACCTGCAACCCTTTCAGCACGGACTCTTCGGTAAACCACTTTAGTACCACCTGCCATTCAAAGTTCGGATTAGTTGCCACCAGCCACAACAGATTCGAGCCGATTACCAGCACCACAATCCAACTGATCCATCGTCCGTAAGTGGGCGCGCTGCGGGCGAATGCCACGTCGCGCAGCTGCGCCTCGCTACTCTCATCGCGGTGCAGATGGCGAGGCGGGCTCATTTGCTGGCCTCTTTCGCCAGATTCAGTCCGGGTGCTTTGGTCATGTTGCCTTCAAGCTGCCACTTTTTCATGATCGCCGCATAAGTGCCGTTCTGATACAGCTCTTTGTAGGCATCCAGCACCACCTGACCCAGCGGCGAATCCTTTGGCACCACCGTGCCCTGGAAGATATCGCCAAAACCGTTTTTCTGCCCTTTGCCCGCCAGCTCAAGTTGCCCCTTCGCCTGATTAACAAAGTAAGTCAGCGGAGCCTGAGAGGAGAAGAAGGCATCGGAACGTTTAGAACGTACAGCCAGAATGGACGACGGCTGATCGGTAAAGGCCTGCACCGTCACGGCCGGTTTTCCGTCGGCCACACACTGCGCTGACTGCTTACGGATGACCTGTTCTGCAGAGCCAGCGGCCATAACGGCAATACGCTTGCCGCAGGTGTCGCCCAACTGGTTGATTTTCGCCGGATTGCCTTTCTGCACGCCGAACACCACGAACTCCTGCACAAAATCGATGAAGTCCACTTTCTGCTGGCGGTCCGGGTAATCCCCAATCGGGCCAATCGCCAACTGATAACGGCCAGCATTAATGCCGGTGAGTACGCCCGACAGACCACTCACCGTCGCATGTTCGATCTTCACACCCAGCAGTTGCGCCAGCGCGGTGGTTAACTCGGCAGAAGCCCCCTCCATCGAGTGCGGACCATTAACGATTTCATAGGGCGGGAAAGAACCGTTGTTCACTGAGATCATTTTGCCCGCTTTTTTGATCTCATCCGGCAGCCTATCATGCAGGGCCTGATCAACTTTTTGCACCGGAATAGCGTCGGCAGCCTGCGCCAGGGATGCAGTCAACCCCATCGCCACGATTAAGGCGGTTGCTCTCTTCATCATAATGGATTCCTGGTTCAGCAGATCAGTTGAGTTCGGGACGGGCGAAGCGTCGGTTCTCCAGTACCGGCAATACCCGGCGGGCATAGGCGACGCGCTCAGGATCGAGATCGGCAAACAGCAGTGCTGGCGACTCCGCCGCATTCGCCACCGCGACGCCCAGCGGATCGACCACCAGACTGTTGCCGATATTGCGTGGGCCACACTCGCCCACCGCCACCATATAGCAGGTGTTCTCAAGTGCACGGGCGCGGGTCAGCAGTTCCCAATGCATCTCTTTCAGCGGCCCTTTAACCCAGGCGGCAGGCAGCACCAGCACGTCTGCACCATCCAGCACCAGCCGACGCGCCAGCTCCGGGAAGCGCACGTCATAGCAGGTCATTAATCCGACTTTCATACCCGCGACCTCAATCAGCGGCGGAATGACGTGACCCGGATTAACCCGCTGCGACTCCTGCATTGCAAAGGCATCGTACAGATGCAGCTTTTCATAGGCGGCGATGATTTCACCGTTGCGGATAGCGACCAGTACGTTGAGCGCTTTTTGCTGATCGGTGGGAACATGAACGCTCATCATGGTGGTCAGCGCCGTGTGCTTGCTGGCCGCCAGCAGCTGGCTCAGGAAAGGGCCATCCAGCGGCTGCGCCGCCTTCAGCACTAAATCAGGGTCAGCAATATCACGCGCCAGCACGCCTTCCGGCAGGACCAGCAGATCGGCGCCCCCTTCTGACGCACGCTGCATTAAGTCCAGACAGATACTGGCGTTATCCTGCCATTCGCGGCTCACCGCAAATTGTCCCAGTGCCACTTTCATCATTTCACTTCTCCCGCAGCGGCCGGAAACATCGCTTCCGGCGTCAGTAATTGGTGAGTCAACCCTTGCTCATAGAGCTCGCGACCAAAGTCCGCAATCATCTTCCTGTTAACGTTAAAGCCATTCTGATTCCAGTCCGCTGGTAATTCCTGCGCAGTGCGTCGCAAATCGTCCAGCAGCCACGGCGTCGTGTCGGCATATTTCTTTCTCTTCTGCATCCACAGCTGGTAAGAGCGATCGATGACCTCACTTAACGCCGCAGGCAGCCAGGGATGCTCAGCCGCCAGCGCCGGTTTAAGCGCCAGAATATGAATGCCCGGCACATAGCCGACACGGTTGAAGTAGTCCCGCTCCGCCTGATAAAAATCGGTCTGCAGCTGCCGCAAACCCGAATCAGGCAGGAAAAAGCCCTCCGGCATAAACGGCGTGAAGATGGCATCCAGTTCACCCGCCTGCAGCATCTCAATCAGCGGTCGCTCGCCGGGAGCCGGTTCAATGCGTCCAGGCCGGCCAAATCCCGCCAGCCGATCGACTATCGGATGATCGGCAGTAAGACGGCCGGCATACCAGAAAACATCATCAATTTCGACGCCCGCTTCACGCAGCACCGTGCGTGTCCAGGTATTGCCCGAATCCTGCCAGCCGGTCACGCCAATCCTTTTGCCTTTCAGCTCTGCTGGTGTGGTGATGGGGCTGCTGGCGGTGGTGATGATGCAGCGCTGGCGGAAGCCGCGCATCAGGAAGTGCGGCAGTCCGAGCAGCGACTTGTCGCCTCTGGCCCGGCTCTGGGCGTAACGGCTGAATGAGACTTCACCGGCATCGTAATCGGGGCTGGTCGCCAGGTCATTCACCAGCGTGCCAACGCGGTCGATCTGTAACTCAAAGCCTTCCGGTCTGATATCGCCCAGCACCAGCGGGGTGAAGTAGTCCCAGTCGCGTACCGCCAGTCTGATGAGTAGCCTTGTCATGATCTCTCCGTTTACGCTGCGCCGTCGGGACGGTCTCAAAATAGTGCTTGAATTTGATACTAGATCCGCAATACTCATCTGAACAATCACTATTTTGTTACTGAACAAAGTATTTTCTTATGACAGAGAGCGTCGACCTCAACTGGTTTTGCAGCCAGATAAAATCGCCTTCGGTGAAAGGCATCGCACAGGCTGCCTCCGCGCTGATTCGTGACGGACAGATCGCAACAGGTATGCAGATGCCTGCAGTGCGGGATATCGCGGAACGGCTGGGTGTCAGTCCGGCAACCGTTTCTGCTGCCTGGGCGCAACTCAGAAAGCAGAAAGTACTGGCGGGCAAGGGTCGCAGCGGTGTCTGGGTAAGTGGCAACACAGTAATGCCGCGTCCGATTCGCTTTGAGAAGATTGGCAACTACGGCGAAAACATCCGGGCTGACCTGACTCTGGCCTCGCCCGACCCCGCCCTGCTGCCTGACCTGCAGCACGCGCTGCAGGCGGCCCTGCGCTCACCACAGCTCAACAGCTACGCCCGTGAAGCGATTTCAGCGCCACTGCTTCAGGCGATTAAGCCGCGCTGGCCTTACGCGGCAGAAGCGTTTCTTGCAACGGATGGCGGCTTTGATGCGATGAACCTGCTGGTGCAAACCCTGGTTTCACCAGGTGATCGGGTAATTATTGAGGATCCGACCGCGACCCGGCTGCTCGATATACTGGATAATGTCGGCGCAGAGATTCTGCCGCTGGCATGTGATGATCAGGGGCCGCGCCCTGAGGTCCTGTCTCTCCTGCTGGAGCAGGCACCGGTGATGCTGATCTATCAGCCCCGCACCCACTCCGCTACCGGGAACAGCATCAGCGCGGCGCGACGTCAGGCGCTGGCACAGGTTCTCCAACAGAGCAGCACACTGATCGTTGAGGATGATGGGATTGGCGATCTCTCCGCGGAGGCGAGCTGGAGCCTGGGCGTGTATTTTCCTGAGCGAACACTGCACATCCGTTCGTTTTCCAAAGCCTACGGACCGGATCTGCGGCTGGCGGTGCTCTCTGCGACTTCGGAGATGGTCAGACGCATTCAGTCATGGCGAAATTTTGGTGTCAGCTGGACCAGCCGCATTCTGCAGGACGCAGTCGCGTGGTTGCTTGAGGATGAGGAGACGCAACGGCAGATTGCCACCGCGCGCGCCCTCTACCGGCAACGACGCGAAGCGATGCTGGCGTCGCTGGCACAATGCGGCCTCTCTCTGCCGCTTCGCGACGGGTTAAGCCTCTATATCCCGGTGGCATCGGAGCAGTTCGCCATGATTACGCTGGCGGCCCGCGGTATTGCGGTCGTGCCAGGCGAGCGCTGCCGGCTTGGCCCCACGCAGTTTATCCGCGTCAGCATCGCCAGCCTCAGGGATGAACAGCGGGAGATGATTGCCGGGGCGCTGGTCATCGCCGCAGGACGGGAATTCAACTCGCTTGCAGATCTTTGATGAGATAACAGGGTGATTCAACATAGCCTTCGCGGGTGTAGAACTGATTTGCCTTGAGACGTGACTGGTGGCAATGGACTTCCATGCGATCGCAGCCACGACGCGCCGCCAGCGCTTCGGCATGCTGAAGCAACTGCTGGCCGACGCCTTTGCTGCGCTCTCCTTCTGCAATGCAGAAATAGCTGATGCGAGCGAAATCACCGGCCAGGGCCAGCTGAGGAATAAAATGCAGGGAAAGGAAACCCAGCACCTGACTGCCATGTTCAGCCACCAGCAGCGCTTCACTGGGATCGCTGCACAACTGCGCCAGACGCTGTTCAATAAAGCTTTCGGTGCCGCCGTAGCCTAACTCGCTCAGTAAGGCACTCAACGCAAAACTGTCTTTCAACGCTGCCTGACGTATGTTCATCCTCTCTCCTCACTCACCGGGTTCTGTCGCACAGTTATATAGCGTCGCAAGCTAAAAAGCTGCATATTGGGTTGTTATAAATATGTTACGGAGATTTATTGTGAACCGCCGCGCAGTTTGTGCGGCAACAGGGACGATTACAGAGGTTACGATGAAAGGGATGAAGCGCAGATTAAAGCCATAAAAAAACCCGCCATAAGGCGGGTTTTTAGAATTCTGACTGTTAACTTACAGACTGATAACGTTAGCAGCAGATGGGCCTTTAGCGCCGTCGGTGATTTCAAACTCTACGCGCTGACCTTCAGCCAGAGTTTTGAAGCCGTTGCTCTGGATTGCAGAGAAATGTACGAATACATCTTTGCTGCCATCTTCAGGAGTAATGAAACCGAATCCTTTAGATTCATTAAACCACTTAACGTTACCTTTGATCTTAGACATCTATATTACCTTTACATGAAAAATGGACACTAAACTGTGTCGGGGTCTAGTACAGCAATTGCTGAGGGATTTGTCCAGCATGATTTGATGAAAAAGTGATAAATATCGACTTTCCGTACATCCATCACACTTTCCTGCTTTTCGGCTTGCTTAACCCCCCTCAACAGGTATCACGCGCAAAGGGTACTCCTGTTGCTAACCCGCTGGAAAGGCGAACCTTTTCAATTTTAAATAGTTACGTCATTGACGTTAAAAAGAAAAAGCTTACTAAGATGTATTCCTGTTCTTACTGACAATTCCAGCCCTGAAACGCCTTTTTTTTGCCGTGCTGCGGGCTGCAGATTTTATCGCTAACAGCCGGTTTTTCTGCTGCTCGTGGCTGCCCTCACCCAACTGGTCGCTTATTGAACAGAAAATCTTAAATTTCTCCGTGCAGATCCCGCTCCCTCTCAGACAAAAAGAAGCCTGCTGTGCCATCAACCCCAGTCAGAGCAGGCTATTCGCGGATATTTTAGCCAGTGAGAGAGAAACCCTGATCAGGATCAATGAAGTGCTTTTTAGGGGCGGTTTTCGCATTTGGCAACAAACAATCAACGTCATAAGAAACTACTTTTCTGATCGCCGTCCGGAATAGTATTCCCTGGCAATAGATAACGTCCGCTTAAGCGGTCAGGGACTGGCATCTGTTAATGCAGGATAAAAGGAGGGTGAGAGAGGATGGTGATGAAGATACGCTGCAGTCAGTGTGGAAGCGCCCGGTTCTTTTTTACTGACTACCGGGAGGGCCAGCGCAACGTTCATGGTGCCCGCTGCGCAAACTGTAAAAAGCGCCTGAATTCGCAGGATCTGCTGCCCAGGACGTCGATGGATCCGATTACACACTGTCTTCTGGCCAGCCAGAAAACAATTCGGGCACCTGATTAGGTGCCCGCTGTCGCTGAAGCTTTAACAGAAATCAGAAAATAAGTTTGAACACCCCTGTCAGAGTCAGCAGGCCGACGATAAAGATAATCGCGATAATCCACAGAATAATTTTCATTTCCTTTTCCCCTCACTGATTAGACACGCTTCCTGTAAGCAGTATAGACAGGAATCTTTGGCATGCCGCTTCACTTAGGCTTCAACAGGCCAAAAGTTCACCGATGCCGCCCTTTATTTATATTCTGAGATAGCGATCGCAACACCCATTATTAGCGGCCCTCTTTCTTCGTTTTACTCACCACTCCTGGCTAAAATTTAGGCGGCAAGGCAGGCCTCAATAGTGATGATATTAAAAATGAGTCGCGAGGAGATCTTATGAGCACGATTAATACCAGCATGGGCCGCTACAGCCTCAAGGCAAAAAACAGCGGTAACCACATCAAAGGGACTTTCGCCATCAACGATGAAGGCGGCACGCAGCTCTCTCAGCAGGAGTTTGACGAGCACTACCTTGATGATGTGGTGAATAACGTTATCTACCCCGTTACCGGAGGCAACCGTGACATTGCACACGCGCTGCGGGAACAAATGGTAAAAGCGGGTTTTGAGCCGCCTCATTAAGGCGTCAGATTGATTTAACAGGTTGGGCCGCACTTTGCGGCCCTTTTTATGTTGAAAGCTACACCTGAGGCAAAAGCAGAGCGCCGCTGGCAGGGTTGCAAGCGGCCAAAGGTCAGATCACCCAGGAGAGCAGCAGGCAACCCACCAGACCGCAGACCGAAATAATGGTCTCCAGCGCCGACCAGGAGCGGATGGTTTCGCCAATAGTCAGGTTGAAATACTCTTTGAACAACCAGAAGCCAGGGTCGTTAACGTGCGAGAAGATCACGCTGCCAGACCCCACGGCAATCACCATCAGTTCCGGGCTGGCACCACTGGTGACAATCAGCGGTGCCACGATGCCCCCGGCGGTAATCGCCGCTACCGTGGCAGAGCCAAGTGCAATACGCAGCACTGCGGCAATCGACCAGGCCATAAAGATGGGTGACAGCTGAGTCGAGTGCATCATGCTGGCGATATATTTATCCACGCCGCTGTCCACCAGCACCTGTTTAAAGGCCCCGCCACCGCCGATGATCAACAGCATCATAGCGATGATTTTGATCGAGTCGGTCAGGGTATCCATCACCTGCTCCATCGTGCGACCGCGATTCAGCCCAAAGGTGAAGATCGCAATCAGCACGGCAATCAGGGTCGCCATCACCGGGTCGCCAAAGAACTCTGCATACGGCAGCAGCACGTGGCCTTTAGGCAGCAACATCTCTGCCACGGCACGCAGCGCCATCAGCACCACCGGCACCAGTGCCGTCCAGACGCTGACGCCAAAACCCGGCATTTCCGCTTCGGTAAAGGTTTTCGGGTTATAGAGCCCCTGCGGGATCGGTTTGTCGATATTTTTCAGGAAACGGGCGTATACCGGACCTGCCAGAATCACCGTTGGGATACCCAACAGCGTACCAAACAGCAGCGTTTTACCCATGTCAGCGTTAAACAGCGTGGCGATAGCGGTTGGGCCAGGATGCGGCGGAAGAAAACCGTGCGTCACGGACAGAGCAGCCGCCATCGGCACCCCGACATAGAGCAGCGGCACACGCGCTGACGCCGCCACGCTGAATACCAGCGGCAGCATCAGCACAAAGCCAACTTCGTAGAACAACGCAAATCCGACGATAAAACCGGTCAGCACCAGCGCCCACTGAATGTGCTTTGTACCAAATTTTTCAATCAGGGTGGTGGCAATACGCTGCGCGCCGCCGCAGTCGGCCAGCAACTTACCAAGCATGGCCCCAAAGCCCATGATCAGCGCCAGGCTGCCCAGCGTGCCACCTACGCCCGCTTTGATTGAGGTAATGACTTTATTCACCGGCATGCCCTGCATCACGCCGACCGCCAGCGCCACCAGGATCAGCGCAATAAAACCATTGAGCTTAAAGCGAATCATCAGCAGCAGCAGTAGCGCGACGCCAATCGCCACATAGAGTAATGGCATAGCTTTTCTCCACCTTGTGCACCGAACGGAATTCAGTGTCGATTTATTATCATGATCCCCGGAGGGCGACAAAACAGTGCATCTGTAAGATGTTTACACATCCCGACAAACGCTGTTACCGATAACATGTTAAGGGTAACATCCGCAGGAAAGCACCACCCCGCCCACGGTGAATTTCTGTTTTGCGAAGGTGATCAACTTTTTGCCGATGCGTTATCAGAAAGTTTGCCAGTGTCGACGCCGCGCTTTTCGTTACACTCAGATTTTAGCGAAATGTAAAAAGGATGCGCTGGTGAGTGAGAACCTGAGTGAGCTGTACAGTAATCAACAAACCCTCTTTGGCCGGGGCAGCCTGGATAAACTGGTGCCGATGCTGGCCGCCCGGTCACAGCCTACACTGCTGTTTTGCGGGCAATCCTTTCTGCAGGGACCGGCCTATGCCCGGCTGAAAGCCGGACTCAACGATCACATCATCGGCTATGAAATTGTCAGCCATGAAGCTTCACCTGCCGAGATCGATGGCTGGGTGGCACGCTGGCGCGGTCATGTCGATCGGGTGGTGGCGATAGGCGGAGGGAGCGTGCTGGATGCGGCGAAAGCGTTTAGCGCGATGATTCAGCACCCGTTGCCCACCGCCCGCTATCTGGAAAAAGTGGGTGACACCGCGGTCCAGCCCATCACGCTGCCGCTGATTGCCGTCCCGACCACCGCCGGGACCGGCAGTGAAGTGACGCAAAATGCGGTAGTAACAGACCAGCAGGATATACAGATCAAAGCCTCGCTGCGCCATCCGGTCTTTGTGCCGCAGGTGGCGATTCTGGACCCGGATCTGCTGAAAGGCGCACCTGATCACGTGCTGGCGACCTGCGGTATTGATGCCTTTACCCACCTGTTTGAAGCCTATCTCTCCAGCAAAGGCAACCTCTTCACCCGACAGCTGGCGTTGACCGGCCTGCGTCAGTTTGTTCAGGCCTGGCCTGCACTGAATCGCGAGGATGCGGCGGGTGATGAGGCACGCGAGGCGATGATGATGGCGTCATGGCTGGGGGGTGTCAGTCTGAGCAGCGCGGGTCTGGGGGTGATCCATGGCATTGCGGGGGAACTGGGGGCGGTAAAACCCTTCCATCATGGTGAAGTGTGCGGGCGTCTGCTGTTTCCGTTCCTGGATTTGTTGTCCGACAGCGATCATCCGCTGCAGCGTGAACTGATGGCGGAACTGCACCCACAACTCTTCAGCGAAACCACCCACTCACCGGCACAGTTTCTGAAGCAGTGGCTGCAACAGCAGGCGATCACCCCGTTCTGGCAGCAAGGTCCCTCGCTGAGCCAGGCAGAGGCAGAGTGGATTCTGGCACGTGCCAACAGTAAAAATTCGCTGGTGAATTACAGCCGCGAACAGATGCAGATGATGATCGCGCAGGCCTGGCACATCACGGCGTGATCAACGCGCGGGCCTCCTTCACTGACCTGCCAGCCCTGGCAGGTCATACAAAGCCAGTCAGCTAAACCTGCGTGGCGCTGAAAGGCCCCTCGCCTGCCAGCATCTGTTCAATCACCTGCAGCACGCCCTGATCGTTGTTAGAGGGGGCTTCATAGCGCGCCGCCTGCTTCACCCGCTGTGGCGCATTGCCCATGGCAAAACTGAAGCCGGACTGTTTGAGCATCTCCAGATCGTTGCCACCATCGCCGAAAGCCAGCACCTGGTCGTGCGTAATCCCCCAGCGTTGTGCCAGCAGATCCAGACCGTGCGCTTTATGATTTCCCGGCACGATCAAATCAACCGAGCCGTGACCGCTGGATGTCGCTGCTACACGGCCCTGATGCAGTCGCTCAATATCCGCCATCAGTGGCTCGATGTAGTCGTCAGAGAGATTCAGCGCGAACTTAAACAGCCGGTCATCCTGCACGTCATTCAGATGATGAATCGGTTTCAGCCGGTGACAGTAGTGACGCATCTTCTTCAGCCAGGTCTCTTCCATACCCTCGAAGTAATAAGCGCTGTCACGTCCACACAGCAGGTAACGCAGGCCCGGATAGTTGCCGTTTTGCAGAGTGTCGATGACCGCTTCCACATCGTGGCGTTCAAAGACACCGCAAAACAGTTCCTCATCACGATCGATAATCCATGCGCCGTTCTCCGCCACAAAGGCGATATCGCTGGCGATCTCCGGGAAGAAGGATTTGAGCTGGTAATACTGATTGCCGCTGGCCACCACAAACTTGATGTCACGGGCGGTGAGTTGCTGATAGCAGGCGAGAAAGCGGGAACGATTGTACTGCTTGTTATCGTCCAGAAACGTGCCGTCCATATCTACCGCAACCATCTTAACCGTCGTCATCATGACTCCTTACACAGGAAATTTCAGAGTGGAGTTTCAGGATAGCCGCTGGCGCAGCAAAACGGAAAGAAAGAGGGATGGCCGCAGCCATCCCTGAGGGATCAGTTCAGGGCACTGTTCAGCACCAGGGCAGTAATTACACCGGTCGCAGCAGCAATCAGCACATAGTTGCCGTCGATGTTTGCCCAGTGATAACCGCGCGGTGGTTCACGCAGACCGCGTTCATGCCAGTCGGCTACACGGTAATGGTCGCCGCGGTACTCCTGCGGGACAGGATGCCCGCGACGGAAGTCGTGCCCCTGCCAGGCGAAATGGTCGCGGTCATTGCGGGCGTCTCTGCCACGGCTGTTGTCGCGGCCACGATCCGGGTCATGGCCGTGATTGTCAGGACGATGATGATCATTCTGATGCGGCACCGGCATACGCTGACCGTCATCATGATCGTCTGCCCGTGAGGCCTCAGAAAAGAGCGTGCTGCATGTCAAAAGTGAAGCGATAAGCGTGAGTGTTGTTTTTTTCATGATACTGCCTCCGAAAGTCACGGCTGTTCAGGCACCGTTGATCGGCATCATGGCAATAATCGTGGCGGGAAACATGTGTAAAAGTCTTAAAATCCCGTTACTTACACACTATTACGC
>NZ_JBXUHX010000050.1:0-20132 GCF_058148845.1 Pantoea sp. RCC30.1 | reverse complement strand
GAGCGGTAGTTCAGTTGGTTAGAATACCTGCCTGTCACGCAGGGGGTCGCGGGTTCGAGCCCCGTCCGTTCCGCCACCCTATTAGGGGCGTAGTTCAATTGGTAGAGCACCGGTCTCCAAAACCGGGTGTTGGGGGTTCGAGTCCCTCCGCCCCTGCCAGAAAACGATCCTTTGCTTCGGCAAAGGATTTTTTTTTGCCTTTAAAAAAGCAAAAAAGAAAAACCAGCTAACTCTAACTGGCCTCTGATTTTCCCTGCTTACCTCTTTTTCCCGCAAATTCAGCTGTTTTGCCTGACCAGAATCGGGAATTTAAGCAACTGACGAATGTGAGCCTGCTGATCGCTGTTCTGCAACCAGACAGCATAGAGCGGACGAACAGCAACGGGCGTATCCGGGATCATCATCAACTCACTGTAAACACCCTGCCAGAAGTCCGGCAGGAACGCGCACGCTCCGGTGGTATGCAGCAGTTCACGGGTGACATGCGCCGACGTCGTGGACAGTACCGGCACATCATCAGCCCCGGTGAGGTAACTCTGATGCTGATGAAAATCTGCTCCCCATTCCAGCTTAATGTAATCATATTTTTCGCGTTTTTCGCTCTGCCGTGCGCAGAACAACGCCAGCGAAATATGACCAATCTGCTGACTGGTTAACTCATCCATCTTTGGTGCTTCAGTGGTGATCAACAGATCAAGCTGACGCTCATGAAGTTGCTTAACCAGCAGATGCCGTTGTGCCACGCGTGCTTCTAAATGCAGGCTCTCCCGATTCTCATACAACGTCTGTAGCCATGGTGTCAGATAAGCCTCCCACAGAGATGCACTGGCACCTATAGAAAGCTCATGATGCTGCTGAGTATGAGAAACCTCCTTCTTCGCCATCATCCAGGTGCTCATCAGGCTTTCAGCATAGGGAAGCAGTCGCTCTCCGGCCGCCGTCAGACGTATGTTATTGCGATGCCGTGTAAAAAGGTTAACGCCAAGCTGATTCTCTAACTGACGGATGCGAAAACTGACAGCAGATTGCGTGAGGTAAAGGGCTTCTGCAGCACGCCCGAAATGGCGTGTTCTGCTCACTTCCAGGAAAGTTTTCAGTAATTCCGTATCCACAGCGTTCTCCCAAAAAATGTTTGTCGTATAGATTTAAATGTTTTGTTTTACACTCTGTCAAGCCTATCTAATACTCCGCGCCATTAACAGCACGGCATTAGAAAATCAGGAGCGTGTAACATGGCGGAAAGCTTCTCAACAGAGAATCGTTTCTTTGATAACAAACATTACCCGCGTGGTTTCTCGCGCCACGGTGACTTTACTATTAAAGAAGCTCAACTTCTTGAACGCCACGGTTTCGCTTTTAATGAGCTGGATTTATCAAAGCGTGAGCCTGCAACCGAAGAAGAACGTTTGTTTATTGAAGTGTGTCGTGGCGTGCGTGAGCCGCAAACGGAAGCTGAGCGTGTATGGTCTAAGTATATGACCCGCATCAAGCGTCCTAAGCGTTTTCATACGCTGTCTGGCGGTAAACCGCAGATGGACACCGTTGAAGACTTTACCGACAGCGACGATTAACACAGAAGGGGCGAAAGCCCCTTTTTTATTGCAGGTTGTTATGCAGATGAATCATCAACCGATCAATCGTGCGATAACTGACCGCTTCCTGCAGATGATATCGTGTGATGTCTGCATCCCCGGCCAGGTCGGCCACCGTACGTGCTACTTTCAAAATCCGCTGCCATGCCCGTACCGATAAACCCAGCTTCTCCAGCACGGACTCCAGCCACTCCGCATCCTCTTTAGCAGGCTGACACCAGCGCATAATCTCCGCATTGTTTAAATGCGCATTTATTTTGCCAGCGCGAGCCAGCTGAATCTCACGCGCGGCGACCACCCGATGACGAACCTGCTCAGATGCTTCCGCTCTGGCGCGCTGACCGCTGAGCATACCACTCGGCAGTAGTGGTACCTCCAGCGAAAGATCAAAACGATCAAGAAAAGGGCCGGATAGCTTACTGAGATAACGCAGCACCTGCTGGGGTGAACAGCGGTTATGCTGCCCCTGATAATGGCCGGTTGGACTGGGATTCATCGCAGCAATCAACTGAAACCGTGCCGGGTAAGTGACTTTAGCGCGGGTGCGTGAAATAGCGATGATGCCCGACTCTATCGGCTCGCGCAGGGAGTCCAGCACCTTGCGATCAAATTCCGGTAGTTCATCCAGAAACAGCACGCCGTTGTGTGCCAGGGAGATCTCACCGGGCCGTGGCAGCGATCCCCCACCAATCAAAGCATAGAGAGACGCACTATGATGAGGTGACCTGAAAGGCCGGGTGCGCCACTGTCGGTGCAGAGTACTGCTGTTGACCAGACTGGCGATTGCTGCGCACTCCAGTGCTTCCTGATCGCTTAAAGCAGGCATGATGCCAGGCAGTCGGGTTGCGAGCATGGTTTTTCCGGTGCCAGGTGGCCCAATCAGCAACAGGTTGTGCCCGCCAGCCGCAGTGATCTCCAATGCTCTGCGTCCCTGTTTCTGACCAATGATATCCGCGAGATCCTCAGCAGGTGCGTCGCCCTGATGCTCAGGGTACTGGGCTGCTGGTAACGTGAGTTCATTGCGCAGAAAGGCACAGACTTCGCTGAGGTGAGAGGCTATAAGCGACGTACCCTGACGGATGAGTCCGACATCACCCTGATTTTCAGCGGAGAGAACCAGCTGCCGCCCAGCCCGAATGGCCAACATGGCCGCAGGAATCGAGCCCTGTACACTGCACAGTGCGCCGTCGAGTGCCAGTTCACCCAGAAACTCATAGTGCGTCAGCTTGTCGGCAGGAAGCTGCTCAGAGGCGACCAGAATGGCGATCGCCATGGGTAAGTCATACCGTCCGCCCTCTTTGGGTAAATCCGCCGGTGCCAGATTGATGGTGACGCGCTTTGCCGGAAAGGTAAAACCACTGTTAATAATGGCGCTGCGTACCCGCTCACGCGCCTCTTTCACCGTGGTTTCAGGCAGACCCACCAGTGTTAATGCAGGCAGGCCGTTACTGATGTGTGCCTCGATGGTCACCAGCGGGGCTTCCACTCCCAATGCTGCCCGGGTCAGAACTTTTGACAATGACATACTCGCTCCTTGTTGCTGCCAGTCTGGTGACAGCGTCGAAGGAAAGCGAGGGGATGATCCGCACTGTTCGTGATATCGCTCAGCCCATGTGTGCCTTTTTCATGGCGTATTAAAACATTGTGCGAGTGCGCGCAAATCCACCAAAACATTATTACGTCACTAAAGTGATGAATAATTATCATCATGTCATTATTTCTTTTATTACAGATTGATAGGAGGTGATTCAGCGACACGCGCTAAAAAAAGTCTGTAAAAAAAGTTGTGTCATGCCCCCTGACTATGATAACTCTGTAGGCATTACTTCGAACACGAAAAAGAATTGAACAACACATGAAAGCCCTTCTACAAGTGATTAGCCTGGTCGTGATTAGCGTGGTGGTGGTTATTAACCTACCGTGCGGGGCAACGCTTGGAGAAAGAAAGGCTTAAAAAACAAGCCTCGAATCCGAAAAAACCCCCGCACCGAAAGGTCCGGGGGTTTTTTTTCGACCCGAGGAAATATCAGTAAATCCACAAGGAACAAACAATGAACAGTAGCATAAAATTCTGTTGTTCCGGTCAGGACACAGGAGAATAGCGATGACAGGTGCACAGTGGGTAGTTCAGGCTTTACGCGCGCAGGGTGTTGATACCGTATTCGGTTACCCTGGCGGCGCCATCATGCCGGTATACGACGCGCTCTATGACGGCGGCGTGGAACACCTACTGTGTCGTCATGAGCAGGGCGCAGTGATGGCGGCGATTGGCTATGCCCGCTCAACCGGCAAAACTGGCGTCTGTATCGCAACCTCCGGCCCCGGCGCGACTAACCTGATCACCGGCCTGGCGGATGCCATGATGGATTCGGTGCCGATTGTTGCCGTAACAGGCCAGGTCTCCTCTGCCTTCATCGGCACCGATGCCTTCCAGGAGATCGACGTACTGGGACTCTCGCTGGCCTGCACAAAACATAGCTTCCTGGTCGAGTCGCTGGACGAGCTGCCCGCCATCATGGCAGAAGCCTTCGCGCTGGCGCAGTCGGGTCGTCCGGGTCCGGTACTGGTTGATATCCCGAAAGATATTCAGATTGCTCAGGGTGAGCCTGCACCGCATCTGGTCCCGGTAGAAGAGGGAAGCGCACTGCCACATCAGGCGATTCACGAAGCGCGCGCACTGATGGCGCAGGCCAGAAAACCAATGCTCTACGTTGGCGGCGGTGTTGGTCTGGCACAGGCTGTTCCGGTACTGCGTGCGCTGGCAGAAGAGACCGGTATTCCGGCAGTGGCTACCCTGAAAGGTTTAGGCAGCGTGGATCCATACAGTGATGTCTATATGGGCATGCTGGGGATGCACGGCACCAAAGCCGCCAATCTGGCTGTACAGGCGTGTGACCTGCTGATCGCGGTCGGTGCCCGTTTCGACGACCGCGTGACCGGCAAGCTGGATACCTTTGCACCGCACGCCAGCGTAATTCATCTCGACATCGATCCCGCTGAGTTAAACAAATTACGTCGCGCACATGTCTCTCTGCAGGGCGATCTCAACGAACTGCTGCCTGCCCTGAGTCAGCCTCTTAAAATCGACACCTGGCGTGATGAGGTGAAAGCGCTTAAAGCCAGTCACCCATGGCGCTATGACCATCCAGGCGACGCGATCTACGCACCGCTGTTGCTGAAGCAGCTTTCCGATCGCAAACCGGCCAATGCCGTGGTCACCACTGACGTCGGTCAGCATCAGATGTGGACGGCGCAACATATGGCATTCAGTGCACCGGAGAATTTCATCACCTCCAGCGGCTTAGGCACCATGGGCTTTGGTTTACCTGCTGCTATCGGCGCACAGGTTGCACGGCCGGACGATACGGTTATCTGTGTCTCGGGCGATGGTTCCATCATGATGAACATCCAGGAGCTGGGCACCATCAAGCGCGGCAAGCTGCCGGTCAAAATTGTACTGATGGATAATCAGCGTCTGGGTATGGTACGCCAGTGGCAGCAGCTCTTTTTTGACGGTCGCTACAGTGAAACCAATCTGTCCGACAATCCCGACTTCCTCACACTGGCCAGCGCGTTCAACATTCCCGGCCAGCGCATTACCCGTAAAGATCAGGTCGACGCCGCCCTTGATGCTCTGCTGAACAGCGAAGGTCCTTACTTCCTGCATGTTGCAATAGATGAGCATGAAAACGTCTGGCCACTGGTACCGCCGGGTGCCAGCAATGCAAACATGATGGAGAAAACCGTATGAACCAGCATCAATTGTCTATCGAAGCCCGTTTCCGCCCTGAAATATTAGAGCGCATTTTACGCGTCGTGCGTCACCGCGGTTTTCAGGTCTGTTCTATGAACATGGCCTCAGTCGCCAACGCAGAAAACATTAATATTGAAATGACCGTTGCCAGCCAGCGCTCCGTCGATTTACTGTCTTCGCAGTTAAGTAAATTGATCGACGTTGCATGCGTTCAGATTCAACAACAGACAACACAACAAATCCGCGCGTAGCCGCGAGAGGGAATAACAATGAGCACGAAGAAAGCAGACTTTATTTGGTTCAATGGCGAGATGGTTAAGTGGGAAGATGCGAAGGTCAGCGTCATGTCTCACGCGTTGCACTACGGTACGTCGGTATTTGAAGGCGTGCGCTGCTACGACTCTCACAAAGGACCGGTTGTGTTCCGTCATCGCGAACACATGCAACGTCTGCACGACTCCGCAAAAATCTACCGCTTCCCGATTAAAAGCAGCGTTGATGAGCTGATGGAAGCGTGCCGCGAAGTCATCCGCGTGAACAAACTTAAAAGTGCTTATATCCGTCCGCTGGCCTTTGTCGGCGATGTGGGCCTGGGTGTGAACCCGCCAGATGGTTTCACTACCGACGTGATCATTGCTGCATTCCCGTGGGGCGCATACCTGGGCGCTGAAGCGCTGGAGAACGGCATTGATGCCATGGTCTCCTCATGGAACCGCGTTGCGCCAAACACCCTGCCAACCGCCGCTAAAGCGGGTGGTAACTACCTCTCCTCACTGCTGGTGGGCAGTGAAGCTCGTCGTCACGGCTACCAGGAAGGTATCGCGCTTGATACCAATGGCCTGATCTCCGAAGGTGCAGGCGAAAACCTGTTTGAAGTCAAAGATGGCGTGCTCTATACCCCGCCATTTACCTCTTCGGCACTCCCGGGCATCACTCGCGATGCCATCATCACGCTGGCGCGTGATATGGGCATTGAAGTGCGTGAGCAGACCCTGTCGCGTGAATCTCTCTATCTGGCTGACGAAGTCTTTATGTCTGGCACCGCCGCAGAAATCACACCGGTGCGCAGCGTTGACCGCATTCAGGTTGGCGAAGGCAAACGTGGTCCGGTCACCAAACGCATCCAGGAGGCCTTCTTTGGTCTGTTCACCGGCGAAACAGAAGACAAATGGGGCTGGTTAGATCCGGTTAACCCATAATCAGATACAGCGCGGGCGTCATCTGACGTCCGCGAGCTTATTCTTACTGGAGTAAATAGAGCATGCCTAAGTACCGTTCAGCCACTACCACCCACGGCCGCAACATGGCGGGTGCCCGTGCCTTATGGCGCGCGACAGGAATGACCGACGACGATTTCGGCAAGCCGATTATCGCTGTGGTTAACTCATTCACCCAATTTGTACCTGGCCACGTTCACCTTCGCGACCTGGGTAAACTCGTCGCTGAGCAGATTGAAGCGGCGGGTGGTGTAGCTAAAGAATTCAACACCATCGCGGTGGATGACGGTATTGCCATGGGTCATGGCGGCATGCTGTATTCATTGCCTTCGCGCGAGCTGATTGCTGACTCGGTCGAGTACATGGTCAACGCGCACTGCGCCGACGCCATGGTCTGCATCTCCAACTGCGACAAAATTACCCCGGGAATGCTGATGGCGTCATTGCGCCTCAATATCCCGGTGATCTTTGTTTCCGGTGGGCCGATGGAAGCGGGTAAAACCAAGCTTTCAGACAAGATCATCAAGCTGGATCTGGTCGATGCGATGATTCAGGGTGCCAACCCGAACGTCAGCGATGCCGACAGCGATCAGATTGAACGTTCTGCCTGTCCGACCTGCGGCTCCTGCTCCGGTATGTTCACCGCCAACTCGATGAACTGCCTGACCGAAGCACTCGGCCTGTCGCAGCCTGGCAACGGTTCACTGCTGGCCACGCACGCCGATCGCAAAGAGTTGTTCATCAATGCCGGTAAGCGCATCGTCAGTCTGACCAAGCGCTACTACGAGCAGGATGACGTCAACATGCTGCCGCGTAACATTGCTAACAAGGCCGCTTTCGAGAACGCCATGATGCTGGATATCGCCATGGGCGGCTCCACCAACACCGTGCTGCACCTGCTGGCGGCTGCACAGGAAGGCGACATCGACTTCAATATCTCCGACATCGATCGCCTGTCACGTAAAGTGCCTCAGCTGTGTAAAGTCGCGCCAAGTACCCCGAAATACCACATGGAAGATGTGCATCGCGCGGGTGGCGTTTTCGCCATTCTGGGCGAGCTGGATCGCGCAGGTCTGTTCGACAGCAGCGCCCGTAACATCCTGCAGCAGACGATGCGTGAAACGCTGGATCAGTACGACATCATGCTGACCAAAGATCAGGCGGTAAAAGATATGTTTCGTGCTGGCCCGGCGGGCATCCGTACCACCCAGGCCTTCTCGCAGAACTGCCGCTGGGACACGCTGGATGATGACCGTGCCGAAGGCTGTATCCGCACCCGTGAAAATGCTTACTCACAGGACGGCGGTCTGGCCGTGCTCTACGGCAACATCGCCGAAGATGGCTGTATCGTTAAAACGGCGGGCGTAGACAAAGAGATCCTGACCTTCACCGGTCCGGCCAAAGTCTATGAAAGCCAGGATGACGCGGTTGAAGCGATTCTGGGCGGTAAAGTGGTGGCAGGCGATGTGGTCGTCATCCGCTACGAAGGACCAAAAGGCGGACCAGGCATGCAGGAAATGCTCTATCCGACCACCTATCTGAAATCGATGGGCCTGGGCAAAAGCTGCGCACTGATCACCGACGGTCGGTTCTCCGGCGGGACGTCGGGTCTCTCTATCGGTCATGCTTCGCCTGAAGCGGCTAACGGCGGCACCATTGCGCTGGTCAAAGATGGCGACACCATTGAAATCGATATCCCTAACCGCGGCATCAAACTCGCTGTGCCGGATAACGAACTGCATGCCCGCCGTGAAGAGCAGCAGGCACGTGGCGATGCGGCGTATACGCCGGTCAATCGTCAGCGTGAAGTCTCCTTTGCGCTGCGTGCTTACGCATTACTCGCGACCAGTGCTGACAAAGGCGCCGTCCGCGATAAGAGCAAGCTGGGAGGCTAAAAATGGCCGAGTCTCAACCGCTACCTGACGCGCCTGGCGGCGCCGAGTATTTGCGCGCAGTGCTGCGTTCACCGGTGTATGAAGTGGCACAGGTGACGCCGCTGCAGGTTATGGAAAAAATTTCAGCGCGTCTCGGCAACACCATTCTGGTGAAGCGGGAAGATCGCCAGCCTGTGCACAGTTTCAAGGTGCGCGGTGCTTACGCGATGATTGCCGGTCTGAACGAAGAGCAGAAAGCGCGCGGCGTGGTGACGGCGTCAGCCGGTAACCACGCGCAGGGCGTGGCGCTCTCCGCGACTAAGCTGGGCATCAAGTCACTGATTGTGATGCCGCTGGCGACCGCAGACATCAAGGTTGATGCGGTGCGCGCATTTGGCGGTGAGGCTTTCCTGTTTGGCGCCAATTTTGATGAGGCAAAAGCCAAAGCGATAGAACTCGCTGAACAGCGCGGCTACACCTTCGTGCCACCGTTTGACCATCCGGCCGTGATTGCCGGACAGGGCACGCTGGCGATGGAGCTGTTGCAGCAGGATGCGCACCTTGACCGGGTCTTTGTCCCGGTGGGTGGTGGCGGTCTGGCAGCGGGCGTCGCGGTGCTGATCAAACAGCTGATGCCGCAAATCAAAGTTATCGCGGTGGAGTCAGAGGATTCAGCCTGCCTGAAAGCCGCACTGGAAGCGGGTCATCCAGTCGATCTGCCACGCGTCGGGCTGTTTGCCGAAGGTGTAGCAGTCAAACGGATCGGCAGCGAAACCTTCCGGCTCTGTCAGGCCTACATTGATGACATCATCACCGTCGACAGCGATGCGATTTGCGCTGCGATGAAAGATCTGTTCGAAGATGTTCGTGCTGTGGCGGAACCGTCTGGCGCGCTGGCGCTGGCGGGCATGAAGAAGTATATCCAGCAGCACGAGATCAAAGGCGAGCGGCTGGCGCATGTCTTATCCGGCGCCAACGTCAACTTCCACGGTCTGCGTTACGTTTCAGAGCGCTGCGAGCTGGGCGAACAGCGGGAAGCGCTGCTGGCCGTCACCATTCCGGAACAGCAGGGCAGCTTCCTGCGCTTCTGCCAGACGCTGGGCGGACGTTCCATCACTGAGTTCAACTATCGCTACGCCGATGCGGACAAAGCCTGCATCTTTGTTGGTGTACGTCTGACCCGTGGCGTGGAAGAGCGCAGCGAGATCATCAGCGAACTCACCAGCGGCGGTTATCAGGTGGTCGATCTTTCAGATGATGAGATGGCGAAACTGCACGTGCGTTACATGGTGGGCGGACGTCCCTCCAAGCCGCTTCGTGAACGACTCTTCAGCTTTGAATTTCCGGAGGCACCTGGCGCGTTGCTGAAGTTCCTGCAGACGCTAGGCACCCACTGGAATATCTCGCTGTTTCACTACCGCAGCCATGGCACCGACTACGGTCGTGTACTGGCGGCTTTTGAACTCGGCAGCGATGAGCCACGTTTCGAGGAGCATCTCACCGACTTGGGTTACGACTTTCATGACGAAAGCCAGAATCCGGCGTTCCGCTTCTTTCTGTCAGGCCACTGATTACAGCTGGCTCCAGAAAGCACTGATCAGCGGCTCTCCGAGCCGCTTTTTTTGCACGCAGATGCCGAGTTCGAACGGCGCAACCGAGTCAATATTCTCCAGCAACAGCACGCGGTTCCGCACCGGATCCGGACTGTTCTCCAGCACCACATCCGGCAACAGTGCAATACCGCAACCCAGCGCCACCATCGAGACAATCGCCTCATGACCCGATACCGTGGCGTAAATGACCGGATTCGGGATGCGCTGACGGCGGAACCAGAGATCGATACGCCGCCGTGCGGGGCCCTGCACAGGCAGGATAAAGGGAATTTTTGACCAGTCGGGCTGCGGCTGTGTGGCCTGGGTACGAACGGCACAGGGCAGAGCGGGCGCAATCAGCACCAGCGGGATCAGCCCCAGTGGCATAAAATCAATGCTGGCGGGCAGGGTTTCAGGCCGTCCGGCAATCGCCAGATCGGCATCGCCGGAGTGCACTTTTTCCACTGCATCCGCGGCATCGCCGGTATCCAGTTTGATTTCGACCTGAGGATGTTCCGCGCGAAAGCGGTCGAGAATAGGCGGCAGATGGCTATAGGCCGCCGTCACAGAACAGAACAGTCGCAGTTCGCCGCTGAGTGACGGGCCGTTAAGATCCATCACATGGCGCAGTTGCTGATACTGCAACAGTGTCTGCTGGGCAAACTGGCGCAGGCGTTCACCCGCTTCCGTTAATGTCACGGTGCGGTTATCACGCAGAAACAGCGCATGGCCGACATCTTCTTCGAGCCGCTGGATCTGGCGTGACAGCGTGGAAGGGCTGACATGCATTGCACGCGCAGTGCGCCCAAAGTGGCAGCTTTCTGCCAGATGAAGAAACAGTTTCAGATCCCGTAAATCCATGTGCGCGTCGCCTCTGGGTGGTGTTGCATTTATTGCAATGTGACGTTGTTAATATATCAATTTAAGCAACAGAATTCCTGTCATATGATGGGGTCATTCGCGGCGCTGCATGAATCGCCGTTCCTGAACAAAAAAAGCAAACACAACCTTACCGGAGTACCCATGGCTAACTATTTCAACACATTGAACCTGCGCAACCAGCTGGCACAATTAGGCAAATGCCGTTTCATGGCGCGTGATGAATTCGCGGATGGTGCCAGTTTCCTGAAAGGCAAAAAAGTCGTTATCGTTGGCTGTGGTGCGCAGGGCCTGAACCAGGGTCTGAACATGCGTGATTCCGGTCTGGACGTCGCCTATGCACTGCGTGCCGAAGCGATTGCGGAGAAACGCCCTTCATGGCGCAAAGCGACCGATAACGGTTTCAAAGTGGGTACCTACGAAGAACTGATCCCGCAGGCTGACCTGGTGGTTAACCTGACGCCAGACAAGCAGCACTCCGCTGTAGTTCAGGCTGTTCAGCCGCTGATGAAAGATGGCGCTGCGCTGGGCTACTCACACGGTTTCAACATCGTTGAAGTGGGCGAAAGCATTCGTAAAGACATCACCGTCGTGATGGTGGCACCTAAGTGTCCGGGTACTGAAGTCCGTGAAGAGTACAAACGTGGCTTTGGTGTTCCGACGCTGATCGCGGTTCACCCGGAAAACGATCCAAAAGGCGAAGGCATGGCGATTGCTAAAGCCTGGGCAGCAGCAACCGGCGGCGATCGCGCTGGCGTGCTGGAATCCTCCTTCGTTGCAGAAGTGAAATCTGACCTGATGGGTGAGCAGACCATCCTGTGCGGCATGTTGCAGGCTGGTTCACTGCTCTGCTTCGACAAGCTGGTGGCTGAAGGTACCGACCCGGCTTACGCAGAAAAACTGATTCAGTTCGGCTGGGAAACCATCACCGAGTCACTGAAGTTTGGTGGCATCACCCTGATGATGGATCGTCTCTCTAACCCGGCTAAACTGCGTGCTTATGCGCTGTCAGAGCAGCTGAAAACCATCATGGCTCCGCTGTTCCAGAAGCACATGGATGACATCATCTCCGGTGAATTCTCTTCCGGCATGATGGCGGACTGGGCGAATGATGATAAAAATCTGCTGACCTGGCGTGAAGAGACCGGCCAGACCGCATTCGAAACCGCCTCACAGTATGAAGGCAAAATCGAAGAGCAGGAGTACTACGACAAAGGTGTTGTGATGGTTGCGATGGTTAAAGCGGGCGTTGAGCTGGCGTTTGAAACCATGGTAGACGCCGGCATCATTGAAGAGTCTGCATACTACGAATCACTGCATGAACTGCCGCTGATCGCGAACACCATTGCCCGTAAGCGCCTGTATGAAATGAACGTGGTGATCTCCGATACAGCCGAATATGGTAACTACCTGTTCTCCTTCGCTGCGGTGCCGCTGTTGAAAGAGTTCATGACTACGCTGCAGCCAGGCGATCTGGGTAAAGCGGTTGAAGGCACGCAAGTCGATAACGCGCAGTTGCGTGACGTTAACGAAGCGGTTCGCCAGCATCCGATTGAAACCGTTGGCCGTAAGCTGCGTGGCTACATGACCGACATGAAGCGTATCGCTGTCGCAGGTTAATTACCGGCATCACAGTTTTCAGCAAAACAAACCCCGGCTTGCCGGGGTTTGTTCGTTATGAATGCGTTAAAAAGGTGATTTGTTATTTAAACAGGAGGTTTTTTAATATCTTTAAATAATACACTAACCTATATTCCAATAATCCCCTTCCTGATAATTAATTGATAATATGACGTTATTAATCAATTTATTTTCCTATGTCGGCGTTACACCTTTAATTAAATAAAAAGCTATCAATTAAAAACTTTTTGCCTATGAAAATGATTTTTTGCGAGGCGAGGCACTGGTTATTGATGTTTTTTGCAACTGGTCTGATGAAACTGGCAAAGCTTCAAAGGTTTTTGAGTGTATTGTTGCTAGCATCATGTGCTGAGTTATCACTATGCCTCTTCAATAATAACCTTCTTCCTTGATTGAGGTTACTCATTTTTATTCAATTTATTGAAGTGAGGTCGGTCATTAATGAAAGAGTGACGTATTGGTTTCTTAACTAATCAATGGGAAGTTTTCAATTAGCAAAATGGAGTTGCCATGATAAATTTCAGATTTTTGTTCTCGTTTCTAATAACGATGCCTTATGCATATGCCGTTACAGACGCGCCTGTAACACTATCTGTTTCTGGAATGAATACGACGATGAGCAATGGACTGCTCAACGTTTCTTTTAAAGAGGATGGCAGTGCTGACCGAATTGAAAAAGATGGGATTAATCTCCTAACGCAGCTCTCTGGGGCAGAGCGTGATCCCAGTAAAAAACGGAGTGCTTATCTGGACTATTACGTTAAAGGCGTAAAGGATTTCATTCCTGACCATATCTCCGTGATTAAAAATGATAAAAATATCGCGCATGTTGCCTATGTGGATGAGCGTAACGGATTATTACGCCTTGAATATCATTTGATTATGCGGAAAGGTGTGAGTGGTATCTACAGTTATGTAGTGGCTGAAAATAAAAGTCGTGAGAATATTAAAGTAAGTGAATTACGTAACGTATATCGTTTTAACCCCCACCTGCTCGATCATTTGTTCAGCGGTGAACGACAGGGGCGAATGCCTCTGTATGGCGAACTTGAAAAAATGCCAAAAATACAGGATGAAACCTGGCGTCTTCCTGATAATCGGATCTACACAAAATATGATTTTGCCGGATATCAGCGCGGTAATCCTTTCTGGGGTGTTTACGGAAATCAGATCGGCGCATGGCTTATTCACGCTAGTGGAGAATATTTTTCAGGGGATGCGCTTAAGCAGGATCTTCTGGTTCATCAGGATGCGATCATTCTCAACTACATGACCGGTGCTCATATGGGTACACCGGATATGATCGCTCCGCCTGGGTGGAAAAAATTGTATGGTCCCTGGTTGTTATACATTAATCAGGGCGATACGCAGAAAATGTTGGCTGATGCAAACTCTCGGTCTGAGGCTGAACGTGCTTCCTGGCCTTATCGCTGGATGGATGACAAACGCTATGTACAGAATCGTACTAACGTTCTGGGCCAGGTCAATACGTCCACAGCTGTAACCATTGTTCTTTCCTCTTCTCCCGATGAAGAGTTCGACATCCAGACGCTTGGCAACCTTTTCTATACTAACCCGGACAGGGCGGGACGCTTCCAGATAAGCAATGTCATTCCCGGCAATTATCAACTCTCTGTTTATGCTAATGGCGGAAATCAGGCCGGAATTCTTGCGCGACAAACGATTACCATTGAGGGCAAAGAACAAAAAATTGGCACGATTACACTTCCAGCACCTGCACCTGTTATATGGGCAATAGGAGAGGCAAATCGTCAGGCGCGGGAGTTTCGTTTTGGTAAAGAGGAGCGTAATTATCGCTGGCAACATGCTGTTCCTGCCAGGCTGACATTCGATATCGGGCAAAGCGATTATGCGAATGACTGGTATTACGCTCAAACTAAACCGGGCGTGTGGGATATTCGGTTTAACATGAAACCGAATAAGCGTATTTACTGGCTTAATATCGCCTTAGCGGCTGCAAGTAATAATGGCATGCAATCTGTCAACTCCTCTCCAGCGTTAACGATTAAAGTTAATGGCACAGCTCTAAAAACGCTGAAATATGAAAACGATAAAACGCTATATCGTAGTGCATTGCGTAATGGCCGTTATCACTTTGAAAGAATACCTGTTGATGCAAAGTTGTTGCTTCAGGGTAAAAACACTGTCTCGCTTGAGCTTAATGGCGGTAGCGTAATGTATGACATCATTACTCTTACAGAATAAGCCAACGTTCCTGTCTCACTCTTCACGATGCTATTACTGATATGCCTTAAACTGGATTTTTTAAAGCAAGGAAATATAAAATGATAATAAAGACCGCCAGAACGCTCGGCATGTTGTTCGTCATTCATCCTCTCGGTTTTGTGAATGCGACTGAAGTTGTGTTAAGAGATGTAAGTATAGATTATCGACATGAATATCGAACGCGTGACCGTAATCATTATGATAAATTAACCCTGGCTACAAAGTTACCTGATAATTATTCTTTTGCAGTGGAGACAAAATTTAAAACTGGTGGAAAAGATACAAAAGATAAATATTATTATGATCCTGTTCTGAATGCAGTTGAAATGACACTGGCAAAAAAAATCACTTTTGGAAACTGGTCAATATCACCTTTATTTCAGCCTGAGTTTAATTCAACGAGAACGGAATGGAAGTTCGGGGTTTCTCCCTGGTATAAAGTGAACGAAAGCTGGTCAGTCGGAGGTTTGTACCGTCTGGAGTTAACGGATTATGCTCATGATAACGCGTCGTGTGCTAATTGTACGACCAACAAACATCGCACGGTTAATCGTGTAGATGGCTATATACGCTATCGCTGGAATGATTTAAGTACCACTTATAAAATTATTTACATGCATGGTGATGAAAGGCTGTTTGCCAAAAAGCGGTACAATTATGAGCAAGTGCTACATTTTAGTTATTCATTAGGTGAAAAAAGAGAGTGGAGTCCCTATTTCAGCTTTGGTGATATAAGCCGTAGCTCGCTCACCAGCGAAAGGCAATTGCGCTTGCGTACGGGCATTGCTTACGTCTTTAAGTGACACGAATATTTAAAGAAAAATCATGCTGACAAACTGAAAAGTAGCAGACTGGAATGACAGAAAGGCAATTTCGCTTTTGCGTATAAGTAAAAGGTAGAATAAAGAGCAATCAACCCGGCTATAGCCGGGTTGATTGCCATTCTCTACAACGACTGATTACGCGTCTCTTTACAGGCCAGCAACGCAATCAGCGTCAGTACCGCCATCGACGCCAGATAAAGTCCCACCGCCTGCAAACCATAATTCGCATTCAGCCAGGTCGCGATATAAGGCGCAACAGAGGCACCCAGAATCGATGAGAGGTTATAGGAGAACGATGCGCCGGTATAACGCACTTCGGTCGGGAACAGCTCCGGCAGCAGCGCGCCCATCGGACCAAACGTCAGGCCCATAATGCTCAGACCCAGCAACAGAAACGCCATCACCAGCGCCTGCGATCCGGAACCGAGCATCGCCGGGAACAGGAACGAAAACGCGATAATCATCAGCGTAATGGTAATCATCGTCTTGCGGCGACCAAAGCGGTCAGCCAGCAAACCGGCAATCGGCACCATCACCCCAAAGCCAATCACCGCCAGCATCAGCATCCACAACATACTATTACGCGGAATACCCAGGCCAGCAGGTGCTGCTGTGGTCCCGTAGCTCATCGAATAGACGGTCATGATATAGAACAGCGTATAGGTCGCCAGCATGATAAAGGTGCCGAGAATAGTGGCGGTCAGATGCTTGCTCAACAGCGCCGCAATCGGCACCCGAACCTGCTTCTTCTCTTTCTGCACTTTGGCAAAGACCGGGCTTTCATGCAGCGAAACGCGCACATACAGGCCAATCAGCACCAGCACGGCAGAGAGAATAAATGGCACGCGCCAGCCCCACTGCATAAACTGCTCGTCGGTCAGCAGCCATGAAAGCAGCAGAAAAGTCCCGTTAGCGAAGAAAAAGCCAATTGGCGCACCCAGCTGAGGGAACGAACCATAAAGCGCACGCTTCTTCGCCGGAGCATTTTCCGTCGCCAGCAGCGCTGCGCCACCCCATTCACCACCCAGTCCCAGTCCCTGACCAAAACGCGCCAGCGCCAGAAGCAGCGGCGCTATCACGCCGATCGTCTCATAGCTGGGCAGCAGACCAATCACCACGGTGGAAATACCCATGGTCAGCAGAGAGGCAACCAGCGTGGCTTTGCGACCCACGCGATCGCCAAAGTGACCAAACACGGCAGAGCCAATCGGACGTGCGATAAAGGCGATAGCAAACGTGGCCAGCGACTGTAGCGTCGCGACCGTGGCATCACCCTGCGGGAAGAAAATGTGTGGGAAAACAATCACTGCAGCAGTGGCATAAATATAAAAGTCGAAGAACTCGATGGCCGTTCCGACCAGCGAGGCAATTACCACTTTACTGCGTGAGTTAACCGGCGTGGGATCCTGCTGTTTGTCGATTGTGTCTGTGAGGGAGGCTTGCATAACTGTTTCTTATTTGTAAATACAGACAAAGAATCTTACGCATCTGCCAGAGCGCATTCAATGATGAAAACCCGCGCCCCGTCTGGCTTCAGCGGGTGAAAAGTGGATAATTTCTGTGGTGCTGCGAATACCGGGCGATACCGGGGTAAACCGGACGATATCTGGCGGGATACTCTAAGAAAGGGCTAAATAAAAGTGATCCCTCAGCTATTCATCCTGTTATATGGTTAAAAAATAGCCGAAGGGTAATATTTTCCGCTGTTGTAAACGGATTACGATGACTTGTGTCGTGATGCACTGCCCGCTTCAGGCATCTGTGGGTCGTCTTTATATTTGGCGGTGGCGATCCACGCCGCACAGAAAAGCGTCAGACGGGCGAAGAAGTAGAAAAACGCCATCAGGCCGAGCACAGAACCAAAGGCCGCACCGGAAGGCGAGGTCGCCAGCTTCGGCAGCGTCAGCGTCATCACAAACTTGATTACCTCAAAGCCGATTGCCGCCAGCAGAGTGCCGCGGAACAACGCTTTCTTACGCGGCTTATGACGCGGCAGGATCCAGAAAATCCACAGAAACAACAGATAGTTCGCCATAACGGAAATCGAGGTGGCGATAATGGTCAGGGCAGGTCGTAACCAGTCGATGCCATCCAGGCCCAGCGCACTCACGATCAAGGCCTGCGCAGAACCGGCTACCGAGGTCAGTGACAGCGTAATCACCAGTGCCAGCATCAGACCGGTCAGCGACAGCAGATCACGGATATAACGTTTCCAGATCTTCTCTTTGTCATCCGGTTTCCGTTCCCACACATCCCGCGACTGGGCACGAATCGCTTCACGGAGGTTACCCATCCAGTTAAGACCGGAGTAGAGTGCCAGCAGTAAACCAGTAATCCCCACGGTGGCACGCTGCTGAATGGCGGTATTCACTGTATTCTTCAGTGTGGTCGCCAGCGTCGGGTCGCTGATGCTGCTGACGATTTTGTTGATGATGTCGGTCAGCAAATCCTGATTCGATGCCAGCACAAAACCCACGGCGGCAAACGACACCATCAGAATGGGGATCAGCGATAAAAACGAAAAATAAGTAATGGCAGCGCCAAACTGGCTGCCGAGCCGATCGTTAAAGCGGTCAAGGGCGCGAATAAAATGCGCCACCGCCGGAATAGCCTGAAACCAGGTGGCGAAACGCGACACGCGAACAATGGATTCATCCACGGTGTGATTGCCGGTTTTAATGTCGATAAGCGGCTTTTGTGGCTGCAAATCCTGCGGTTTTTCCTGCTTGTCTGTCATAGACCTTTACTGTCCTGTTTATCATTAAAATCAAAGTATAGCCGCTCAGGTGACGTACTCCTGTAACACCTGGCTCAGCCACTCCATAAATACCCGCACGCGTCGTGCCACATTGCGCCGGTGCGGGTAGAGCAGATGGATCGGCATCGGTCTGGCGGGGAAGCGATGCAGCACTTCCACCAGCTCGCCCCTTTCCAGTAATGTCTGAATCCCGGCGGCAGGCACCTGAATAATGCCTAATCCTGCCAGACAGGCGGCGCGATAGGTTTCGGTGCTGTTCACCGTCACCACGCCGCCGGTATGAACGTAATGGCACTGCCTGCCATCAAAATATTCAAAACCGGATGATGCCTGACCAAGCTGCTGGCTGTAATGCACCATCGCATGCTGCGACAGCTCTTCCAGACGGGTCGGCATGCCGAACCGCGAAAGGTAGCCAGGACTGGCGCAGTTGATCAAGGTATGGGTACCAATTTTTCGCGCTATCAGGCCCGAATCCTTGAGCTCGCCGACCCGAAGTACGCAGTCAAACCCTTCGCGGATCACATCCACCTGGCGGTCGCTGCTGCTCAGCTCAATTTCCACGCCGGGGTAGTGCTGCAAAAATTCCGGCAGCCTTGGCAGGACAAAACCGGTGGCCATCGCCACTGACATATCCACCCGCAGTTTACCGCTGAGCGAGGCGGGCTCGTGCTGGAAAAGGCTGTCCATATCGTCAATCATCGACAGTAAATCCAGACAGCGATCGTAATAGACTAATCCATCCTGGGTTAGTTGCACCCGGCGCGTGGTGCGATGCAGCAAACGCGTTGCCATTTGGTTCTCCAGCGCCTGAATCTGCCTCGATACGCTGCCTTTTGGTACGCCTAAGCTCTCTGCCGCTCGGGTAAAACTGCCCATTTCGGCCACCCGCACAAACACCTGCATTGCGTGAATTTTGTCCATGTTGTTCACCGATTGTTGTTTTTATTGAAACAGTGATGCGCATTTAACCCTGTTTATAGATCAATAATTCGCGAATATCCTTAACCCGTGTTCAATTTTTCAACAGGTGTGAGCGATGAATCAGAAAGTAGCGTTAATTACCGGCGGAAACCGTGGCTTAGGCCGGAATGGAGCCTTAAAACTGGCTGCCAGAGGCACAGATATCATTTTTACGTACCGCAGCCATGCTGATGAGGCGCAGACGGTGGTAAAGGAAATTGAGGCGCTGGGAAGGCGCGCCGTGGCGCTGGCACTGGATGTTGGCGAAACTGGCCAGTTCGATCGCTTTGTCGGAGACGTGAAACAGGCACTGCAGCAGCAGTGGCAGCGTGAGCGATTTGACTATTTAGTGAACAACGCCGGGCACGGACACTATAAGCCCTTTACCGACACCACCGAGGCGGAATTTGATGCGCTGGTGAATGTGCATTTCAAAGGGCCTTACTTCCTGACCCAGAAGCTGCTGCCGCTGATCAATGACGGTGGCCGCATCCTGAATATCTCCAGCGGGCTGACCCGCCTGGTCTATCCTGGCTCCTCGACCTATGCGTCAATGAAAGGGGCGATGGAAGTGCTGACGCGCTATCAGGCGAAAGAGCTGGGTGAACGGCGCATTCGCGTCAATATCCTGGCCCCTGGCGCGATAGAGACCGACTTCGGTGGTGGCCGGGTGCGCGATACCCGCGAGATTAACGATCAGATTGCCGGACTGACGGCGCTGGGCCGGGTCGGATTGCCGGATGATATCGGCGACGCCATCAGTGCGATCCTCAGTGACGAAACGGGCTGGA
>NZ_JBXUHX010000049.1:0-20317 GCF_058148845.1 Pantoea sp. RCC30.1 | reverse complement strand
GTCGTTAGCTCAGTTGGTAGAGCAGTTGACTTTTAATCAATTGGTCGCAGGTTCGAATCCTGCACGACCCACCAATTCAGAATAAAGCGCCTTTAAGGCGCTTTTTTCGTTTCTGCTGTAACTCCAGGTTGGCTCCCACTCTTACCTGTAACTTCAGGTTTTAAAAAGCATGCTGGCTCAGGGAGCACAGGCCTTCCGCAAAATCGCCATCCATGGCAGGCTCATCGCGGGACATCCCTGTCCCGCGATGCTTTGCTACAGGCCAGTGCTCCCATCGCTTTGAAAGTATTAGCTGCCTGGAAGCTTTTTTGGTACCTGGTTTATTTCTGCGCGCAGATTTAACGTCTCCTGTCTTTTCGCAACCTTAACCCTTCCCGCTCTCAAGTCCTTTCGCAGCGTGCCGATAACGTATGTGATGACTTACAGGGAGAAAATGATGTCTTCAATTTCCGGAGTTTTAAGCAGTGCGGTCAGTGGCGGTGATAGCGGCGGCAGTGTGGCCTCGCAGGTCGCAGCGCTGAATAAACAGATTCAAAATGTCTTAACGCAAGTAAAAGAACTGGCCGACCACAAAGAACTGACTGACGACCAGAAAGCTGAAATGCAGCAGATGTATCAGTCACAGCTCACCATGCTGCAGGCTCAGATTGCTCAGCTGGAACAGAAACAGGCCGAGCAGGATCAGCCAAAAACTGACAGCACGCCTGTCAGTGAGAACAAAGCGGACGGCATTAACCGCCCTACCGACACCAACAAAGTTGACGTCTATATCTAAAACGCGGGCCTGTCTTCGCGTTGTTGCGCCAGCAGCGTTGCCTGCTGGCGTACCTCCTGCCA
The DNA here is from genome assembly GCF_058148845.1 of Pantoea sp. RCC30.1. Taxonomy (NCBI): domain Bacteria; kingdom Pseudomonadati; phylum Pseudomonadota; class Gammaproteobacteria; order Enterobacterales; family Erwiniaceae; genus Pantoea; species Pantoea sp. RCC30.1. The sequence goes on along the minus strand of NZ_JBXUHX010000049.1, from coordinate 19,480 downwards.
GATCGCTTCGGCAGCAGGTGTCAGCGAGCGGTTTTTGCGTTTGATCAGTGTCAGGCTGCGATTGATTTCCGGATAGAGACGCCGCACCGTGAGGGCGCGGTCCGCCGGTAGCGGTAAGGCCAGCGCGGGCAAAATACTGATGCCAATCCCTACCTGTACCATCGGAAACAGCGTGGCCGGATGACCAATCTCCTGCACCACTTCAGCCCTTATATTCTGCTGCTGCATTGCCGCATCAATCAGTACCCGACTGCCTGACGCGTAATCCTGCAATACCATGGTGCGACCATCCAGCATCGACCAGTCTGCCTTTTCCACCTTTGCCAGCGAATCATCATCGCGGCATAACAGCAGGAAAGGCTCATCCAGAATCGCGATACTGTCGAAATCGCTGTCGCTGAGCGGCCCAATCACTATCCCGAAGTCGACCTCGGCGTTACGCACACTTTGCAGCACCCACTGCTGGGCGCGATCGTGCAGTATCACTTTGATATCGGGATAATGGTGCTGACTGGCGGCCAGACATTGCGGCATCAGATGCGCGGAAATGGTCTGGCTGGCGGCTACTCTGACGGTGCCACTTCGCTGCTCACCGAAACTGCGGATATCCAGCAACGTGGTATGAATCTCCTCCAGCAGGCGCTCCATGCGTGATGCCAGCTGTTTGCCTGCCTCGGTCAGCATCACCTCACGCGTGGTGCGATCCAGCAATCGCACGCCGGTTTCCGCCTCCAGCTCTTTTATACTGTGGCTGACCGCGGACTGACTCAACCCTATCGCCTGCCCCGCCTGACTGAAACCACCATAGTGGGCCACTGCAATGAAGGTACGAAGCTGACGCAGAGTGTAATTCATCGATTTCGCTCATAGATTAATTCAATAAATCAATTTTATTTCTAAAACTACTTGTCGCACAATCGCGCTATTGAAAAATTTACCGGATTTTAACAATGGGCTTTTTAAAACTCGATCCGATGATGGTTAAACTCATCATCACCGTGCTGCTGGCCTCTTTCCTGCCAGCGAAAGGGATCTACGTCGATATCTTCAGCTACCTCGCGACAGCAGCGATAGCGCTGTTGTTCTTTATGCACGGTGCCAAACTCTCGCGTGAAAAGATCATCGCAGGCAGCAGTCACTGGCAACTACATCTGTGGATTATGTTCAGCACCTTCGTGCTGTTTCCTGCGCTGGGTCTGCTGCTGGTCTGGTGGCATCCGGTCGATGTCGGCCCGGAAATTTATACCGGCTTTATTTACCTCTGTATCCTGCCTGCTACCGTTCAGTCCGCCATCGCGTTTACCTCAATGGCGGGCGGTAACGTCGCAGCAGCGGTGTGCAGCGCCTCGGCATCGAGCCTGCTGGGTGTGTTTATTTCGCCGTTGCTGGTGAACCTGGTGATGGATATTCACAGCAGTGCGCCGAGTGATGGTCTGGAGCAGATTGGTAAGATTATGCTGCAACTGATGGTGCCTTTCATTTTGGGTCACCTGTCACGTCGCTGGATCGGTGGCTGGATTGAGAAGCATCGCAGCCTGATTGGCAAAACTGACCAGACCTCGATTCTGCTGGTGGTCTATTCCGCCTTCAGTGAAGCCGTGGTGAACGGCATCTGGCATCGCGTTGGCCTGATCACGCTGCTGTGGATTGTGGCGGGATCTATTATCCTGCTGACCGCCGTATTGATTATCAACCTGCTGGCCTCACGTCTGTTCCGCTTTAAACGCGCCGATGAGATTGTGGTGCTGTTTTGTGGTTCGAAGAAGAGTCTGGCAAATGGGGTACCGATGGCAAACATTCTGTTCCCGGCCAGTACCGTGGGGATCATTGTGCTGCCGCTGATGATTTTCCATCAGGTTCAGCTGATGGTCTGCTCGTTTATTGCCGGGCGCTACAAGAAGACCAATGAAAAACAGCAGGTTCTGAAGGTTAAAGATTCGGTGATGGAGTCACAGAAGTAAATGAGTTGCCCGCCTGCGCGGGCACTTTTACTTGCGGGTCTGGAGCGGTTTAACTAATCCCTCCAGACCTTCTATTTTTATCGTCAGGGTTAGCTGCATCAAATCCCCCAGCAGACCAGACGGGAAGTCGCCACTGCGGGCAAACCACAGCAGGTAAGGCTCAGGCAGATCGATCAGCATCCGTCCTTTATATTTGCCAAACGGCATAGGCGTATTGGCTATCGCCACCAGCTGATGTTCATCCATTTCAGGCACCCAGCAGACGGATCATTTCCGCTTCATCAATCACTTCTATACCCAGTTCCTGTGCTTTTGCCAGCTTAGAACCGGCCGCTTCACCGGCAATCAGCAGATCGGTTTTCTTTGATACGCTGCCGCTGACTTTCGCACCCAGCGCGACTAGCTGCGCTTTGGCATCATCGCGGTTCATCTGCGACAGCGAGCCGGTCAGCACCACGGTTTTTCCGGCGAACGGACTGTCGATCTCTTCGGCTTTCACCACCACCACCTGCGGCCAGTGAATACCGATGTCGTCTGTCAGCTGACGGATAACCTCACGGTTGCTCTCCTCTTCCATGAAGTTGCGCACGTGTGCGGCGACGACTTTACCGACATCCGGCACCGCAATCAGCGCCTCAAGATCGGCATCCATCACTTTTTGCAGTTCACCAAAATGGTTTGCCAGATTGGCGGCGGTAGCTTCACCCACTTCGCGGATACCCAGCGCATAGAGGAAACGCGCCAGCGTGGTTGACTTCGCTTTCTCCAGTGCATCGACGACGTTTTGCGCTGACTTCGGCCCCATGCGATCCAGCCCGGTCAGCTTGCCCGCCGTGAGACGGAACAGGTCAGCGGGTGTATTGACGTACTCTTTCTCCACCAGCTGGTCGATAATTTTATCGCCCATGCCATCGACATCCAGCGCCCGACGCGAGACAAAATGCTTCAGTGCCTCTTTGCGTTGTGCGCCACAGATTAGACCGCCGGTGCAGCGCGTGACCGATTCCCCTTCGACCCGTTCAACCTCGGAACCGCAGACCGGACAATGGGCAGGGAAGACCACTTCGCGCGTCTCTTCAGGGCGCTCAGCGATCACCACATTGACCACCTGCGGGATCACATCACCGGCGCGGCGAATGACCACCCGATCCCCAATGCGTAATCCCAGCCGCTCGATTTCATCCGCATTATGCAGTGTGGCATTGCTGACGATAACGCCTGCAACCTGCACCGGCTCAAGGCGAGCCACCGGTGTGATAGCCCCGGTGCGGCCAACCTGGAATTCGACGTCCCGCACCCAGGTCAGTTGTTCCTGTGCCGGGAATTTAAAGGCAATCGCCCAGCGCGGCGCGCGCGCCACAAAGCCCAGCTTTTCCTGCAGTTCCTGTGAATCAACTTTGATCACGACGCCATCAATATCAAAACCCAGATTCGGACGCTGTTGCTCAATATCACGATAGAAGGCCAGGGCTTCTTCTGCGTTGTGCACCAGCTTAATACGGTCACTGACCGGTAAGCCCCAGGCTTTAAACTGTTGCAGACGTCCCATGTGACTGTGCGGCATCTCACCGCCTTCCAGCAGGCCAAAACCGTAACAGAAGAAGGTCAGCGGACGTTTGGCGGTAATGCGCGGATCAAGCTGACGCAGAGAGCCTGCCGCTGCGTTACGCGGGTTAGCAAAGACTTTGCCGTCAGTGCGTCGCGCTTCCTCATTCAGCTTTTCGAAGCCGCGCTGCGTCATAAATATTTCGCCACGCACTTCCAGCCGTGCCGGAATGTTGTCGCCTTTAAGCCGCAGCGGGATAGCGCGAATGGTGCGGACATTGGCGGTAATGTTCTCGCCAGTGGTGCCGTCACCTCGCGTCGCTGCCCGGACAAGCAGGCCATTTTCATACATCAGGCTGACCGCGGCGCCATCGAGCTTGAGTTCACAGCAGTAGGTAATGTCGTCACTGCTTTTCAGCCGATCCTGCACCCGCTTGTTAAAGGCCATAAACGTGGCTTCATCAAAAGCGTTATCCAGCGACAGCATCGGGACTTCATGGCGCACCTGCTCAAACACCGTCAGCGGCGCAGCACCCACGCGTTGGGTAGGCGAGTCCGGAGTAATGAGATCGGGATGTTCCTCTTCCAGCTGGCGCAGTTCACGCATCAGGCGATCGTATTCAGCATCCGGCACTTCCGGCGCATCCATTACGTGATAGAGATATTCATGATGGCGCAACGTGGTGCGCAGTTCGGTGATGTGATCCTGGACGGATTTCATAAAGCCCCATCAGATAAAAAACCCCCGACAGGCGGGGGTTTGTTTTAACAATTCAGATAGCGGTTAGCGCAGGTCTCAGACGCCAACCACATCGCGGATACGCGCTTTGTATGTTTCCAGCTTCTGTGGCGTCATCATGCGACGCTCATCATCCAGCACCACACCGCCAACATCATCAGCGATACGCTGTGCTGACTGCAGCATCAGTTTGAAGTTCTGATTCGCATCGCCATACGAAGGCACCATCATAAAGATAGAGATGCCAGGCGTGCTGAAATCAGTCATCAGGTCAGGGTTGAACGAGCCCGGCTTAACCATATTCGCCAGACTGAACAGAACCGGGCCGCTGCCAGCCGGACTGAGATGACGATGGAAAATATTCATTTCACCAAACTGGAAGCCCGCCTGCAGAATACCCTGCAACAATGCCTCACCGTTCAGCTCACCGCCCGAATGTGCGGCAACATGTAACACCAATACCGCTTCTTTCGGTTTTTCCGCTGGCGCTTTAGCAGCAGACTGTTCTGGCGCAGGAGCCGATGTAACTTCAGGCTGCGGCTCAGGTTCGGCCTGGTACTGCGGTGCGGGCTGTACAGATTCCAGTGGATCGAGATCCAGCAGCGGGTCGGCCTGAACGGGTGGCGCAACGAATGTCGGAGCGGGCTGCTGACGAGCCGGTTCAGGGCGCGGCTGCGGAGCAGACTTCGGTGCCGTGTTGAAAAGCGGATCGCTTTCAGTTTCGGGCTGCGGTGCGGGTCGTGGCGCAGGCTGACGCACAGGCTCAACAGGCGCTTGCTTACGCTGCGCTTCTGGCTGTGGCTCGCGGATCTCATCGAAACGCGGTTCCTGATGGACGTTGCGCTCAGAACGAACACGAACCTCGCCGACGCCGTCATCTTCGTCGTCGATCAGATCCTGCTCATCATGTTCATCACGTTGTTTTAGACGTTTGTGCGGGCGATCGCGGAACACTGACGAACGCTCTTTACGGCTGGTCCACAGCCCGTGAAGAAGGAGCGCTATAATGGCGATCGCGCCAACAACGATTAATATCAGACGCAAATCCTGCATCATTGTATTCTCTGTTGTTCCAATACCTTGCCACCGCGGCAAACTTTATCCTCTAACTGTATTTGCCCTGCTACACAAGTGCAAGTCTGTGCAGTATTTTCTGACAAATAAGATAGGCAACCCACGCTTTTTCGCTGTTTTTTTACCCAAACGGCACCTGGCCTGGAGAAAAAGCCAGGTTATAGTGGGTGCGCCCTAACACCTTCAGGAGAATTGGCTTTATGGACCTTGAGAATTCCGTCTCAAATTTTAACGGCATGCACTACTTTAGCCAGGGCTGGAAACTGGTCCGTCTGCCTGGCATTCGCCGCTTTTTGGTGATGCCACTGCTGATCAACATCATTATGCTGGGCGGCGCGTTCGTCTGGCTGTTCTATCGTCTTGGTGACTGGATCCCGCGCCTGATGGCCTATATTCCCGACTGGCTGCAGTGGCTGAGCTATCTGTTGTGGCCGCTGTCGGTAATTGCGATTGTGCTGGTGTTTAGCTACTTCTTTTCGACGCTGGCAAACCTGATTGCTGCCCCTTTTTGCGGCCTGCTGGCCGAACAGCTCGAAGGCCGTCTGACCGGTAAGCCTCTGCCCGACAGCGGCTGGGCGGGAATGATTAAAGATGTGCCGCGCATTATGAAGCGCGAGATGCAAAAACTGGGCTATTACCTGCCCCGCGCGCTGGGACTGTTGCTGCTCTACTTTATTCCAGGATTTGGTCAGACGGTTGCCCCGGTCCTGTGGTTCCTGTTCAGTGCCTGGATGTTATCCATCCAGTATTGCGACTATCCTTTCGACAACCACAAAGTGCCGTTTCAGCAGATGCGTAACGCCCTGCGTCGGCACAAAACGGCCAATATGCAGTTTGGCGCACTGACCAGCCTGTTTACCATGATTCCGATTCTCAATCTGGTGATTATGCCGGTTGCCGTCTGCGGCGCCACCGCCATGTGGGTCGATCGCTACCGGTCACAGCTGGCCCGCAGTGAGGTGCGTTAGACTTATCAGCGCGCCTTATGCACTTTTTTGCAGGGCTTATTGCCGGGGGACATATAGATATACGATTTCTTTCCTTCCGCCCCCAGGCAGAACAGGTATGCTCATAGGGTTCCCAATAATTCATACAGTTAAGGGCAGGCTATGAGTAAGATCTATGAAGACAACTCTTTGACAATTGGTCATACGCCGCTGGTTCGACTGAACCGCATCGGTAACGGCCGCATTCTTGCGAAAGTTGAATCCCGTAACCCGAGCTTCAGCGTTAAATGCCGTATCGGTGCCAATATGATTTGGGACGCTGAGAAACGCGGTATTTTGAAACCAGGCATTGAACTGGTAGAACCCACCAGCGGTAACACCGGTATCGCCCTGGCCTACGTTGCCGCTGCGCGCGGTTATAAACTCACGCTGACCATGCCGGAAACCATGTCAGTGGAGCGTCGTAAATTGCTGAAAGCGCTGGGCGCGAAGCTGGTTCTGACTGAAGGCGCCAAAGGCATGAAAGGCGCCATTGGCAAAGCGGAAGAGATTGTCGCCAGCGATCCGGATAAATATGTGCTGCTACAACAGTTCAGTAACCCGGCTAACCCGGAAATCCACGAAAAGACGACCGGCCCGGAAATCTGGGAAGATACCGATGGTGAAGTGGATGTCTTTATTGCCGGTGTCGGCACCGGCGGTACACTGACTGGCGTGAGCCGTTACATCAAGAACACCAAAGGCAAGAAAGATCTGATTACGGTCGCGGTTGAGCCGACCGATTCACCGGTGATTGCTCAGGCGCTGGCCGGTGAAGAGATCAAACCCGGCCCTCACAAAATTCAGGGTATCGGTGCAGGCTTTATTCCGGGCAACCTGGAGTTGAATCTGGTTGACCGCGTAGTAGCTATCACCAACGAAGAAGCGATCAGCACGGCGCGCAGGCTGATGGAAGAAGAAGGTATTCTGGCCGGTATCTCATCCGGTGCTGCCGTAGCCGCAGCGCTGAAGTTGCAGGAAGACGAAACCTTCGCCAACAAAAACATCGTGGTGATTCTGCCCTCCTCTGGCGAACGCTATCTGAGTACCGCACTCTTCGCCGATCTCTTCACTGAAAAAGAGCTGCAGTAGCAGAGGCAGATAGTCTGAAAATGGAGAAAAAAGCACCCGCATGGGTGCTTTTTTGTGGCGCAGATCTCACTTTCATCAAGCGGCAGATTGATTTCAGTGACGCCGATCTGGTATTCAGACTGCCAATTATTTCGATGCCTGAAATTAATCCGCGCTTGAAGTGGATCAAGCTGAATCGATTTACGGATTCAGTCAAACGGCGAATCACGGCATAATTAACCGGTGACGTGTAGAATCGGTTTTGAGACGCAACGGATTGTAGATTTGACGCATGCGCGTCTTTGGTCAGCATGAAGCTATACCCGCGCACCTACACAGGCTAAAGTGAAGGCTCCAGGCTAGACTTTAGATCCATAACACTCATCCTGATAACGTTGGGGAAATAGAATGTTCCAGCAAGAAGTTACCATTACTGCACCAAACGGTCTCCATACTCGCCCAGCTGCGCAATTCGTAAAAGAAGCCAAAGCTTTCCAGTCAGAAATTACCGTGACCTCTAACGGTAAATCAGCGAGCGCGAAAAGCCTGTTCAAGCTGCAGACTCTGGGTTTAACCCAGGGAACTGTTGTCACCCTTTCCGCGGAAGGTGAAGACGAGCAGAAAGCAGTTGAGCATCTGGTTAAACTGATGGCTGAACTGGAGTAATCTCCGCTCAGCTCGCCAGCCAATCGACTCCTCTGCGCCATTGAGTGCAAACATCTTGATCGCGGACAATCTGTCCGCGTTATTGCTTTCGTAGAGTACGTGTCCCGCGACAATGGCACCGCATAGAGTCCCATCAGCCATCGTGATTAAAAGGTAGCGTTATGATTTCAGGCATTTTAGCATCACCAGGTATCGCTTTCGGCAAAGCACTGCTGCTGAAAGAAGACGAGATCGTCATCAACCGTAAGAAAATTTCTGATGACCAGGTTGAGCAGGAAGTACAGCGCTTCCTCGATGGCCGTAGCAAAGCGGCATTACAACTGGAAGCGATTCGCGTCAAAGCGGGTGAAACCCTCGGTGAAGAGAAAGCAGCAATCTTCGAAGGCCACATTATGTTGCTGGAAGATGAAGAGCTGGAGCAGGAAATCATCGACCTGATCAAAAAAGATCACGCTTCTGCCGATGCTGCTGCCTACTCTGTCATTGATGGCCAGGCGAAAGCCCTGGAAGAGTTAGATGACGAATATCTGAAAGAGCGTGCGGCTGACGTCCGTGACATCGGAAAGCGTCTGCTGCAAAACATCCTCGGTCTGCACATCGTTGACCTGAGCGCTATTCCGGACGAATCCATTCTGGTGGCAAAAGATTTAACGCCGTCAGAAACTGCGCAACTGAACCTGAAAAAGGTGCTGGGCTTTATCACCGATCTGGGTGGCCGTACATCACATACCTCAATCATGGCGCGCTCACTGGAAATTCCAGCGATTGTCGGAACCGGCAATGTGACCGTCACGGTTAAAAACGGCGATTTCCTGATCCTGGATGGCGTCAACAACGCGATTCACGTCAATCCGTCAGAGGCGATTCAGGAAGAGCTGAAAGCCGTACAGAACCAGTATCTGTCGGAAAAACACGAATTAGCCAAGCTGAAAGATCTGCCAGCCGTCACGCTGGATGGTCATCAGGTTGAAGTCTGCGCCAACATCGGTACCGTGCGCGATATCGCCGGTGCTGAGCGTAACGGTGCGGAAGGTGTTGGCCTCTACCGTACCGAATTCCTGTTCATGGACCGTGACTCTCTGCCAAGCGAAGAAGAGCAGTTCCAGGCGTACAAAGCCGTTGCTGAAGCGATGGGTTCACAGGCCGTTATCGTCCGTACCATGGACATCGGCGGTGACAAAGACCTGCCTTACATGAACCTGCCGAAAGAAGAGAACCCGTTCCTCGGCTGGCGCGCGATTCGTATCGCCATGGATCGCAAAGAGATTCTGCATGCACAGTTGCGTGCCATCCTGCGCGCCTCCTCCTTCGGTAAACTGCGCATCATGTTCCCGATGATCATTTCGGTTGAAGAAGTACGCAGCCTGAAAGCGGAACTGGAACTGCTGAAAGCGCAGTTGCGTGAAGAAGGTAAAGCCTTTGATGAAAGCATCGAAGTCGGCATCATGGTGGAAACTCCGGCTTCAGCCGTGATTGCGCATCATCTTGCGAAGGAAGTCGACTTCTTCAGTATTGGGACAAACGATCTTACGCAGTATACTCTGGCGGTCGATCGTGGTAATGATTTGATCTCGCACCTGTACAACCCAATGTCGCCGTCTGTGCTTAACTTAATCAAGCAAGTCATTGATGCATCTCACGCTGAAGGTAAATGGACCGGCATGTGTGGTGAGCTGGCAGGTGATGAACGTGCTACACTACTGTTACTGGGAATGGGGCTGGACGAGTTCAGCATGAGTGCCATTTCTATCCCTGGCATCAAGAAAATCATTCGTAATACTAATTTTGAAGATGCGAAGGCTTTGGCAGAGCAGGCACTGGCTCAACCGACTGCGGATGAGTTAATGAACCTGGTTAACAAGTTCATTAAGGAAAAGACGCTCTGCTAATCTGCATGATGCTGGCCCCAAATTACTGCTTAGGAGAAGATCATGGGTTTGTTTTCTAAACTTTTTGGCGAAAAAACGGATAGCGCTGGGACAATCGACATCGTAGCGCCTCTGTCAGGCGAAATCGTGAACATTGAAGACGTACCAGATGTGGTGTTTGCAGAAAAAATCGTGGGCGACGGTATTGCGATCAAACCCAGCGGCAACAAAATGGTTGCGCCTGTGGATGGCACTATCGGTAAGATTTTTGAAACCAATCACGCTTTTTCGATCGAATCAGACAACGGCATTGAGCTGTTCGTCCATTTCGGTATCGATACGGTTGAACTGAAAGGTGAAGGCTTCAAACGCATCGCTGAAGAAGGCCAGAAGGTCAAAAAAGGCGACGTGGTTATCGAGTTCGATCTGCCGTTGCTGGAAGAGAAAGCGAAATCAACCCTGACACCGGTTGTCATCTCCAACATGGATGAAATCAAGGAATTGGTTAAGCTGTCTGGCCAGGTCACCGTCGGCGAAACGCCGGTGATTCGCATCAGAAAGTAAGCATTCGTTTATAACATAACGGCACCTTCGGGTGCCGTTATCGTTTCTGCAGTATACGTTTTCAGGGTTGCCAGTGTGGCAGACGCAGCGTCAGCTCAAGTCCACCTTCAGGCCGGTTCCGGGCCTCGACTTCACCATGATGTGCCAGCACCACTTTGCGCACGATCGCCAGTCCCAGACCATAACCTTTGCCCATCAGCGGCGAATTCACCCGCACAAACGGATCGAAGATGCTGGAGAGTTTCTCCTCATCGACGCCGGGCCCCTGATCGCGCACCTGAATCGCCAGCCACTGCTGCTCTGCACGCAAATCGACCTCAATCCGCTGGCCTGGCAGGGAGAAGCGCAGCGCGTTGCGTAGCACGTTCTCGACGCCGCGCCGTATCAGCTCGGCGTTGCCACGCACGGTGTAATCGGCCTGATCCCCGACCTGAAACTCTACCTGCACGCCTGGGATCTGCGCTTCATAGCGGACATCGATGATCACCGCCTGCAGCAAACCGGTCAGGTCAAAATATTGCTCATCCGGGATACTTTCATGCTCGGCCCGCGACAGGGTCAGCAGTTCGCCGATCATCTTGTCCAGCCGCCGCGCCTCTTCATCAATGCGATCAAGCGAACTGTTCACGCTTTCTGGCGTCTGTCTGGCCAGCCCGGTCGCCAGCTGCAGCCGTGCCAGCGGTGAACGAAGCTCATGTGAGATATCGTGCAGCAGCTCTTCACGGGCGCGCACCAGCGTATCGAGCCGCTCGACCATGGCATCAAAGGCTTCTGCCACGTTTGAAATCTCGTCGTGCCGCTTACGCATGATCGGAAACAGCCGCACGCTTAAATCGCCCTCAGCCACGCGGGAAAATCCTTCCCGCAGCTGACGCATAGGTCGCGTCAGATTCCAGGCCAGCAGCAGACTGAAAAGCAATCCCACCGAGCCTGCAAAGATAAACATCGGCTCAGGAATATTCAGAAATTTGCGTGGCATCATATTATGCGTGCTGTCTTTACGCATGCCATCCAGGTCGTAGCGCAGCTGATAGGTTTTACCATCGGCACCGCGGACCGAGCGCACCACCTCTTCAGGAAAGCGCCCTCTCATATCCAGGTTGCCGCTGTTTTCTGATTGTGACGGTTTTGTCTGTTGGGTGACGTGGAAGAATTGCCGGTCGCTGTTATCCCAGCCTGACAGCATCGTATCAAGCGCATCAGGCCCGCCCCGCTCCAGCACTGACGCGGCGGAGGTCATCTGCAGATCCACGATACGACGGATAGCGACGAGCTCAGGCGGTTCATGGCGTTTACCGGAGAGCGTAAAGCCGAGCCAGATAAGCTGGCTCATAATGACAAAAACGATCCAGAAACCGATAAAGATCTTCCAGAACATGCGTCCACGGTAACTCTGTCTCATCGAATGCGGTAACCAATGCTGCGAACGGTTTCGATGTTGATGCTGTCAGCGGTTAACGCGCTGAGCTTCTGACGGATGTTGCTGATATGCACATCGACACTGCGGTCATAGGCTTCACGCGGACGACCCAGCCCCTTTTGAGAAAGCTCATCTTTCGATACCACTCTGTCCGGCGCGCGCAGCAGCAAATCCAGCAGATTAAATTCCGACGCAGTCAGATCGAAGGTTCGGCCCTGCCATTCGCTTATGCGGGTGGCGGGATTGAGCGTCAGCTCCCCCCAGCGCAGCGGCTCTTTGGCATCGGGCTGCGGCACCTGCTCTTCAAAACGACGCAATACCGCGCGCAGGCGGGCCACCAGCTCGCGGGGATAACAGGGCTTAGGCATATAGTCATCCGCGCCCATCTCCAGACCGATTACGCGATCGATGTTATCGCCTTTAGCAGTCAGCATGATCACCGGTATCCGGCTGTTCTGGCGCACCTGACGCAACACATCGATGCCGCTCATGTCGGGCAACATGATGTCCAGAATCATGGCGGTGAACTCTCCCGACAACGCACTCTGAATCCCGGCGCTGCCGGTCAAAACCAGCTGCGCATCAAACCCTTCCGCGATCAGATACTGGCTTAACATCGTGCCTAATTCGACATCATCATCAACAAGCAAAATTTTCATGGTTATCTCTCAACAGAATTGGCGCTATTTTGTCCTTTGCCGGGCATTCGCGCAGCCTGATTTACGCGATCCTTACAGATTCAGTCTATCCGGCGCGTGAAATCCTGGCTAAAAAAAGGCCTGTGGGCAGCAAACGCGCGCACAGGCCTGATTTCCGCATCAGCAGAGGTTACTGATGATAAAGCCCGGTCGAGAGATAACGATCGCCGCGATCGCAGGCGATCGCCACCACCACGCTACCCGGATTTGCCTGCGCAATGCGCAGCGCACCCGCCACCGCGCCGCCTGAGCTGACGCCACAGAAAATGCCCTCACGGCGTGCCAGCGCCCGCATGGTCTCTTCCGCTTCTTTCTGCGTCATATCCATCACATCATCGACCAGATCAGGCCGATAGATGCCCGGCAGATAGGCCAGCGGCCAGCGGCGAATGCCCGGAATGCTGCTGCCTTCACTTGGCTGTAAACCGATCACCTGCACGCCCGTGTTTTGCTCTTTCAAATAACGTCCCACACCGGTAATGGTGCCGGTGGTACCCATGCTGGAGACAAAATGGGTCATGCGCTGGTTCGACTGCTGCCACAACTCCGGCCCGGTGGTTTGATAGTGGCCCAGCGGATTATCGGGATTATTGAACTGATCCAGCACCCGGCCTTCACCGCGCGCCGCCATCGCCTGCGCCAGATCGCGCGCCCCTTCCATGCCCTGCTCTCGTGGCACCAGAATCAGCTCTGCGCCGTAGGCACGCATCGCATCCTGCCTCTCCTGACTCATGTTGTCCGGCATCAGCAGGCGAAGACGATAGCCTTTCATCGCCGCGATCATCGCCAGCGCAATGCCGGTGTTGCCACTGGTGGCTTCAATCAGCTGATCGCCGGGTGAAATATCACCGCGCAGCTCCGCCTGATTGATCATCGACCAGGCCGCGCGATCTTTTACCGAGCCCGCCGGGTTATTGCCTTCCAGCTTGAGCCAGACCTCACTGCCGTTGGCAGGCGCCAGGCGCTGCAACTTAATCAGCGGGGTATTGCCGATGGTATTTTCAAGAGTCGTCACGGTGCAGTTCCTGGCATCTTTGAAACCAGATGCGAAAAAAAGGCGGGAGTCACACTCCCGCCCGCTGTTGATGAGAAAATATCAGGCGCTCTGTGCAAAGGCAACTGCGCGCAGCGGCGTATCGCCTTTATAGAGGCGCGCCTGCTGCAGGCCAACGAACAGGCGTTCGCCGCGAACCGGCGCCGTCTGCTCACCTTCAAACACCAGCGAGAATGTCTCGCTCTGCCAGCCAGCAGGCTGAACCACCAACTGCCAGAAGTGGCCACGCGGGCTGACTTCCAGCACCTGCACCGGCAGCGGGGTTTCGAGGCTGCTGCGGCGTGAAACGTCGATTTCCCACGGACGCAGGAACAGCTCAACCGCGCCCTGATGTGCCGAGGTATAACCCAGCGGCCAGTGATGCGCGCCAACGTGGAACTGCGATCCCTGAATTTCACCATCAAAGCGATTAACTTCACCCAGGAACTCCAGCACAAAACGGGTCGCCGGATCACGCCATACATCATCTGGCGTGCCGACCTGTTCGATGTTGCCCTGGCTCATCACCACCACGCGATCTGCGACTTCCATCGCCTCTTCCTGGTCATGTGTCACAAACACGCTGGTGAATTTAATCTCTTCATGCAGCTGACGCAGCCAGCGGCGCAGCTCTTTACGTACCTGAGCATCCAGCGCGCCAAAGGGTTCATCCAGCAGCAGAATCTGCGGCTCAACCGCTAACGCACGCGCCAGCGCCACACGCTGTTTCTGGCCGCCCGACAGCTGTGCTGGAAACCGATTTGCCAGATGGGCCAGCTGCACCATCTCCAGCAGACGGGTGACACGCTGTTTGATCTCCGCCGCTGAAGGACGCTCACGACGCGGCAGCACGGTCAGGCCAAAGGCGATGTTGTCGAACACCGTCATGTGACGGAACAGCGCGTAGTGCTGGAAGACAAAACCGACCTGACGATCGCGCGCATGCAGGCGGCTGACATCGTTGCCATGAAAACGGATCTGACCGCTGTTCTGATGCTCCAGCCCGGCAATAATGCGCAGCAGCGTAGTTTTACCCGAGCCTGATGGACCAAGCAGTGCCACCATTTCACCCGAGGCAATATCCAGAGAGATATCGTTCAGCACCGAGGTGCGACCAAAGGACTTGTTGATCTTGTTAATCTCAATGCTCATGATTTCCCTCCTGTTGCAGGCGTTTGTGCTGTTGCTCTAAACGCCACTGCACAATGCTTTTCAGAAACAGCGTTACGATTGCCATCAGGGTTAACAGGGCAGCTGCGGTGAACGCGCCAACGGTGTTGTAGTCCTGATGCAATAATTCAACCTGAAGCGGGAGCGTATAAGTCTCACCGCGAATCGATCCCGATACCACCGAAACCGCACCAAATTCACCAATCGCACGGGCATTGGTCAGGACGATGCCATAGAGCAGCGCCCAGCGAATATTCGGCAGCGTCACTCGACGGAACATCTGCCAGCCGGAAGCGCCTAACAGCACCGCCGCTTCATCTTCGTGACTGCCCTGACTCAGCATTACCGGGACCAGTTCGCGCACCACAAACGGACAGGTCACAAACACCGTCGCCAGCACCATGCCGGGCCAGGCAAACATAATCTGGATGTTATGCGCATCCAGCCAGCCACCCGCCGGGCCATTAACGCCCCAGAACAGCAGATACATCAGACCTGCCACGACTGGCGACACGGCAAAAGGAATATCGAACAGGGTCAGCAGCAGCTGACGACCTGGAAAGGTAAAGCGCGTCACCAGCCAGGCGAGCAGCGTGCCGAACACCAGGTTCACCGGAACAGTAATCAGCGCCACCATCACAGTCAGCCAGATGGCGTGCAGCATGTCCGGATCAGCCAGATTGCTGAGCGCGACAATCAGCCCCTGATTCAACGCTTCCCAGAAGATGGAGGCCATCGGCACCACCAGCAGCAGAATCGAGATGAGTGTGCCGATACCAATCAACAGCCACTTGCCCCAGTTCACAGGCTGACGCGCCGCGTGATTAAGCTGTGAAACCTCAGCCATTAGTGACCTCCCAGACGACGGCCAAAGCGGCTCTGTAATGTGTTAATCGCGAATAACAGAATCAGCGAGGCCGCCAGGATCACCGAGGCAATGGCGCTGGCTGCCGGATAGTCAAACTCCTGTAGTCGGACAAAAATCATCAGCGAGGTGACTTCGGTTTTCCAGGCGATGTTACCGGCAATAAAGATCACCGCACCAAACTCACCCAGGCTGCGGGTAAACGAGAGCGCGGTGCCAGCCAGCAGCGCAGGCGCCACTTCCGGCAGTACCACGCGGCGGAAGCTCTGCCATGGCGTGGCTCCCAGTGTTTCGGCCGCCTCTTCATACTCCGGGCCTAACTCTTCCAGCACCGGCTGCACGGTACGCACCACAAACGGAATGCTGGTGAAGGCCATAGCAATGGCGATACCAATCCATGTGTAGGAAATTTTGATGTCGAAATGAGCGAACCACTGTCCGTACCAGCCGTTGACCGAAAAGAGTCCGGCCAGGGTCAGACCTGCTACCGCCGTTGGCAGTGCAAACGGCAGATCCATCAGACCATCGAGCAGTGCCCGGCCCGGAAAGCGATATCGGGTCAGAATCCACGCCATCAGCATGCCGAACACCGCATTAAACAGAGACGCGACACCGGCAGAGAGCAGCGTCACTTTATAAGCGGCAATCAGCTGCGGATTGGTCACCACATCCCAGTACTGCTGCAGCGTCATCTGCGAAAGCTGCATGATCACCGCGCTGATCGGCAGCAGCAGAATCAGGCAGGTAAAGAGCAGGCTGGTGCCGAGGCTGAGACCAAAGCCGGGCAACACACGTTTCTGGCTGGCTGCAAACATTATCCGCGCCCCGCCGCTAACAATTTATCAAGCTCACCGCCGCTGACAAAGTGCGTCTTCATCACCTTGTCCCAGCCGCCAAAGGCATCTTCCACCCGGAACAGGCTGGTCTGCGGGAAGCGATCTTTCTGCGCTGCCATCAGCTGTGGGTTATTCACGCGATAGTAGTAGTGCGTAATAATATTCTGCGCTTCAGGGGTGTAGAGATAGTTCAGGTATGCGCTGGCCGCCTCTGCGGTTTTGTTGGTGGCGACGTTCTTATCCACCCACGCCACCGGAAACTCCGCCAGAATATTGGTTTTCGGCACCACGACTTCATACTCATCTTTGCCGTACTGGTTGCGGATGTTATTCACTTCCGACTCAAAGCTAATCAGTACGTCGCCCAGACCGCGCTCAGCAAAGGTCGTCGTCGCGCCACGACCGCCGGTATCAAACACTTCCACGTTTTTCAGGAACTGAGTCATAAAGGCCTGAGTTTTAGCCTGATCGCCGCCATCGGCTTTATCCGCTGCGCCCCAGGCGGCCAGATAAGTGTAGCGGCCATTACCGGACGTTTTCGGGTTAGGGAAAATCAGCTTCACATCGCTGCGGGTCAGATCTGACCAGTCGTGAATCTGCTTTGGATTTCCTTTGCGCACCAGAAACGCCATGGTGGAGTAGAAAGGTGAGCTGTTGTTCGGCAGACGGCTTTTCCAGTCTGCGGCAATCAGGTTGCCTTTATCGTGCAGCACCTGCACATCCGTAACCTGATTATAGGTAACCACATCCGCGCGCAGCCCTTGCAGAATAGCCAGGGCCTGTTTCGATGAACCGGCGTGCGACATCCTGATGGTCAGGGGATCGCCAGGATGGCTGGCATCCCACTGTTTAACAAATGGAGCATTCAGGGCAACAAACAACTCCCGCGACACATCGTAAGAGCTATTAAGAAGTTCAGTGGCATTGGCTGCGCCGGCCAGGCTCAGCGACAACGCGATACCGCTCACGATTTTTTTCATCGCTTGTAATGTCATTTAGCACCCTGAAAAAGTTTGATGCGGATCTCACCCGCTGAGGCACCAGTTTATTTATAACTCAGTGAAAACCAGTAACGGTTTTATATATCGTTTGATGATTTCAAAGTCGAAAAAAGCATAAGACTGCGGCAGAGTTTATGCAGAAATCAGCAAAAGCCGATGGGGAGATGGAACCGCGTGCCGCGTGGGCTGGCAGCGATTTTGGGAAGATCAGCGGCCGCCAGAACGGCAGCGCGCTGATAAGGCAGGCTTAACGCTGCCAGACAATCTTGCTGATTTTCCAGTTTTTCAGGGTATCGTCAGAAGGCATCAATCCTTCCGGCCCGTGCCAGTCGCCATGATAGACATAGGTCAGATGCTGACTGCCAGGCGCACGGCACGCCACGTCACGTGCATCGGTGCCGCTGGCTAAGGTGCAATTGTCGAAGGCTTTGCTGAACTTATTACTGAAGGCATCACCCACTTTGCTGCCGTCAGTGCTGGCAATCGCGCTGTCCATGACCTCAATACGGTCGACCTGCGACTGCCCGTAAACCACCAGCTTAACCTTGTCGTCATTCAACGCCTGCCAGAAGGCGATCACCTGGCCGTTCTGGCTGCGCATGCCCTGACGCAGGGTATAGTCACCGTTCAGTCCGTCCTTAATCGCGTCCTCTTTCATGGCGGTCGAGGCGGTTAACCCACCCACACCCTGTTCAGTCGCGGTCAGCGTGGAACCGAACCAGTTCCACGGCAGCGCCGAAGACCAGTGATAAGTCAGCGGATTCCACCAGCTTGCCTGCTGGCTGCTGTCAGCGCCGGAACCCGAACTGGCACAGCCGCTCAGTACAACAGCGGCGATCAGTAACGTGGAACGAACAGCTTTCATGAGAACTCCTGTAAATGCGATGCCGGAAAGGCGGAACTGATTGGAGTCGCAAAGCGACAAAAAGTTTAGTTGAGATGATGTTCGGGCAGAAAGCAGTCGCGACAGCGGCGATTGAACTGCAGCCAGATCAGCGCCAGCAGGTCGAACAGCGTCAGCAGTAAGGGCAGCGGTGAGCTGAGCAGATCGCCCTGCACAAACTGCCAGCCCTGCCATAGCAGGTTGATCAGCAACGACAGCGCCAGTACGCTACGCCAGGATTGCCAGAGTCGCGGCAGGCGCGTGCGATACCCGGTCAGTAGCAGGCCCGCCAGCGCCGGTAAACCCAGCGCCAGGCCAACCCAGAACGCCTGCCGATCCGGATAGAACAGCGCCAACAGATCGTTGCCCTGCTGCCGTGATGCCCCGGCCATCACCAGCAACAGCCAGGTCCGCGCCTGAAGTAACAGGATCAGCCAAAAAAGAAACGGCAGCCGTAGCTGCCCTCTGGCGTCATACTCATCCGGCTGATAGCCAGGCAACGGATTAGTATTCACGATCTTCGATCAGACGCTTACCAAACAGCAGCACATCGACCGGCTCATAATCGAGCTTCTCATAGAACGCCACCACCTGATCGTTCTCTTCACGGATCATCAGATGCAGTTTCGGACAGCCCCGCGCGATCAGCTTTTTCTCCAGACGGTTCATCAGCGCATTAGCAAAGCCGCGTCCCTGATAGTCAGGATGCACCGCCAGATAATAAGCCGCGCCGCGATGACCGTCGTAACCGCCCATCAGCGTACCGACGACCACGCCGCCCACTTCAGCGACCAGAAAGAGATCGGGGTCGTGATTCATTTTGCGTTCGATATCCAGCTCCGGATCGTTCCATGGGCGTAACAAATCGCAACGTTCCCATAAGGTGATCACTTCTTCAAAATCTTCCTGGCGGAAGGCGCGGATTTCCATGGTCTTTACCTGCAAATAAGCACAATTTGCTGATTATCACGCATTCTCTGCCGCACGCAACCCTCCATGACGGGCGACAAATAAAAAAGCGCAGATTTACTGTTCGCGACCTGCAATACAAAGTAATGCCCTGAAATGTTTCTGTGATCGCAGGCAGCAGAGGCTTAGGC
>NZ_JBXUHX010000048.1:0-21641 GCF_058148845.1 Pantoea sp. RCC30.1 | reverse complement strand
AAGCAGAGATCGCCGACCGTTAACTGCTGCCACCAGTCGAGCTGATGGACGTTTTTCACGCCTCGCGCCCTGCACCACTTCGCCAGGCCCAGCGGGACAACAAAGGTTGTCTGCGGAAACCGCCGGACAATGGCTTTTACCGTCTGCCGATCAAGATGATCGTAATGGTTATGGGAAATAAGCACGACATCCAGACGCGGCAGATCAGCGATGCTGAGCGGCGCGGGAGTTTTTCGTTGTGGCCCGGCAAACGACAGTGGCGAAGCACGTGACGAGAGCGCGGGATCGATCAGGATATATTGTCCGTTCAGCCGCAACAGCACGGCGGCATGTCCCAACCACCAGATACGGTCGTCACTGCCGCTGATATCGGCAGGCTGCCACCATTGATCGGTGAACGCCCTATAGCCCTGTTGGGGTGGCAGGGGAAGCGCCTCTGCTTTGCGTTCTCTGCGCCAGCGCTGCAGATCGCCCGGCTTGCGCTGTTCCGGTTCAGGATTACGGAATCCCTGTGGCGTGTGGTGCGCTTTGCTGCTGTCATACCACGGATTTTTCCAGACCATCCCGCCTCTCTGCTGTATTTAACGTTCCGGGATTAACCGGATGAAGTCCCGCTTCTCCCGATCGTCTTCGGTTTTTTTAACCTCTGCGCCGGGCTGCATCTCAATCAGTCGGCGCAACAGCTGATTCTGTTTCTTCTGCTCTTCCAGCAAAGATTCCAGTAAACGGATTTGCTCACCGGCGCGCACGCTGGCCCGATTAACGAAGAACCAGGCGATAAACGCCACAATCAAAATAATGACCAGCAGGCCATAACTGACCAGGGGTACCGAATTTGCGGCTAACTCATTCATAACTGCCTCGTAAAACTAAGTTGAAATTTAACAACCGCTCATTCTACCCGTAGCCACTGCAAAAGATAATGGGGTTAACATCAATGCAGATTTTGCCGTTTCAGTTATCTCTGATCGATCCCGCCAGAAAAGCGAGGCATGCTGATATCATCATAACCGGCAGCACCAGGTGGAGCGCTGAGTTATCTTTCACAAGGAGACACAATGAAACTGTTTATTCGCACGATAGGCTTGCTGGCGGTGATCTGGCTGGCGATGCTGTTTACCGGCTATGGCGTATTAACCGGCAGTACTAAGAATGCCGCCGGACTCGGCCTGCAGTGCAGCTATCTGACCGCACGCGGCGTGATCAGTGCGCAGTATCTGCACACTGACAGCGGCGTCGTGGGCGTGACGGATTGTCCGTTGCTAAAGAAAAGCGGAGAAGTGATCGATAATTAGCAAAACAGCGGGCCGGATGGCCCGCTGTTGTCAGAACGGATAGTCGTGATAGCCCATCTCTGATGAAAGTGTGCGCGCCGCGCGATGCAGCATGGCCACGTAATCCTGGCGGGCATCTTCTGAAAAACGAATGGTGGGAAATGAGATACTCAGTCCCGCAATCACTACGCCAAAACGGTCGAATACCGGCACGGCGAGGCAGCGTAATCCCTCTTCCTGCTCTTCGTTATCTTCACCATAGCCCTGCGCTTTGACCTGATCCAGCGTCATCATCAACGCCTCCGCGCTTAACAGCGTATTGGCTGTGCTGCGCTTGAACTCCACATCCCGCAAAATCTCTTCAACTTCGCTGCGGTCGCGCCAGGCGAGCAGGACTTTGCCAATCGCGGTGGTATGCAGTGGATTACGACGGCCAATGCGCGAATACATCCGCAGGTTATAGAGCGAGTCGATTTTGTGGATGTAGACAATGCTGTCCTCTTCCAGCGCCCCCAGGTGAATCGTCTCTTTGGTCAGACGCGACAGCTCACGCATCTGAACATCCGCACTGCGGATTAAATCGACGTTCTGCAGCGCTTTGGCACCCAGTTCAAACAGCTTCAGCGTCAGTGAGTACTTCTCGCTCTCACCTTCCTGCGTGACATAGCCCAGCGACTTCATGGTCTGCAGAAAACGGTAGACGGTGCTTTTTGACATCATCACGCGCTGCGCAAGCTCGGTAATACCGTGATCGCGCTCTTCACCCAGCGCCTGCAAAATGCCGAACACTTTGAGTACCGATGAGACGGAATCGGGCTGTTTATCATTTTCAGCAGAGGACATCGCGCACCTTGTTAAACCTGTTTCAAAAAAAATGGAACGGACCGTCAGTATAGAGTGAGGCACAGGAAGGCAGCAATGCTTTAACCATTAAGTCATATTTTAAGACAGTTTTTTATCTATTCGATCGCTGCATTTCAGCGCTAATTTCATTAGCATGATGATATTCACCCTCTTTAGTAATTAACTTATGACACTCTCTCCTCCTCAGGATGGATTACCGGCACGTCAGCGCTATATGGCTATCATCACCATCGCGCTGGGCCTGACCATGGCGGTGATGGATGGCGCGATTGCCAACGTCGCGCTGCCTACCATTTCGCGTGAACTCAATGCCAGCCCGGCGCAGTCAATCTGGATTGTGAATGCCTATCAGATTGCGATTATCGTCTCGCTGCTGTCGCTCTCGTTTCTGGGCGATATGTTGGGCTACCGCCGCGTCTACCAGACAGGCCTGGCGCTGTTTATTGCGACCTCGCTGTTCTGCGCCTTCTCAACCACGCTAACCATGCTGACCTTTGCCCGCGTGCTGCAGGGGTTGGGCGGTGCGGCGCTGATGAGTGTGAATACCGCGCTGATACGCATTATCTATCCCCAGCGTTATCTGGGACGCGGCATGGCAATCAACTCGCTGGTGGTGGCAGTTTCGACCGCGGCAGGCCCGACGGTGGCGGCCGCGATTCTTTCGGTGGCGAGCTGGAAATGGCTGTTTCTGATTAACGTTCCACTGGGTGCTATTGCGCTGTGGCTGGCGCTGCGCACGCTGCCCGATAATCCGCAGAAAGCCACCGCACAGAAATTCGATGTGCCCAGCGCGATCATGAACGCCCTGTTTTTTGGTCTGATTATCTCCGCATTGAGCGGTTTTGCTCAGGGTCAGAGTCATCTGCTGGTGCTGTCGGAGGTCGTTGTTCTGCTGGTGGTAGGCTGGTTCTTTATTCGTCGTCAGTTAAGCATGGCGGTACCTCTGCTGCCGGTTGATCTGCTGCGTATCCCGATCTTCAGCCTGTCGATGGGAACATCGGTCTGTTCCTTCTGCGCGCAGATGCTGGCGATGGTCTCGCTGCCCTTCTTCCTGCAAAGCGTTCTGCAACGCAATGAGGTGGCAACCGGTTTACTGCTGACGCCCTGGCCGCTGGCGACCATGGTGTTTGCGCCAATGGCCGGCCGGCTGATTGAGCGGGTGCATGCCGGGCTGCTGGGAGGAATCGGGCTGGCGATGTTCGCCCTGGGGTTATTCCTGCTCGCCTGGCTGCCGGCAAATCCGGGCGATGGCGATATTATCTGGCGCATGATGCTGTGCGGTGCCGGTTTTGGCCTGTTTCAGTCACCCAACAACCACACGATTGTCACCTCTGCTCCGCCTAATCGCAGCGGCGCTGCCAGCGGCATGCTGGGCACCGCGCGTCTGCTGGGCCAAAGTATGGGTGCCGCGCTGGTTGCACTGATGTTTAATCTGTTTGATGAACGTGGGACACACGTTTCACTGTTGCTGGCGGGGAGCTTTGCTGCCGTGGCGGCGCTGGTGAGCATGTCGCGCATGACGCAGACCCGCACCTGACGGCAGCAAAGAAAAGGCGACCCGAGGGTCGCCTTGTTTGCTCTGCTTAGCGCTACTTCAGATACTGACCGCTGCGCAGTGCTTCAATACGCTTATCTAACGGCGGGTGCGACATAAACAGCTCGCTGAACGATTTGCCCTTACCGTTGATGCAGAACGCCATCATGCTGCTCGGCTCCTGCGGTTCGTAGCTGGTTTTCAGGCGTTGCAACGCTGCAATCATCTTCTCACGACCGACCAGCTTCGCTGAACCGGCATCGGCATGGAACTCACGGTGACGGGAGAACCACATGGTGATGATGCTGGCGAGAATACCAAACACCAGTTCCAGCACCATCGACACCGCAAAGTAGACCAGCGGGTTGCCGTTGCTGCTCTCCTCGCCATCACGGTTGCCGGACATAAAACCTGCCGCGATCTGCGCCAGAATACGGGAAACGAAAATCACAAAGGTGTTCACCACACCCTGGATCAGCGTCATGGTGATCATGTCACCATTAGCGATGTGCGACACTTCGTGTGCCAGTACCGCTTCCGCTTCATCACGGCTCATGTTTTGCAGCAGACCGGTTGAGACAGCAACCAGTGAGGCGTTACGTCGTGCGCCGGTCGCAAAGGCGTTGATGTCAGGTGCGTGATAGATCGCGACCTGTGGCATCGCAATGCCCGCCTGCTGGGCCTGACGGCCAATAGTATCCACCAGCCAGCGCTCGGTTTCGTTGCGTGGCTGTTCAATCACTTCACCGCCAACCGATCGCAGCGCCATCCACTTCGACATCAGCAGTGAAACAAACGCACCGCCAAAGCCAAACAAGCCTGCCATGATCATCAGGCCCTGAACACTGCTTGACTGGATCCCTGTCAGGCTGAGAATCAGCCCGAATACCAACATCACAGCCAGGTTGGTCATCAGGAAAAGAGCAATACGCATCATTTTTGTTAATCTTCCTCAGTAGTTCACGCGCCTATACGCGGATCCATATCCTATGGGCATTGGGCGGCTTTTCAAGCAACCTTAACGTTTAAGTGCCTAAAAAGACATAACTTTACATTCTGACACGCCTTATGAGCAACCCAGCCTGCAGGCGGCTTCTCGCGCGCTAATCATTGGTTACTGGAAACTTTTACGGGCGCAAAAAAAAGCACCGCTTAGCGGTGCTTTTTCTGGCAACAGCGGATTATTTCGCCGCTGGCGCGTCTGGCTGGGATTTCTCCAGCTGGGCAAGATCATTTGCGATCTTCACCGTCTCGTCGAGATACGGATCCGGCTCTTTATAATCTTTCGGCAGCTCGTCCAGGTTTTTCAGCGGTTTTTTGCCTTCGGCCTGATAGCGCGCGTTGATGCGCTCCAGTCGTGACGCATCATCTTCGTGGTTCTCTTTCTCGCGCTGAGCAAGGTTAAGTGACACGATATTGCGCTTATCTTTCAGGGCATTGTAACGTGCAATGTCCTTCATGATGTACTGGAACTCGCGATCCTGCGCGATGCGATCAGCATGCTGCTTCGTCAGCTGCGCAACCAGCGGTTTAACATCACCGGTTTTAACGTACGTTGCCGCTTTGATGCTGTCCCACGGCAGCGCGTTATCCTCAAATTTCTCACCGGTTTCAGCCGCTTCTACGCCGGTAGGCATCAGCAGATCCGGCGTGACGCCTTTACGCTGTGTACTGCCGCCGTTAATGCGATAGAACTTCTGAATGGTGTAAGAAACGGAGCCTAACGCTGGCCACTCCGGACGCAGCATCTGATCGTAGATGCGGTTCAGAGAGCGATACTGCTGAACGGTGCCTTTACCAAAGGTTGGCTCGCCGACAATCACTGCACGACCGTAATCCTGCATCGCGGCAGCAAAGATCTCAGAGGCTGAGGCACTGAAGCGATCGACCAGCACCACCAGCGGACCTTTGTAGTAAACAACGCCGTCGTTATCGCTGTCTTCACGCACCCGACCATTGTTGTCGCGAACCTGCACCACCGGACCACTCGGAATAAACAGGCCGGAAAGCGATACCGCTTCGGTCAGCGCGCCGCCGCCGTTGGTACGGAGATCGATCACCACGCTGTCGACGTTCTGTTTCTGCAGTTTCTGCAGCTGGACCTTCACGTCGTCGGTCAGACCGACATAGAAGCCAGGAATGTCGAGCACGCCTACTTTCTGCTTGCCGACATTTTTGATGGTCAGTTTAACCGCGCGATCTTCCAGACGGATTTTCTCACGCGTCAGCGTCACGGTACGGGTTTTCGTACCTTTACCGGCTGGCAGCACTTCCAGGCGCACTTTGCTGCCCTTCGGTCCTTTGATTTTTGCCACGACATCATCCAGACGCCAGCCGATCACATCTTCCATCGGCTTGCCTGGCTGACCAACACCGACGATGCGATCGCCAACGGTAATGGCTTTGCTTTTCGCAGCCGGGCCGCCTGCAACCATCGAGTTGATCACGGTGTAGTCGTCATCCATCTGCAGTACCGCACCGATGCCTTCAAGTGACAGACTCATTTCGGTGTTGAACTGCTCGGTGTTACGCGGCGACAGATAGCTGGTGTGTGGATCGATTTCGCGGGCGAAAGCGTTCATCACCAGCTGGAAAACGTCTTCCCCGTTGCTCTGGGCCAGACGACGGATCGCGAAGTTGTAACGCTTAGTCAGAACATCGCGAATCTCATTATCGTCTTTGCCTGCCAGCTTGAGACTGAGCTGGTCATATTTGACCTTGGCATCCCAGAGTGCATTAAGCTCAGCCTGATCTTTCGGCCACGGCGCTTTAGCGCGATCAATGTCGATGGTGTCATTGCCGCTGAAGTTCATCGGACGCGCCAGCACCGTCAGCGCATACTGATAGCGCTCAAAACGGCGTTTCTGCGCCAGATTATAAATATCGTAAAAGAGATCCAGCTTGCCACTGCGCAGCTCATCGCCGACAGTGGTTTTTTTGCTGGCAAACTGCGCCACATCCGACGCCAGCAGCACATTGTGGCTGTAGTCGAGCATGTTCAGATAGCGATCAAAAATTTTCGCTGAAAAATTCTGATCCAGATCGAACTGGCGGTAGTGAGAACGGGTAAAACGCGATGTGACGCGCTCACTGACCGTGGGATCCTGCGGGTCTTCGTGAAGCTGGGGAATCTGATCGGCGCGCGTGATGTTCTCCGCACCGAAGGTTGGGCCTGCTAAGAGCAGGCCCGCAATAAGTCCAACTTTAAAAAGGGTGTTCATGCCGGGGTTAGCCTCCGTTTCAGAACTGCAAGTGTTCTGCGCGCACAATCATTGCCATGCCGGAAGCGAGCTGGACCCGAACGCCGTCTTTTGATACTTCAAGAACCGTTGCGTCCATCGCACTTTTGCCTGCTTTAACTTTAATACTCTGGCCGGGTTGCAAAGTTGAGGTATCAGTGATGGGTCGGGCTTCCTGCTCCGGACGTGGGGCTGGCTTGCGATGCTGTGAAGCGTTCGCACGCGGTGCTGCAGTGGTCTGCGGACGCGGTTTACGCGCAGCATCACCTTCTGCAGGCTTACGTGCCGCGGGCTTGCGTGGACGACGCGGTGCTGCGCCCTCTTCGCTTTCGCCTGCTTCACGACGTGCAGCGCGCTGCTGGTCACGCTGCGCCTGGACGCGGGCTTTCGCTTCTTCCAGCTGCTTGCGTGCATGCTCAACGTGTTGCTCATCCAGCACGCCACAGGCGTTGCCGTCGAGATCGACACGGATAGCACCGGCTTTAATGCCGTACAGATAACGCCAGCTTGACGTATAAAGACGCAGCGCGGAACGCAGCTGTGTTTTGCTCAGACCCATTTCGCCCTGAACACGCTCTACCAGATCCTGAAAGATACCGATTTTGAGCGGACGCGCTTCACCTTCAGCGCTAAAGCAGTGCGGAAAGCGCTCCGCCAGAAAAGTGATGACTTCTTTACTGCTATTCAACTTAGGTTGATTTTCCATGAAATTTCCTGATTACAACGGGTTTGCCGACCAGCGCAGGCATGAACAGGCGACATTATAATGACAACATCGCTAAATGCCATGTGATCCAGTCGATTAGCTGCGCGTCAGCTGCAGATATTTTTCTAAGTCGCTGTTCGCAAGCACTTCACAAAGCCCATCAGTCAGTGTGACCAGCCCCGATTCGTCGTCGCTGTCAAAGCGATTGTACTCCACGCTGTCGATGTCCAGCACCCCAACCACAGTGCCATTCACTTTCAGAGGAATCACAATCTCAGCATTGCTGGAAGCGTCGCAGGCGATGTGGCCCGGGAAGGCATGCACATCATCTACGCGTTGCACTTTTTCTTCTGCCAGCGCCGTGCCACACACACCTTTACCGACCGGAATGCGCACACAGGCGATTTTGCCCTGGAATGGGCCCAGCACCAGCGTATCGGCTTCCGTCAGCAGGTAGAAACCTGCCCAGTTCACGCCATCGAGACGTTCGTACAGCAGCGCGCTAAAGTTTCCCATCGCGGCGAGGAACGCCGTTTCTCCCGCCAGTAAGGCGCGCATATCGCGATTCAAATCGGCGTAAAAGGCAGTTTTGTTCATTATTCAACCATTACCAATGACATCTGAACGGGGAGATGTAGTCCGTTCGTTAAAAATAAGTTTTAAATATCCAGAGCCACAAGGTGAATCATAGCGTTAGTTGCTATACCCTTAGGATTCTGTGGATCGAAGCGTGATGCCCGAGACAGGCACACAGACAATGTCTTAATGACCGATATCTGTTACTTCTGAAGAGCGAAAATTGCCTCACCCTATGAAAATTCACGCTATCAGCCAGACATTGCCTCACGCACGTTATCAGCGTTGCCCGCAATGCGATACCCTTTTTTCCTTACCGGATGTGAAATCGCATCAGTCTGCACATTGCCCCCGCTGCAACGCCGAAATTCTCAGTGGTCGCGACTGGTCTATGACCCGTCTCATGGCGATGGCCGCCACCATGATCGTGTTAATGCCCTTTGCTTTCTCCCTTCCGCTGGTGGATATCCGGCTGCTTGGCATGCGCATTAATGCCAGCGTGCTGGAAGGCGTGATCCAGATGACCCAGCAGGGTGATGTGCTGACGGCCTCAATGGTGGCGTTCTGCACCATTGGCGCGCCGGTGACACTGGTGGCCGGCATCTGTTATCTCGGCATCGGCAATCGGCTCGGTATGAACCTGCGGCCGGTATTGCTGATGCTGGAAAAGCTCAAAGAGTGGGTGATGCTTGATATCTATCTGATCGGTATTGCCGTGGCGTCGATTAAAGTGCAGGACTATGCTTCGCTGGAGATTGGCTACGGGCTGGCGGCTTATATCGCTCTGACGGTGCTCAGCGTGCTGACGATGATCCATCTGAATATGGAGCAACTGTGGGAGCATTTCTACCCGCAAAGCCCCGGCAATATGGCCCGCGACGATATGCAGGCCTGCCTGAACTGTCACAACACCAGCGTCCCTGACGAACGGGGCCGCTGCCCGCGCTGCCACACGCCGCTCGACTTCCGACGCCGCCACAGCCTGCAAAAATCCTGGGCCGCGCTGATCGCCTCGATTGTGCTGCTGATTCCCGCCAATCTGATGCCCATTTCCGTGGTTTACCTCAACGGCTCACGGCGTGAAGACACCATCTTCTCCGGGATACTGGGCCTGGGTGAAGGCAATATTCCGGTGGCGGCAATTGTCTTTATCGCCAGTATTCTCGTGCCCTTTATCAAGGTGCTGGTGATGCTGACCCTGCTGCTCAGCATTCATTTTCGCTGTGAACAGGGGCTGAGAACCCGCATCCGGTTACTGCGGTTTGTCACCTGGGTTGGCCGCTGGTCAATGCTCGATCTGTTTGTTATTTCGTTAACCATGTCGCTGGTCAACCGTGATCAGCTACTGGCTTTTACCATGGGACCGGCGGCGCTGTTTTTTGGCGCGGCCGTCATCCTGACCATTATGTCTGTTGAGTGGCTGGACAGCCGCCTGCTCTGGGATGCACATGCAACAGGAAACGCCGACTACACCGACTAACGCAACGCTGCGCAATAAGCGTAAAATTTCGCCCTTCTGGCTGCTGCCGATCATTGCGATGCTCATCGCGTGCTGGCTGCTCTGGACCAATTATCAGGAGCGCGGCACCACTATCACCATCAATTTCCAGACGGCGGATGGTATCGTGCCGGGTCGCACCCCGATCCGTTATCAGGGCGTGGAAGTGGGCACCGTGCAGGGCATTAATCTCAGCGATGATTATCGCAGAATCCAGATTAAAGCCAGCATCAAAAGCGACATGCGCGACGCGCTGCGTGAGGATACGCAGTTCTGGCTGGTGACGCCTAAAGCCTCACTGGCAGGTGTGTCGGGTCTGGATGCGCTGGTCGGCGGTAACTATATCGGGATGATGCCAGGCAAAGGAAAACCCAGCGAGGCGTTTACCGCGCTGGATACCCAGCCTAAATACCGCGTGAATACCGGCGAACTGATGATCCATCTGCATGCGCCCGATCTCGGCTCGCTCAACACTGGCTCACTGGTCTATTACCGTAAAATTCCGGTTGGCCGGGTCTATGACTACAGCATTGATAATAAAGCCGATGGCGTGGCAATTGACGTACTGATTGACCGTCGCTTTATTAATCTGGTTAAGACCAACAGCCGCTTCTGGAACGTGTCGGGCGTGAATGCTGACGTCAGCCTGAGTGGCGCGAAAGTCCAGCTGGAAAGTCTGGCAGCGCTGGTTAATGGCGCCATTGCGTTTGACTCACCTCAGGGCGCTGAAACGGCTAAAGCTGAGCAGAATTACCGGCTCTATCCCGACCTGGCCCACAGTCAGCGCGGCGTGCAGATCACGCTGGATCTGCCTGGCGGCAAAAATCTTAAGGCAGACAGCACCCCGCTGATGTATCAGGGCCTGGAGGTCGGTACGCTGACCAAACTGAACCTGCTGGATGGCGGCAAAGTTACCGGCGAGCTGACCATCGATCCTTCCGTGGTGGGTCTGATGCGCAGCGGCACCCGCATTGAGATGCACAGTCCGAAAATCAGCCTGACCGATACCAGCCTCAGCTCCCTGCTGACCGGCAACACGCTGGAACTGGTGCCTGGCGAAGGCGAGCCGCAACAGCACTTCACCGTGCTGGCGTCCAATGAGACTCTTCTGCAGAAACCTAATGTGCTGACGGTCAAACTCAGTGCGCCGGAGAGCTACGGTATTGATCAGGGCCAGCCACTGATGCTGCATGGCATGCAGATTGGTCAGGTGATATCGCGTTCGCTGGATGAAAATGGCGTCAACTTCGTGGTGGCGGTCAATCCTGAAAATCGCGACCTGGTGCATGGCGACAGCAAATTTGTCGTTAACAGTCGGCTCGATGTGAAGTTTGGCCTTGATGGCATGCAGGTATTGGGTGCCAGCGCCCGTGAGTGGGTGGATGGGGGTATCCGGCTGGAGCCGGGCAAAAAAGGCGAGCCGAAAAGTGCCTATCCGCTCTTTGCCGATGCTGAAAAAGCGGAAGAAGGCATTACCGGTGATGGCCCTTCTACAACGCTGATGCTGACCGCCAACAGTTTGCCTGATGTGCAGGCGGGATCTGTCGTGCTCTATCGCAAATATCAGGTGGGTGAGATTGTTAAAGTCACGCCGCGCGCTGACGCCTTTGATATTGCCATCCATATCCAGCCGGAATATCGCAAGCTGCTGACCAGCGAGAGTGTGTTCTGGGCTGAGGGTGGCGCACGCGTGAGCCTCAACGGCAGCGGCCTGACGGTGCAGGCATCACCGCTTAACCGCGCGCTGAAAGGTGCAATCAGCTTCGACAATATGAGCGGTGCGCAGTCGGCCAAAGGGGCCAAACGCGTGCTCTATCCGTCTGAGACCGCGGCCCGTGCCGTCGGCAGTCAGATTACGCTTCACACCTATGACGCCAGCAAACTTTCTGCCGGTATGCCGATTCGTTATCTGGGTATTAATGTCGGCCAGGTGGAGTCACTGTCGCTGAGCAAAGATAACAACCAGGTCGTAGCGAAAGCGGTGCTCTATCCGGAGTATGTGAATGATTTCGCCCGTCTCGGCAGCCGTTTCTCGGTGGTATCTCCAGAGATTTCCGCCACCGGTGTGAATCACCTGGAAACCCTGTTGCAGCCTTACGTTAACGTGGATCCTGGCAAAGGCGGTGCCGTTCGCACTTTCGAATTGCAGGAGAGTACTATTACCGATTCGCGCTACCTGAATGGTCTGAATATTTATGTTGATGCCACTGAGGCCGGTTCACTGTCGCTGGGTACGCCGGTGCTGTTCCGGGGTGTGGAAGTCGGTACCGTGACCGGCACTTCGCTGGGTACGATGGCGGATCGCGTGCAGATCGCCCTGCGCATCAGTAAGAAGTATCAGCATCTGGTGCGTAATAACTCGGTGTTCTGGCAGGCGTCCGGTTATAACCTCGACTTCGGTCTGGTGGGCGGCGTGGTGAAAACCGGGACCTTCCAGCAGTTTATTCGCGGTGGCATTCAGTTTGCGACGCCACCGACGGTGCCGTTAGCCCCGCAGGCGAATCCGGATAAACACTTCCTGCTGCAGGATGAAGCACCGAAAGAGTGGCGTAACTGGGGAACGGCGATCCCGTCTCCGCGCTAAGTGAATCTGAACGGGCAGCCTGGCTGCCCGTTTCCTTTCCTCATGGTACACTGCCGCCTTTGCCTTAACTGGAATGTGCCCGTGTCAGATGCTTCTTCGTTTTTCCCCGCCGATTTTCTCTCATTAATGCGTCAAAGCCTGCCCGATGAGGCGAGCTTCGCGCAGTTTATTGCGTTCAGTCAGCGCCCCCTGCGCCGCAGTATTCGCGTCAATACCCTGAAGATCAGTGTGGCCGACTTTCTGAGCCAGACCGCAGGGTATGACTGGCAACTGACGCCGGTACCATGGTGCGAAGAGGGATTCTGGATCAGCCGGGAAGATGAGAGCCTGCCACTGGGCAGCGTCGCTGAGCATCTCAGTGGCCTGTTCTACATTCAGGAAGCCAGCTCTATGCTGCCGGTGACGGCGCTATTTGATGCCCAGTCAGAGGTCAGCGCCGTGATGGATATGGCGGCGGCGCCGGGTTCCAAAACCACCCAGATTGCTGCGCGGATGGGCAATCAGGGCGTTATCCTGGCTAACGAATTTTCCTCCAGCCGGGTGAAAGTGCTGCACGCTAACATCAGCCGCTGCGGCGTCAGCAACAGTGCCTTAACGCACTTTGATGCGCGGGTCTTCGGGCCTGCCCTGCCGGAACAGTTCGACGCCATCCTGCTCGACGCTCCCTGCTCCGGCGAAGGGGTCATTCGCAAAGATGCTGACGCGCTGAAAAACTGGTCGCTGGCCAGCACGGAAGAGATCGCCGCCACTCAGCGCGATCTGCTCGACAGTGCCTTTCACGCGCTCAAGCCAGGCGGCACGCTGATTTACTCTACCTGTACCCTGAATCAGATTGAAAATCAGCAGGTGATTGACTGGCTGCTGCAGCGTTATCCGGATGCAGTTGAGGTCGTGCCGCTTAATGGGCTGTTTGAGGGTGCAGAGCAGGCGACGACGCCGGAGGGTTATCTGCATGTCTTCCCGCAGATGTTCGACAGCGAAGGCTTTTTCGTAGCTCGTCTGCGTAAAACCGCGTCGGTCGAGCCACTCCCTGTGCCGGGCTACAAAGTCGGTAAGCTGCCCTTCTCTCACCTCAGCCGTAAGCTGGAAAGTGAGATCGCCCAGGCCGCCGCTGCGGTCTCTATTAAGTGGGATGATTCGCTTGAGCTGTGGCAGCGTGATAAAGAGATCTGGCTCTTCCCTAAGGCCGTTACCCCGCTGCTGGGCAAAGTGCGCTTCTCGCGTATAGGCCTGAAGCTGGCAGAGACCTTTGCCAAAGGCTATCGCTGGCAGCATGAAGCGGTCATCGCGCTGGCACAACCTGATGCGACGCAGACTTTCGAGCTGACGGCGGCAGAGGCGGAAGAGTGGTATCGCGGCCGGGATATCTATCCGGAAACGGTCCCCGCTAACAATGAGATGATTGTCACTTATCAGCAGCAGCCGCTGGGGCTGGCGAAGAAAGTCGGCACCCGCATCAAGAACAGCTATCCACGCGAACTGGTTCGCGACGGACGCCTGTTCCGATAACTCACTTGAGTTGCAGCATCGTCAGATGATTGCCAAACACTGCGCCGGTATCGATGTAATGCAGATTGGCAATCGTCAGCGGCTGTTTCAGCGGCGTGTGACCGAAGTAAAAGGCGTCCGCGCCACGGATGCCCGCCTGTTCACCTGACTCAATCCCCTCCAGACGCTGACGGCTCCAGACCACCTGCTGCCAGTCGAGTGGCTTATTCAGTGCGTATTGCCGCGCAGGATAATCCGCATGGGCAATCACAATTATGCGCTCGCCGAGTTGCAGATGAAGTATCAGTGGCAGCTCACGACAGCGCTGCAACGCGTGACGCGCCGCGATTAGCGCCGCACCACGCAGCCGGAAGAACCAGTCGCCACCGTTCATCCGCCAGAGCGCCATCTCCTGCCCCTGCAACGCCGACAGCGCCATCTCCTCATGATTCCCCCGCACGCAGCGAAACCAGGGCTTGTCCAGCAGCGCCAGACAACCCAGGCTGTCAGGCCCACGATCGATGATGTCGCCAACCGAAATCAGTAAATCCTGCTGCGGGTCAAACTGATGCTGCTGTAACAGCGCTTCCAGCTCGCGGCGGCAACCATGAATGTCGCCAGCCACCCAGATCCGTCGCCACTCTGCGCCATTCAGGACGTGGTAATACATTGATTCACCCGGCCTCTCTGCTGAAAATATCATCAGAGTATAGTCAGATCTGGCCACGAACCGGCATGACAAACGGGGAAGCAGAGTAAGTAAGGCTGAGGGGTGGAGCGAAGAGAGATTAACGGTGGGTGAAAGGTGCGTCCCTTCCGGCGCTTATCTCCGGCACTCAGTTAAGGTGGTAGCTCTGTCAGGGACGAAATTCATCATAACGACATCAGGTACAACAGGCTATTCTGCCCGAATCATATTTGTCGTCATTTGGGATCAGCTGCGCAATTTAGCCGGGTATTTTTGCAACTTTTCTGCCGGACGCACCGGACGGCGCACCAGCTCACCACCGCAGTTGGGGCAAACATGCGCGAGATGCTCATCGCAATCAGCGCAGAAGGTACATTCAAACGAGCAGATGCGTGCCGCCAGAGAGGATGGCGGCAGATCAACGTCGCAGCGTTCACAGTTGGGGCGAAGTTCCAGCATGGTGTGACTCCTGAAGAAGGGTGTCAGTCAGCATCGCGGTTACTGGCCCGAATGTCGAGCCAGTAACCGGACAGGAGTGCGCCAGATCCGGACATCATACCCAGCCACAGCTATTTATGTTGCTGATCCCCGGGTAAGTCATCCGGCACATCCTCGTCGTCAGGCGCGTCATCATCACTCTCACGTTCATCTGCCGGCTCCTGGCCGCCCATCGATGCATGAATCACCTCCTCTTCCAGCGTTGGGATCAGCGCAGCACCCAGTGGTGAGGTCGCCAGACTGTCAGGCATGACCACGTGCGGCAGCGGCACTTCGGTCGTCGGAAGCGGACCTTGCGCACGGACAAAGCTCAGTCCGCCAATCATCAGCGCGCAGAGCATAAAGAAGAGATAGAGCATATTGCTGCCGAGCGGTTCCATCAGCGCGCCCACCACCAGCGGTCCGATACTGGCACCGATACCAAACGCCATCAGCAGACAGGCAGTTAACGATACACGACGCTCGGCGGCAACCTGATCGTTAGCCAGCGCCACCTGCAACGGATAGAGCGCAAACTGCATCATGCTGGCGACAAAGGCGATGCCGATCATCCAGTGGAAGGTCAGGTGCGGCAGCAGCACCAGCGGCACGCAGGCCACGGCAAACAGGATCGCGATGATGAACAGCAGCCGCTGACGATCGAAGCGGTCAGAAAGCCAGCTCAGCGGAAACTGCGACACCAGGCCGGCAAAAATGGTGAGACTCATAAAATAGCCAGTCTGGCTGGTAGTGAAGCCTTTGCTGCTGCCATAAACCGGAGCCAGACCGTAGAACGCGCCAATCGCCATGCCAGTCACCAGCGTGGTGCCGAGCAGTTTGGGGATGGTGCGAATAAAATAGCCCAGCTCCATCGGCGCGGGCGTCATTGGCCTCACGTGGGTTCGGGTGGTCAGCGCAATCGGCACCAGACAGAGCGCGAAACAGAGCGCCACAATCAGCAACGTACTGATACCAAAGCCGGATTGCAGGCTCAGTATCACCTGTCCGCCACTGAGTCCAAGATAGGTGGCGACCATATATAAGCCGAAAATCATGCCGCGCTGGGATGATTCCGCCTGATCGTTGAGCCAGCTCTCCAGCACCATGTACTGACACATCATGCAGAGTCCGATAATCAGACGCAGAAAGACCCAAAGCGGAATAAAGTCAGTCAGCCCATGCCCTGCCACGGAAGCGGTAATGATTCCGGCACAGGCCACGTAGGCGCGGATGTGGCCGACGCGGGCGATCAGGTTGTGCCCCACTTTGCCGCCGATCACCAGTCCGATGTAGTTGGCCGCAATGATTGAGCCGATTAACGCGCCGTTGACATGCTCGCTGGCCAGACGTAATGAGACATAGGTGGTCAGCAAACCGGAACCGAGCAGCATCAGCAGCGTGGTCGTGTAAAGCGGCAGAAATGTACTGAATATTTTTCCCATATGACTCCCTGTCTGTGCTTTTCTGGCATCAGGCCAGAAAGCCCTAAAGATAGTCGATTTCGTCAGGTGACGACGCTTAGTTCAGGACGACGTTAGCGAAAAAAAAGCCCGCCAGCAATTTCTCGCTGACGGGCCCTGATTTAAACGCCTGGGAAGCTGATGTTGCTGCCCGGTGCTTCACGGTTGAGATGGATGAAGTTCAGGTGTCGCTCATACTGATCCAGTATGTCGATGATCACCTGCTCTTTGCTGTAATCCATTAAGTCGTTACCCTGGCTGCCCTCCATCAGGAAGGTTTCCAGTCGGTAGTAGGTCGACTTACCGCTGCGGGCGCGATAGGTAAAGCCCGGAATCGAATATTGCTGCGGCCAGACCTGATAGACAAAGTCCTGCTCTTCGCCCAGATGGACGCGCAGATCCAGATAGCCAATCGGGTTAGTCTCATCTGCCTCAACGTTTTCCAGCGTAACGCGGCCATCACGCAGTTCCAGCTCTTTTGCCACTTCCTGCATCGCCGGGAAAATAGTTTTTTCCATCATCTGCTGAGTATAGCGCGAGCCAGGGTAGTTCATCAGACGTGACAGGCGCTTCTTCCAGGTCAGACGATCGGTCGCATGAGCCAGATAAGGCGCGGTGTCGCGCGTGGCGCTGGCCCGGCGGTGATCCTCAATCTTCAGGGATTTAAACAGACCCGCCATTACAAAGAAGATAACAAAGCTGAATGGCAGTCCCATGATCACCGTGGTGTTCTGCAGGGCGGTGATCCCGTTGGTCATCAACATGCTCAGGGTCAGTACCCCAATCGCCACAGACCAGAAGATGCGCAGCCAGTTCGGTGCATCGCTGTTGATGTCTTTCAGTCGCGAGGTGAAGTTGCCCAGCACCAGCGAGCCGGAATCCGCCGAGGTGACGTAGAACAGCATCCCGGTGATGGTGGCGACCGATGCGCTGAGTTTAAACGCCGGGTACTGTGCCAGCAGGCTGTAGAAGCCCCGCTCCGCATGGTTCATCACTTCCTGCGCAAACTCCGTATTGCCGTGAATGATCTGATACAGCGCGGCATTACCGAACACGGACAGCCAGAGCAGCGTAAAGGTGAACGGAATAATCAGCGTGCCCAATACGAACTCACGAATGGTACGGCCGCGTGAGATACGCGCCAGGAACAGGCCGACAAATGGCGACCAGGCCACCCACCACGCCCAGAAGAAGAGCGTCCAGCTGTTCATCCATTGGGTCGGACGATCAAAGGCAAAGGTATTGAGCGTCATGCCCATAAAGCGGTTGATGTAATCGCCGACGTTCAGCACCAGCGCATTCAGCAGGAACTCGGTGTTGCCGAAGAACAGCACAAACAGAATCAGTCCCAGCGCCATGATCACGTTGAGTTCGGAGAGAAAACGAATCCCTTTATCGACGCCTGACGTAACAGAAATGGTTGCGATCACGACGGAAAGGACAATCAGCGCAGCCTGTGCGGTAAAGCCTTCCGGAATATCAAACAGCACTTTCAGACCGTAGTTCAGCTGCACAACCCCGATGCCGAGCGTAGTGGCGATACCAAAGATGGTGCCGACCACGGCCGCAATATCTACCGTGTGACCAATCGGGCCATAGATACGTTTACCAAAGATGGGATAGAGCGCGGAACGGATGGTCAGCGGCAGGTTATAGCGGTAGCTGAAGTAGCCCAGCGCGATACCCATCAGTGCATACATCGACCAGCCGGTCAGGCCGTAGTGGAACAGCGTCCAGACCATCGCCTGACGGGCCGCTTCCAGGGTCTGCCCTGCGCCTTCCGGCGGCTGCATATACTGCGTCACCGGTTCGGCGACCGAGAAGAACATCAGGTCGATGCCGATCCCGGCAGCAAACAGCATGGCGGACCAGCTGAGCACACTAAATTCGGGTTTGGAGTGCTCCGGCCCGAGCTTGATCGAACCAAACCGTGAGCAGGCCATGTACAGCACAAACACGATATAGAGCGTGGCAGCCAGCATGTAGTACCAGCCGAAGGTGGCGGAAACCCAGTTTACCGCCTTGAGGATCCAGCTCGCGGCCAGTTCACTGTAGAGAATCGTCACAAGTGAAAACGTCAGAATCAATCCGGCAGAGGTATAAAATACAACGGGATTGAGTCTGTCTTTTTCACCGGCAGGTGGATTATTCATCGGTTACCTCTGGTTAATGTCCTGAAAATACGCAATGGATAAGTCTTGCCGTCCACGGTTTCCGGCCGTGCGGCCCTGTTTCGTTCTGTCACTTCCTTTTAATCGCTCAGACAAACCAGCCTATTTTAGCACTCATTGCCGTTTCGCTTTGGCTACATTTAAAAAACAGCATCCTAACAAAGTTTCTTTTTATATTGAACGTGCAATCAAAAAAAGTTTAAATAGGGGCTCGATTTGAGGGTGGAGCTGGAGCAATGCCAAAGGTAGGGATGCAGCCGATACGACGTCGGCAACTGATTGATGCGACCCTGAGCACGATTAATGAAGTGGGGCTTAATGATGCCACTATCGCCCAGATCGCCCGTCGGGCGGGGGTGTCCACCGGCATCATCAGTCACTATTTCAAAGATAAGAACGGCTTGCTGGAAGCCACGATGCGTGATGTGACGCGTCAACTGCGTGAGGCGGTACTGTCGCGGTTACAACCGCTGGCCGATGCCCCGGCAGAACAGCGGCTGTGTGCCATCGTTGACGGGAATTTCGATGAAACCCAGGTGCACACGGCAGTGATGAAAGCCTGGCTCGACTTCTGGTCGAGCAGCATGCATCAGCCCCAGCTTAATCGCCTGGAGCGGGTCAGCAGTCGGCGGCTCTACTCAATGCTGGTGGTCGAATTCCGGCGTGAACTGCCGCTGGAAAAGGCGCGGCTGGCCGCACACGGTCTGGCTGCCCTGATCGATGGTCTGTGGCTGCGTGCCGCACTGAGCGGTAAGCCTTTTAATCCGGCTATTGCCCTCACACTGACCACCCAATTCATCCGTCAGCAACTGGCTGGCGAGCACGAATAACGGAAGGAGAAAACATGTCCCGATTCACCGAGCAGAAACTCTACATCGATGGCACTTATGTTGCCGCAGCGTCTGGCGAAACGTTCCAGACGATTAACCCGGTCAACGGCGAAGTGCTGGCAGAGGTTCATGCCGCAGGCCAGGAAGATGTCAATCTCGCCGTTGCTGCCGCCAGAAAAGGCCAGAAAGTCTGGGCCGCGATGACCGCCATGGAGCGTTCACGCATCCTGCGTCGCGCTGTTGATATTCTTCGTGAGCGTAATGATGAGCTGGCCGAGCTGGAAATGCTCGACACCGGTAAGCCTTACAGTGAAACCTCAGCGGTCGATATCGTCACCGGTGCAGACGTGCTGGAGTATTACGCGGGTCTGGTTCCGGCGCTGGAAGGTCAGCAGATTCCCCTGCGTGAAACCTCCTTTGTTTATACTCGCCGCGAACCGCTGGGTGTGGTCGCCGGTATCGGTGCCTGGAACTACCCGATTCAGATCGCCCTGTGGAAATCCGCGCCCGCGCTGGCGGCGGGTAACGCGATGATTTTCAAACCCAGCGAAATGACCCCGCTCACCGCCCTGAAGCTGGCGGAAATCTATACCGAAGCTGGCCTGCCGGATGGCGTGTTCAACGTGCTGCCGGGCATCGGTTCGGTTACCGGTCAGTTACTGACTGAGCATCCTGGCATCGACAAAGTCTCCTTTACCGGCGGCGTCGTCAGCGGCAAAAAAGTGATGGCCAATGCCGCGGGTTCAACGCTGAAAGAAGTCACTATGGAACTGGGCGGTAAATCACCGCTGATCATCTTTGATGATGCCGATCTCGATCTGGCTGCTGACATCGCCATGATGGCGAACTTCTACAGCTCCGGTCAGGTCTGCACCAACGGCACCCGCGTCTTTATTCCTGCAAAATTGCAGGCGACTTTCGAGGCGAAAATCAGCGAACGCGTTGCCCGCATCAAGGCTGGCGATCTGCTTGACCCGTCCACCAACTTTGGCCCGCTGGTCAGCTTCAGCCATCGCGATAATGTAATGCGCTACATCGAGTCGGGCATTGCTGAAGGCGCACGCGTACTGTGCGGCGGCAAACGTCTGACCGGTGGCGATTTCGACCAGGGCGCGTGGGTTGCACCGACCGTCTTCACCGACTGCCGTGATGAGATGAAGATTGTCCGTGAAGAGATCTTCGGACCGGTCATGTCGATCCTGAGCTATGAAACCGAAGAAGAAGTGATCCGCCGCGCTAACGACACCGAATTTGGTCTGGCCGCCGGACTGGTAACGCAGGACCTTAATAAGGCACACCGCGTGATTCATCAGATCGAAGCAGGTATCTGCTGGATTAATACCTGGGGCGAATCGGCCGCAGAGATGCCAGTGGGTGGCTACAAGCACTCCGGCATTGGCCGTGAGAATGGCCTGATGACACTGCAGAGCTACACCCAGGTGAAGTCCGTGCAGGTTGAGCTGACGCGTTTTCAGTCAGTCTTTTAATCACTTAACCTGAGGAACGACTAATGGAATTTGATTACATTATTATTGGAGCCGGATCCGCAGGAAATGTTCTGGCTACCCGTCTGACCGAAGACAGCAACGTGAGCGTCCTGTTGCTGGAAGCGGGCGGCCCGGATTACCGTTTTGATTTTCGCACCCAGATGCCTGCGGCCCTCGCCTTCCCGCTGCAGGGAAAACGATATAACTGGGCGTATGAAACCGAACCAGAGCCTTACATGAATAATCGCCGCATGGAGTGTGGTCGCGGCAAAGGTCTGGGCGGTTCATCGCTGATTAACGGCATGTGCTACATCCGCGGTAACGCGATGGATCTCGATAACTGGGCCAGCGAGCCTGGTCTGGAGACCTGGAGCTATCTGGACTGCCTGCCCTACTACCGTAAAGCAGAAACACGCGATATCGGCCCGAACGATTTCCACGGCGGCGATGGCCCGGTGTGCGTCGCGACGCCTAAAGCGGGCAATAACGTGCTGTTTGAAGCGATGATTGAGGCGGGCGTGCAGGCGGGTTATCCGCGCACTGACGACCTTAATGGCTATCAGCAGGAAGGTTTCGGTCCAATGGATCGTACCGTGACGCCGAAAGGTCGCCGTTCCAGCACCGCCCGTGGCTATCTTGATATGGCCAAAGGCCGCGCTAACCTGAAGATCATCACGCATGCCACCACCGATCGCATTGTGTTCGATGGCAAGCGCGCGGTTGGCGTGGAGTATCTGCAGGGCGACAGCAACACCATCAATAAAG
>NZ_JBXUHX010000047.1:0-24862 GCF_058148845.1 Pantoea sp. RCC30.1 | reverse complement strand
GGTTAATACACCAATTTTTTTGATCATGACAACCTCTGGATTGTTCAAACTAAGGGTTAATCCTGCCTGTCGATCGCTGCTGACAATCATTATTACGACTAGCGCGACATGTGATGGCAGATAGTATATCAAAGGCTTGCTGCTGAATTGATTCAGGTCAGACAACTTTTCACTATTTTTTGCAGCGATGTTAGCGTTACGTCATCCCTTCCGTATCGATTTGATTCATTTACGTTAAAAACCTAAAGAATCTTTCATCTCGAACGGTACCACAGAACAGGGATCCTGATGGATAATTACATCTGACCCGGGAAATTCTTTGCGTAACGCCTTCTCAACCTGATCGGCTACCCGATGCGCCTGCACCAGTGGCAGCTGATCTTCCAGTTCCAGATGTAGCTGAATAAATTTGGTCGGGCCGGACTGGCGGGTTCGCAGATCGTGAACGCCCTGCACCTGCGGCCAGTTTGTCGCCA
The DNA here is from genome assembly GCF_058148845.1 of Pantoea sp. RCC30.1. Taxonomy (NCBI): domain Bacteria; kingdom Pseudomonadati; phylum Pseudomonadota; class Gammaproteobacteria; order Enterobacterales; family Erwiniaceae; genus Pantoea; species Pantoea sp. RCC30.1. The sequence continues at coordinate 24,386 of NZ_JBXUHX010000047.1, read as the reverse complement.
GCGTCAGGATTTGCTGCCGCTCTTCTTCCGGTAACGCGCGATCCAGCAATGACTGCACCGCCTCATAGCCCATCCGCAGCGCGCTGTAGAGAATGAAAACGCCAATCCCCAGCGCGAACAGGGCATCCGCCCGGGTAAAGCCATAGCTGCTCAGCATTAGTGCAATCAGAATGGCACCATTCATGATGACGTCTGATTGATAGTGCAGCATGTCAGCCCGAATCGCCTGGCTGCGGGTTTTACGCACCACCCAGCGCTGAAAAGCGACCAGCACCAGCGTTGAGCTCAGTGCTACAACGGTCACCACAATACCGACTCCCGCCCCCCGCATCTCACTGGGCGAAGCAAGATGCTGCAGGCCGGTCAGAAACAGAAACAGCGCCGAACCGGAAATAAACATGCTTTGCGCCAGCGCCGCCAGCGACTCCGCTTTGCCATGTCCGAACGTGTGATCTTCATCGGCAGGTTGCAGAGCATAACGCACTACCAGCAGATTGGTCAGCGAGGCAGCGATATCCACCAGGGAGTCCACCAGTGAGGCCAGCAAACTCACCGAACCGGTGTACCACCAGGCAAAAATTTTCACGAGTAACAGCACAGACGCAAGAATGGTGGCAGCGAGCGCAGCACGCTTTACAAGTCGGCCATAAGAGGGTTGCATGCCAGATTCTCTATGCAGCATCAGTGAGGATGCACACTTAAATGGATGAATGGCTGAAGTTTAACACCGGGAGGCGGGCTTTGCTTAACGGGCCGTTCAACGGGTCGGGCTCTTTTGAGAAGAGAGGCAGGTACAAAAAAACAAGCCCCGACCTCTGGGAGGACGGGGCAAAGTGTCATACACATCATTGCCAGGCCACGTTCAGGCTCTGGCCGATGCTGAGAAAAGGCCTGCGACTACTTTTTGCCGCCTTTTTTCCCGGCTTCTGATGCTTTTTCACGATCGTTTTTGAAGTTTCCGCCGCCGCTGTTCTGGCCACCTTTCTTACCGGCTTCAGACGCTTTTTGCGGATTATCTGCGAAATTACCTGAACCACCACGATGCTCTGCCATAACTTACTCCGTTAATAGATTCATTCAGGAATACATAATGTGGTTGTTGCTCCCTGAGACTTCGCAAAGACACTTAACTTCCCTGCAGTGACAGGATTAAGTGTAGAAGGTGCGCCTGAACCGGCAAGCGTAACGCGGGGAATACATCACGTTGAAAATTATGATTAAAAAATTCAAACCTTGCCTGTAATCCATTTACTTTCAGCAGGTTATAATACTCTACAGCGGAAAAAGGCTTACGGGCCCGTTTAAATTTACGACGTGACCTGAATAATAAGAAATCGTCGAATCTGATGAATTAAATCTCAACAAACGCTAATAAAACGGGGGTTTTATTGCGAGGTGATGATTCCTGTCAAAATAAAAAAAGTGAAAAAAAGATAAAAAAAACCCCCACCATCATGGCGGGGGAAGACAGGGATGTGTCTATGGCAAGGAAAACAGGGATACTATGTTACTGGTTACTGCTGGTACTACTCACTGCCTGCAGCGATGATGCTGACTGCAAATTCGAAAACTGTCGCAGCTCATTAAGTCGCCGCTGGTAATTTTTCTGTAACGCAGACTGCTGGGCGGGCGTTAGCAGCTGAAACATTTGATTCTGTACGCGCGCCATCTCGACCTGTTGTTCAACCTGAACTCTGGCGATGACTTCCGCCTTCTGACGGATGGCCGCTTCGTTAAACTGGTCTGCAGTCACTAACTCATGAAGTGCTGCAATATCGTCAATGTGAACGACCGGGCGATCATGTCGGGCCTGTTGCATCAGGTCACGCATCTGCTGACGTTGCTCTTCAGTCAGCTCGATACCGTCGAACATGTGGCTTTGCGGATTTTGCGTCATACTGCCTGTCGGCAATCCGCCATGATGCATCTCGTCAATCGTCGTCGCATCTTTAGCATCTGCGCTGGCGACACTCAGAGCCATCGCTGAGGCAAGGACGACGGCGGTTAATTTGCGCATCGTGTACTCCAGTTCGTTCCGTTTTGCGATTCAACGAGAGCCAGTGTACGGCGACAGCTGCAAACATCCGTCAGGGGGTGTAAAACTACGTAAAGCGATGGATAGGTGCGCCAGGAACACGGTATTTTGCCTGCGGAGGGCTACAAAAATGAATAAAATCCTGTTGGTAGATGACGACCGCGAATTAACTTCGCTTTTAAAAGAACTGTTAGAAATGGAAGGGTTTGAGGTGGTAGTAGCCAGTGATGGTGAACAAGCGCTGAACCTGCTCGATAACTCTATTGATTTGCTTTTACTGGATGTCATGATGCCGAAGAAAAACGGTATCGACACTCTGAAAGAACTACGGCAGCAACATCAAACCCCCGTCATCATGCTAACGGCGCGCGGCAGCGAGCTGGATCGCGTACTGGGTCTCGAACTGGGTGCAGATGACTATCTGCCTAAGCCGTTTAACGATCGTGAACTGGTGGCGCGTATCCGTGCGATTCTGCGGCGCTCCAACTGGAGTGAACAGCAGCAGCAAAACGATAACAGCTCACCTACGCTGGAAGTGGACTGCCTGCGACTCAATCCTGGTCGTCAGGAGGCCAGTTTTGATGATGTCACGCTGGATCTTACCGGTACTGAGTTCACCCTGCTCTATCTGCTGGCGCAGCATCTGGGCCAGGTCGTGTCGCGTGAACATCTGAGTCAGGAAGTGCTGGGCAAACGCCTGACGCCTTTTGACCGTGCCATTGATATGCATATCTCGAATCTGCGTCGCAAGCTGCCTGAGCGTCGTGACGGCCATCCATGGTTTAAAACCTTACGTGGCCGCGGCTATCTGATGGTTTCGGCATCATGATTGGAAGTCTGACCACCCGTATCTTCGCCATCTTCTGGTTAACGCTGGCGCTGGTGTTGATGCTGGTGCTAATGGTGCCCAAGCTCGATTCACGACAGATGACCTCGCTGCTGGAGAGTGAACAGCGGCAGGGCATCATGATTGAGCAACACGTCGAAGCAGAGCTGTCGCAGGATCCCCCTAACGATCTGATGTGGTGGCGTCGTCTGTTTCGTGCCGTGGAAAAGTGGGCACCGCCGGGTCAGCGGCTGCTGTTAGTAACCAGTGAAGGTCGGGTGATTGGCGCGCAGCATAACGAAATGCAGGTTATCCGCAATTTTATCGGCCAGTCTGACAACGCCGATCATCCACAGAAGAAGAAATATGGTCGTGTTGAGCTGGTAGGTCCATTCGCCGTGCGGGATGGCGAAGATAACTACCAGCTTTACATGATCCGTCCCGCCAACAGTTCTCAGCTCGATTTCGTCAATCTGCTGTTTGACCGCCCGCTGCTGCTGCTTATCGTCACCATGCTCATCAGCTCACCGCTGCTGCTGTGGCTGGCGTGGAGCCTGGCACGTCCGGCGCGTAAGCTGAAATATGCCGCCGATGAAGTCGCGAGCGGAAACCTGCGCCAGCATCCGGAACTGGAATCAGGTCCGCAGGAGTTTCTGGCTGCGGGTTCCAGTTTCAACCAGATGGTCAGTGCGCTGGAACGGATGATGACCGGTCAGCAACGCCTGTTATCTGATATCAGCCATGAACTCCGCACCCCGCTTACCCGCCTGCAACTGGCTACCGCACTGCTGCGTCGGCGTCAGGGCGAAGGTAAGGAGCTGGGCCGTATTGAGATGGAAGCACAGCGTCTTGATGGCATGATCAACGATCTGCTGGTGCTGTCGCGTACCCAGCATAAAAATGCGCTGGTCAGCGAAGCGATGAAGGCGAATCAGTTGTGGAATGGGGTGCTGGAAGATGCCCGTTTCGAAGCTGAGCAGATGGGCAAGAAGATGGATATCCCCTATCCTCCGGGCCCGTGGCCGCTTTATGGCAACCCTCATGCGCTGGAAAGTGCGCTGGAAAATATTGTGCGCAATGCACTACGCTATTCACACACGCATATCAGTGTCAGCTTCTCCGTCGATATTTCCGGTATTACGGTACATGTTGATGATGATGGTCCTGGCGTGAGTCCGGAAGATCGTGAACAGATTTTCCGTCCCTTCTACCGTACCGATGAAGCGCGCGATCGTGAATCAGGCGGCACCGGTCTTGGCCTGGCCATTGTCGAAACGGCAGTGCAGCAACATCGCGGCTGGGTTAAAGCCGATGACAGCCCATTGGGCGGCCTGCGTCTGACCCTCTGGTTGCCGCTCTACTCCTCCGGCCGTCAATAATTTGCTATGCTTCGGCCCCTGTCATCGGGGGCCTTATGCTTAACATTGTCTTGTTTGAACCAGAAATTCCGCCTAATACCGGCAATATCATCCGTCTGTGCGCCAATACGGGCTTCCAGCTTCATTTGATTCAGCCGCTCGGCTTTGCTTGGGATGACAAGCGCTTACGTCGCGCGGGGCTGGATTATCACGAATTCACGGCCATTAAATTCCATGCTGACTATCAGGCGTTTATCGCCACTGAGTCGCCTGAGCGTCTGTTTGCACTGACGACCAAAGGGACGCCTGCACACAGTGCCGTCGCCTATCAGGCGGGCGATTATCTGCTGTTTGGGCCGGAGAGCCGTGGACTGCCTGCTGAAATCCTGGCCGCGTTACCGGCACAACAAAAAATCCGCATCCCGATGAGAGCAGAAAGCCGCAGTATGAATTTGTCGAACGCCGTATCGGTGGTGGTATATGAAGCGTGGCGCCAGCTCGATTACGCCGGCGCGCTGATTAAAGACTAGATGCCGTCGCCAAACTGAAAACCGGCCAGGCTGCCATTGAAGTGCTGATCCATATCCATCGATGGCTTCTCGCTGCCTGGCTTACCGACGATACGCGCGGGTACGCCTGCGGCAGTAGTGTGTGGCGGCACGGGCTGCAACACCACGGAACCGGCGCCGATTTTTGCTCCCCTGCCGACTTCAATATTGCCCAGGACTTTCGCACCGGCACCAATCATCACCCCTTCACGGATTTTCGGATGACGGTCGCCGCTGGTTTTACCGGTACCGCCCAGGGTCACCGATTGCAGGATCGAGACATCATTCTCAACCACGGCAGTTTCGCCAATCACAATACCAGTGGCATGGTCGAGCATGATGCCGTGACCGATGTTGGCCGCAGGATGAATATCGACGGCAAAGGAGACGGAGATTTCATTCTGCAGATAAACCGCCAGCGCACGCCGGCCTTCATTCCACAGCCAGTGGCCAATGCGGTAGGCCTGCAAGGCGTGAAAACCTTTGAGGTAGAGAAGCGGCGTGGAGTATTTATCTACTGCAGGGTCGCGCTGACGCACGGCCTGAATATCGTAAGCCGCTGACATAATCATCGACGGATCCTCGCGATAGGCTTCTTCAACGATTTCACGAATAGCGATGGCGGGCATAATCGGGTTTGACAGCTTGTTGGCCAGCATATAACTCAGTGCGCTACCGAGATTTTCATGCTTGAGCAATGTCGCGTGGAAGAAGCTGGCCAGCATCGGCTCACAATCAGCCAGGGCACGCGCTTCTGCTTTGATATTATTCCAGACCAGTTCTAACTCATCAGACGACATTGCTGCTTTCTCCCGATAAAAAAAGCGCCTGAATGGGCGCTGCAGGTGATGATGCTACGCGTCCTGCGTTAGCCAGTGCTGTTTTCGTCCTTCCTTGTTCGTCCCAGCAGGCTCAATGCTGCATCTCTCGCCGGTTTTTCGCAATACAGCACCTGATAAATCTGCTCGGTGATCGGCATTTCTACGCCCAGACGTGCAGCCAATGCTTTGACTTCTTTGGTATTTCTGTAGCCTTCTACAACTTGTCCGATAATGCGTTGCGCGCTATCGACATCCTCTCCCTGGCCCAGCATCATGCCAAAACGACGGTTACGCGACTGATTATCGGTACAGGTCAGCACCAGATCGCCCAGGCCTGCCATCCCCATAAAGGTGGTGGGATCGGCACCCAGAGCTGCGCCTAAGCGGCTCATCTCAGCCAGACCACGGGTGATCAGTGCGGTACGCGCATTCGCGCCAAAACCAATCCCGTCAGAGATCCCGGCACCGATAGCAATGACGTTTTTCACTGCACCGCCCAGCTGTACGCCGACGAAATCCGGGTTGTTATAAACGCGGAAGCTCTTACCACAGTGCAGCTTCTGCTGCAGGTCGTCAGCAAACTGGGCATCCGTTGCGGCCAGTGCGATGGCGGTCGGTAATCCGGCTGCCAGCTCTTTCGCAAAAGTCGGTCCGGAGATCACGGCCAGCGGAATAGCATCGCCGACAATTTCACGCGCCACATCCTGCAGCAAACGACCCGTCTCTTTTTCCAGCCCTTTAGTCGCCCAGACAATGCGTGAGTCTGGTCGCAGATGAGGCTTAATCTGCTGCAGCACATCGCCAAAGACATGACTCGGCACCACGATCAATAAGTCGCGGCTGGCAGCAATAGCTTTGGTCAGATCAGGTTCGAGGGAGAGATTGTCGGGAAACGGGACATCAGGCAGGAAAGCAGTGTTGCAGCGGTCACTCTGAAGTTGCGCCAGATGCACCGGGTTATGTCCCCACAACAGCACCGGATGACCGTTACGGGCCAGCGTAATCGCCAAAGCGGTGCCGTAAGAACCGGCACCGATGACGCTAATCGAAGCGTGAGTTTCCATCAGGCATCCTGATGTGGTTCAGCACCTTCTTCACCCTGTTGCTGCTGCAGATAGTTCATGAACAGCGCATCAAAGTTAACCGGTGCCAGGTTCAGCTGCGGGAAGGTACCACGGGATACCAGGCTGGTAATGCATTCGCGAGCGTACGGGAACAGAATGTTCGGGCAGTATGCACCCAGGCAATGTGCCATCTGCGTTCCTTCGATACCGCTGATGGTGAAGATACCGGCCTGCTGAACTTCACACAGGAAAGCCGTTTCTTCGCCCACAGTCGCGGTTACAGTCACACGAAGTACTACTTCGTAAACTTCGTCAGCCAGCTGAGAAGATGCAGTGTCCAGATCCAGTTTAACGTCCGGTTCCCACTCTTTCTGGAAAACCTGCGGTGCATTGGGCGCTTCGAAAGAGATGTCTTTGGTGAATACGCGCTGAATCTGGAATTGCATTTCGTTCGTGTTATGTTCTGACATGTGACCAAATCCTATATATGAGATTGTCCGGCGTAAAATTACGCCTGCAGTAAGGGATCTAAACCTTCGCGATTATCGAGTGCGAATAAGTCGTCGCAGCCGCCAATGTGCTGCGCATCAATAAAAATCTGAGGCACGGTGGTGCGGCCGCTACGCTTGATCATCTCTTCGCGTTTCGCCATGTCTCCATCGATGGGGATCTCCTGAAACGATACGCCTTTTTGCGTTAACAGCGCCTTCGCCCGATGGCAGTAAGGACAGGTGGCCTTGGTATACACTTCAACATTTGCCATGATTAGCACCTCTGTAGGATTATTTACCGCGAACTAATGGCAGATTTTCGCCGCTCCAGCCGCTGATACCATCTTTCAGCACTGAAACCTGCTCAAAGCCTGCAGCGCTGAGATGCGCGGCAGAATCACCCGCGCTTTGTCCGGTTGCACACACTACAATTATGGGCTGCGCTTTATGCTTTGCCAGTTCGTCGATGTTGCCTTTTTTAATCTCAGCGGCTGCCACATTCACAGCACCTGAAATATGCCCTCTGCGGAAATCATCGCGGGAACGCACGTCTACCACTACCGCGTCCTCTTTGTTAATCAGGCGGGTTGCTTCACCGCGGCTGATCGTTTTTACCTTAGAGAACATTCCTTTAACGGTAGTCACAATCACCAGAACGAGTAAAACGACCCATGCCAGACTCAGGATGGGGTGATTGCTTGCAAACTGCATAATTTCTTGCATGAGGGGTAACGACTCCAGACCGGGCTAATAAGCTAAAACAAGGGTTCTGAGTATACCTGCGCCACTTCGCATGTACAGATGCTATGCGGCCAGAGTATCGATTTGTGCTCCATTTTCCAAAAAAAGTGGCTGAATAGCAAAAATGGCGTAAGGCTTAATGTATGTCATTGCGAAAGTGGACATAACTGGAAAAGCAAATGCCAGTGGGGAGCACTGGTAAGCGGCGGTTCATCGTGGAATAATCATTGGCCTATGAAGGGAAAAACAACCGTTTCGCACACAAGGACCCGTCGCAACGGCGATAACCTGCCGTTGTTTATACACTTGTCCAGCCTCTCCCTTAGCCTGCTTTGTGCGGGGGCACTATTATTGCCTGCCGCAGCCCAAAGTGCAGAAGACAGCAAATCTCAACTGCAGTCCATTCAGCAAAACATTGCTGATAAAGAGAAAAGCGTTAAAGCGCAAAAGGTGCAGCGCAGCAAATTACTCGATCAGCTGCAGAGCCAGGAAAAAATCATTGCTCAGGCAAGTCGTCAGCTGCGAGATACCCGCAATAGTCTCACCGCCCTGAATGATGAGATGAAACAACTCACCACCTCCATCGCCCGTCTTGAAAAACAGCAAACCCGCCAGGAAAACCTGCTTTCAGAACAACTTGATGCGGCGTTCCGTCAGGGCAAGCACAACGGTGTACAGCTCTTGATGGGCGGTGAAGAGAGCCAGCGCAGTGAGCGTATTCTGGCCTATTTCGGCTATCTGAATGCTGCCCGCCAGAAAAGTATCGAATCGCTGCAAAAGACACGTCAGGATTTGGATCAGCAACGCGCCTCGCTGGAGCAGAAGCAACAGCAGCAGAAAGAGTTGTTAGCGCAGCAGCAGGGGCAGCAGCAGAAGCTGCAACAGGCAAGCGAAGCGCGTAAAAAGACCCTGACCTCACTGGAAAGCGCGCTGGAAAAAGATCAGGCCGATCTGGTCGAGATGCGTCAGAACGAAAGCCGTCTGCAGGATAAGATCGCCCGTGCGGAACGCGAGGCTCGCGAGCGCGCAGCCCGGGAAGCCCGTGAGGCGGAAAAAGTGCGTCAGCGTCAGGCGCAGGCGAAAGCCAAAGGCTCCAGCTATCAGCCAACCCAGAGCGAACGCGAACTGGTAGCCCGCACCGGTGGACTCGGGCGCGCGGGCGGACAGGCGTTGTGGCCGGTTCGCGGACGCATTGAACATCGCTTTGGCGAACAGCTGCAGGGTGAACTGCGCTGGAAAGGCCTGGTGATTGATGCGCGGGAAGGCACCGAGGTGAAAGCAATCGCCGATGGTCGTGTGCTGATGGCCGACTGGTTACAGGGCTATGGTCTGGTCGTGGTGCTGGAGCACGGTAAAGGCGATATGAGCCTGTATGGCTACAACCAAAGTGCGCTGGTGAGCGTGGGTACGCAGGTGAAGGCAGGACAGCCTATTGCACTGGTGGGCACCAGTGGTGGCCGTGGTACCCCGTCGCTCTATTTTGAAATTCGACGTCAGGGACAGGCCGTCAATCCACTCCCGTGGTTAGGAAGATAGGTTTTGCTGCAACTTCGAAAAATTCCCCTTCTGTTGAGCGCCCTGCTGGTTAGCTATGCTGCACAGGCGGGCAAACTGGCCATTGTCATCGATGATGTCGGCTATCGCCCCGCCGAAGAGAACAAGGTCCTGCAGATGCCGCAGGCTATTTCAGTGGCGGTATTGCCCAACGCGCCCCACGCTCGTGAAATGGCGACTAAAGCACATCAGGGTGGTCACGAAGTGTTGATCCATCTGCCCATGGCGCCGCTGAGCAAACAGCCGCTGGAAAAAGATACCTTAACGCCGGAGATGAGCAGCGAAGAGGTCTCCCGCATCATGCGCAATGCGGTTGACAACGTGCCTTATGCCGTGGGTCTGAACAACCATATGGGCAGCAGAATGACCTCAAGCCTGTCCGGCATGCAGAAGGTGATGCAGGCGCTGAACCACTACAATCTCTACTTTCTGGATAGCATGACCATCGCTAACAGTCAGGCTATCCCTGCCACGCAGGGTACCCAGGTCAAAGTGTTAAGACGCCGGGTATTCCTTGATGACAGCCAGGATATTAACGCCATTCGCCAGCAGTTCAGTCGGGCAGTGAAACTGGCGCAGCGCGACGGTTACGCTATTGCCATTGGTCATCCCCACCCGACTACCGTGCGGGTGCTGCAGCAGATGTTACCCACGCTGCCAGCCGACATTACGCTGGTTCGTCCCAGCCAGCTGCTGAACGAATCACTCCGCAGCGGGTCACAGACGCCTGTGGCTCCGGCAAAACCGGTGCCTCCACGCTTCCAGCCTGCCGGCTTGTGTAAACCGAAACAGCCGCTGGCGCCGGTTCCGGCCACCAGAGCCTTAACGGTAATAGGCGAAAGCGTGAATAACAGCCCGCTGTTTAAGACGCTAAAAAATCTGTTCTGAATTTGCGATGAATGCTAAGTCGTCGGCTAAGCATTCATTTATGTGCAGAAATTACTATAATCCTGGGTCGGGTAATAACGGGCTGTGCGGGAGCAGTGATAGGGATGACGATTAATAAACAAAAAATCCTGCTGCTGGATAACGGCAGAGAGTGGGGCGGCGGCACCAACAGTATGCTGGAGCTGTTGAAACGTATCGATCGTCAAAAGTTTGATATCACCTGCTGCTTCTATCACAACTACAGCCGTGGCAACGACGAAACCATTGAGGCCACGCTGAATGCGCTGGCCATTCCGGTCTTTTTTATTCCTCAAATCAAACAGCCTCGCTGGGCGAAATTAGTTAAAGAAGCCGCGCGGGCACTGCTGTTTTTCAATAAAAAGCTCAGGAAGCGCGCCATCGATAAGATTGATACACACTGGCGCATTATGCCCAATGCCAGCAAAATCAATTCACTGCTGCAGTTGGGGAAGTTTGACACGCTCTATATGAATAACCAGCCTAGCACCAATGTGGAAGGTTATCTGGCGGCGCGCAGCCTGGAAGTTGCGGTAGTGCAACACTGCCGTATCGATCCGGTTCTGGAACCGCGGCTGGTCAGCATGGTCAATCAGGACTGTCAGGCGGTCATTGCTGTGTCTCAGGGCGTGAATAACACCCTGCGCAGCCATGGTGTGGATGCGGAGCGTTGTTTTACCGTCAATAACGCTATCGATATTCACCAGACCCTGCCCGACCGCCTTGAAGTCCGCCAGCGCTTTAAACTCTCTCCGTCGACCTTTGTATTTGGCACGATCGGCTCGCTGATATTACGCAAATCTAATCACCATGTTCTGCAGGCGCTGGGTCGCTTTAAACGCGCCAATCCCGATGCAGACTGGAGGATGGTGATTGTCGGGGCGGGTCCGGAACTTCAGCACCTGCTGCAACTCGCCACCGCTGAGAACATCCAGCATCACGTAGTCTTCACAGGCTTTCAGAACAATGCGCTCGATTACCTCACTGCCTTTGATACGTTTATTCTTGCCTCACGCAGTGAAGGTTTACCCCGGGTTGTGCTGGAAGCGATGCTGGTGAATACCGCCGTCGTAGGATCCCGCGTGGTCGGCACTGCCGAATTGATCAGTCATGACGAAACCGGGCTGCTGTTTGACTATGGCAACGTAGTGCAGCTGACCCAGCACCTGACCGCGCTGTGGCAGGATACGGATTTACGTCAACGCCTGATCAATGCGGCAGCGAAACGCGTACGTGAACAGTACGCTATTGAAACCTACATCAGCGGCGTCGAGAATATTCTGCAAAGCGTCGTGAAAAAGAAACCTCATGCTTAATTTTTTAAATCCCCGTTACCGCCACATCAGAGCGCGCCATAACCTGCCTTATCCGCATCAGGAGGTTCAGGGCGCTGTTCCGGTCACCTCTGTCGTGATCCCCTGCACCGGCCCGGACTATATCGAAGAAGCCCTGCTCAGTGCCGATTTTGCGGCGCGCTTTGCGACGGAGGCAGAAGAGATCGTGATTGTCAGCGATCAGCCGGCTCACGCCTTTGGCAGCCTGCCAGTGAAAACCCGCGTGGCAACGCTGGATGTCCCGCACCGCGAAGAGAGCTATCGTTACAAACAGATCTATCGCAGTCGTTTGATCAAATTGCAGGCGCCCTTACAGGCAGAAGGCGACGGCATTCTGATGATCGATTCCGACCTCAATCTGCTGAAGATGCCGGCGATCATGATGAAGCCAGGCCATCTCTACTCCAGCTTCCGTCAGGGGAAAATGATTGCCAAGCTTGACGGTGCACCGGAAGAGGCGATTCCCGCTTACTACACTCACAGCATTCGTCCATACCTGGCAGACCACGTTAATGGCGCTTACCTGGCTGCCACGCGTGAGGTCTGGCAGCGCATTTCGCCGCTGTGGCTGACACTGTTTAATGATACCTGGAATTTGATGAACGACAGCCAGCCGCCTACTGACCAGTTGCCGCTCGCGGTGTTGCTGGACATGCTGGATATCAAAACTGTCAATCTGGGGGAATGGGCTAACTGGCCGGTCTCAAAGAAAATCGGCGGTCAGTCGGCGGTGATCCCGTCTGACGTGGTGGGCGCACATGGTGGATTCCCGTTGTCGGAATGGCAAAAATACCTTGCCGACCCGCAACAGCCGCTTAACTTCAAAGGCCAGGAGTACACGCGCAAAGTGCGCTACCTGACCGACGAAGAGAAGAAGCAAAGCTAATCAGGCGGCCGCCCCTGCGGCCGTTAATTTAATCCCAGCTCAGTATCACTTTTCCCGAGCGTCCTGAACGCATCTCATCAAAGCCCTGCTGGAAATCGTCAATGCTATAGCGATGAGTGATTACCGGCGTTAAATCGAGGCCGGACTGAATCAGCGCCGCCATTTTGTACCAGGTTTCGAACATCTCACGGCCATAGATTCCCTTGATGAAAAGCCCTTTGAAGATCACCTGGTTCCAGTCGATCGCCATTTCACCCGGCGGGATGCCCAACAGTGCGATGCGCCCACCGTGATTCATCACCTCCAGCAGGCTACGAAACGCAGGAGGTGCACCCGACATCTCCAGCCCGACATCAAATCCCTCCGTCATGCCCAGCGAATACATCACTTCCCGCAGATCCTCATTCGCCACATTGACCGCGCGCGTGACGCTCATTTTCCGCGCCAGTGCCAGCCGGTACTCATTGATGTCAGTGATCACCACGTTGCGTGCGCCGACGTGGCGACAGACCGCAGCGGCCATGATGCCAATAGGACCTGCGCCGGAGATCAGCACATCCTCGCCGACCAGATCGAACGAGAGTGCGGTATGCACTGCGTTGCCGAACGGGTCAAAGATTGCCGCCAGCTCATCGGAAATGTTGTCGGGAATTTTGAATGCATTAAAGGCCGGGATAACCAGATACTCCGCGAAGCAGCCCTGGCGGTTGACGCCCACGCCCATCGTGTTGCGGCATAAATGCGTGCGCCCGGCGCGGCAGTTGCGACAGTGTCCGCAGGTGATATGCCCTTCGCCGGAGACCCGATCACCAATCGTAAAGCCTTTCACTTCCTGTCCTATCGCAACCACTTCACCCACATATTCATGACCGACAATCATCGGCACCGGAATCGTTTTACGCGACCAGTCATCCCAGTTGTAGATATGGACATCGGTGCCGCAGATGGCGGTTTTACGAATCTTAATCAGCAGATCGTTGTGACCTGGCTCAGGAACCGGCGCATCGGTTACCATCCAGATGCCCTCTTCCTTCTTCAGTTTGGCCAGTGCTTTCATGACGGACTCCTCAGGCAATGACGCCCAGTTGTTTGCCGATGCGGGTAAAGGCCGCCACCGCACGTTCCAGCTGTTGCTGGGTATGCGCCGCAGAGATTTGGGTGCGAATGCGTGCCTGACCTTTGGGCACCACCGGATAGAAGAAGCCGGTCACGTAGATGCCTTCCTGTTGGAGCAGGCGGGAAAACTCCTGGGCTACGCTGGCTTCACCCAGCATCACCGGGATAATGGCGTGATCGGCACCGGCCAGCGTAAAGCCCGCCGCTGTCATCTGGCCCCGGAAGTAACGGGCATTGTCCCACAGACGCTGACGCAGTCCGTCACCTTCACTGAGCAGATCCAGCACCCGCAGCGAGGCGGCAACAATGGCCGGAGCCAGCGAGTTAGAGAACAGATAGGGACGGGAACGCTGACGCAGCCACTCCACCACTTCGGCCTTTGCTGCGGTGTAGCCACCGGATGCGCCGCCGAGCGCTTTACCCAGCGTGCCGGTAATGATGTCGACCCGACCCATGACGTCACAGTATTCATGAGTTCCGCGTCCGGCGTTTCCGACAAAGCCCACCGCATGGGAATCATCCACCATCACCAGCGCGGAGAACTCATCGGCCAGGTCGCAGATGGCGGGCAGATTTGCAATCACCCCATCCATTGAGAAGACGCCATCAGTGGCAATCAGAATATGACGAGCGCCTTTTTCGCGCGCTTCCTGCAGACAGGCCCGCAGCTCCGCCATGTCATTATTGCCGTAGCGATACCGCTGCGCTTTGCACAGCCGGACACCGTCGATAATGGAGGCATGATTCAGCGCATCCGAGATAACCGCATCCTGCGCATCGAGCAGCGTTTCAAACAGGCCGCCATTGGCATCGAAACAGGAGGAGTAGAGAATGGCATCCTCCATACCGAGGAACTCTGCCAGCCGCTTTTCCAGCTGCTTATGGCTATCCTGCGTGCCGCAGATAAAGCGCACCGACGCCATGCCAAAACCATGCGAATCCATTCCCTCTTTCGCCGCCTGAATCAGCGCCGGATGGTTCGCTAAACCTAAGTAGTTATTGGCGCAGAAGTTAATCACCGCCGGATCGTCGCCAACCGCGATCTCCGTCTGCTGGGCAGAAGTGATGATTCGCTCCTGTTTAAACAGTCCTTCCTGACGTGCATCATCAAGTTGCTGACGAAGTTGTTGATAAAATTGCGCAGGCATCATTGCTCTCCTCAGATGGCAAAAATCTGGCATATCTTACTGAACAGGCCGCTTCTTCACGATAAATCGCCCAACAGAATGTCATTTTTGCAGCATAGTTCACGCCGCGAGGATGGACGCACAAAGCGTTACAGAGTCATCTGGCTGTCTGCACCCTGATGAAATGTTATGATGTGAGGTATTCGTGTGTGAAACCTCCTGTTTCACCCCACAACGTTGAAGGTAACAACATGATTATCGTAACTGGCGGCGCAGGAATGATTGGCAGCAACATCGTCAAAGCGCTGAACGATCGCGGTCACACCGACATTCTGGTGGTGGATAATCTGAAGGATGGCACCAAGTTTGCCAATTTAGTCGACCTGGATATTGTCGATTACATGGACAAAGAAGAGTTCCTGATGAGCGTAATGGCGGGCGATGATTTGGGCCCGATCGAAGCGGTATTCCATCAGGGCGCCTGCTCCTCCACCACCGAGTGGGATGGCAAGTACATGATGGAGAACAACTATCAGTACTCCAAAGAGCTGCTGCACTTCTGTCTTGAGCGCGAGATCCCGTTCCTCTACGCCTCGTCCGCAGCGACTTACGGCGGACGCAACGAGAATTTCATTGAAGAGCGCCAGTATGAGCAGCCGCTGAATGTCTATGGCTACTCCAAAATGCTGTTCGACCACTACGTCCGTCAGATGCTGCCGGAAGCGAACTCGCCGGTATGTGGCTTCCGCTATTTCAACGTCTACGGACCGCGTGAAGGCCACAAGGGCAGCATGGCAAGCGTTGCCTTCCATCTGAACACGCAGATCAGCAACGATGAAAATCCAAAACTGTTTGAAGGCAGTGATGGTTTCAAGCGTGATTTCATCCACGTTGATGATGTGGCAGAAGTGAACCTGTGGTGCTGGGAAAATGGCATTTCCGGGATTTACAACTGTGGCACAGGCCGCGCTGAATCCTTCCAGGAAGTGGCTGATGCGGTACTGAAGTTCCATCAGAAAGGTCAGATCGAGTACATCCCGTTCCCGGAGAAACTCAAAGGACGCTATCAGGCTTATACCCAGGCGGATCTCACTAAACTGCGTGCCGCTGGCTACGACAAACCATTTAAAACCGTGGCGCAGGGCGTCGCTGACTATATGGTCTGGCTGAACCGCAACGCATAAAGGAAGCTGCTCCGGCGATGAAAATTCTGGTAATCGGCCCGTCGTGGGTCGGCGATATGATGATGTCGCAAAGTCTCTATCGCACACTCAAGGCCGAACATCCGGATGCAGTGATCGACGTGATGGCACCCGCGTGGTGCCGTCCGTTGCTGTCACGCATGCCGGAGGTGAATCAGGCGCTGGCGATGCCACTCGGGCATGGCGCACTGGAAATTGGTGAGCGTCGCCGGCTGGGAAAAGTGCTGCGCGCCAGTCATTACGACCGTGCTTACGTGCTGCCTAACTCCTTTAAGTCGGCGCTGGTCCCCTTCTTCGCCGGAATAAAACGCCGCGTCGGCTGGCGTGGTGAAATGCGTTATGGCCTGCTGAACGATTTGCGGGTGCTGGATAAAGCCGCGTTTCCGCTGATGGTTGAGCGCTACGTCGCGCTGGGCTACGACACCCCTGTTGCCTCGGCAGCGCAGCTGCCACAGCCGCTTTTGTGGCCAAAACTGCAGGTTGAAGAGCAGGAAAAGATTGAAACGGCTGCGCAGTTTCAGCTCGCGGCGACCCGTCCGATCATCGGTTTTTGTCCGGGCGCTGAATTCGGTCCGGCCAAACGCTGGCCGCACTATCACTACGCCACGCTGGCCCGCCAGTTAATTGCTGACGGCTTCCAGATCGTGCTGTTCGGCTCCGCCAAAGATCGCCCGACCGGCGAAGAGATTATCGCGTTACTGCCCGAAGAGGCGCGTGGGCAGTGCCGTAATCTGGCGGGCGAAACCCAGCTGGAACAGGCGGTGATTCTGCTGGCGCAATGCCGTGCTGTGGTCAGCAACGACTCCGGCCTGATGCATATCGCTGCGGCACTGGATCGTCCCCTGGTGGCGCTCTATGGACCCAGCAGCCCTGATTTTACGCCGCCGCTGGCTCGTCAGGCGCGCATTATTCGCCTGATTACCGGCTATCACAAAGTCCGCAAAGGCGATGCCGAACAGGGCTATCACCAGAGCCTGATCGATATTCAGCCTGAGCGCGTACATCAGACGCTGAGTGAACTGCTCGCGCCACAGGAGGTGCCATGCACGTCCTGATTGTTAAAACTTCTTCAATGGGCGATGTCCTGCATTCGCTTCCTGCACTGACCGATGCGATGCATACCATTCCCGGCATCCGTTTTGACTGGGTGGTGGAAGAGAATTTTGCGCAGATTCCTGGCTGGCATCCCGCCGTCGACAAGGTGTTACCCGTTGCGATTCGCCGCTGGCGTAAACACTGGTTCGGCAGTCAGCAGCGTGAAGAGCGCGTGCTGTTTAAGCGCGAGTTACAGTCACGTGAGTACGATATCGTGATTGATGCGCAGGGGCTGATCAAAAGTGCCGCGCTGGTCACCCGTTTATCGAAAGGGGTGAAGCATGGACAGGACAGCCGGAGCGCGCGTGAGCCGTTTGCCAGCTGGTGGTATGACGTCCGCCATGAGGTGAGTAAGCGACAACACGCGGTTGAGCGAACGCGCGAACTGTTCGCCAAAAGCCTGGGCTATGAAAAGCCGCAAAACCAGGGTGACTACGCGATTGCCGGACACTTCCTGCACCATCTGCCCGCTGACGCACAGCATTACCTGGTCTTTCTGCATGCCACGACCCGTGACAACAAGCACTGGCCGGAATCGCACTGGCGACAGCTGATTGAGCAGATCCAGCCCAGCGGTCTGCGGGTGAAATTGCCCTGGGGTGCTGAGCATGAGCATCAACGCGCATTGCGCCTTGCTGAAGGCTTTGAGCATGTCGATGTGCTGCCTAAGCTGACGCTGGAAGCGATAGCTCAGCAGCTGGCGGGCGCGCGAGCGGTGGTCTCGGTAGATACCGGATTGAGCCATCTGACGGCGGCACTGGATCGTCCCAACCTCACGCTGTATGGCCCGACCGATCCCGGCCTGATTGGCGGGTACGGGCAAAACCAACAGGCACTGAGCGCCCCGAATCATCATCTGGCGGAGCTGACTGCTGACACGGTGGCAGAAAAACTGCAGGCCGTTATTACGGAAAACACGCCATGAACTATGTGCTGATTTACCTGCTACTGCTGCCTTTCCGGTCGATAATGCGGCTGTTCTACCGGCCAACCGGTCGCAGCTTAATCATCCAGACGGCGAAGATCGGTGATTTTATCAATATCACCCCGATGCTGCGTGCTCTGGGTCAGTCTGAGCTGTTGATTAGCAAAGCGGTGGAGCCGCTGGCGCGTCACGATGACACGGTCAGCCGCTATTTTCTGATTGAAGACGCAAAGCGCAGCTTTTTTGCCAAACTGAAGCTCGCGTTCACCCTGATGAACCGCTATGACAACGTCTATCTGGTGCAGCCAAATAGTGTAAACCTGTTCTTTGCTGCGCTATGTAACGCACCGAACAAGCAGTTTCTGCGCACCTATGTGCGTAAGTCCTACCATAAAACCTTCTATCGTAGCGCCAGCGGCATTGTCGACCACGCTAAGACAGATTTAACGCTCGACAGTTACCTGAAGCTGATTAACCGCGACTATCGCTACACCGATTTCCCCAAACATGCGACCTCGCCGCTCTGGCAGCCACCCGTACCGCCTGCCGCGCTGCAGAATCCGCGCAGCGGCATTAAAATAGGCATCAGTATTTCTGCCGGTAATCGGGCCAAGACGATTCCTGCCAGCATCTGGCAGCAGCTGATGGCGTCGCTGGCTGACCTGCCCTGCACCTTTTATGTGTTTGGCCCGCCAACTGAGCAGCCGTGGCTGGATGAGTTACTGAGCCTGACCGGCCCGAAAGAGAATATCGTCAGTCTGATTGGTGAACTAAAGCTGGAAGAGGTTCCATGGGCCATTTCGCAGATGAATTTCTACATCTCCTCTGACTCTGGCAATGCGTATATTGCGGACGCCCGGCAGATCCCGGTGATCATGCTGTACGGGCCGTGTGAAGTCCGGGAACAGCGTCCGGTCAATAACGTGTTGTTCATCGGACCGGATAATATTGATGCCTCGACGTTCGTTTTTGCCACCCGTTTTAAGTTTGATCAGCCTGCTGAAAAATTATTCGGGCTGGATCACGATAAACTGACTAGAATACAAACGTTTATTACTCATAATCTGGAATAGTGAAGCGTAATGGCAATTACCCCTCTTGCTGATGCCGTTCAGCAAAGTCAGCTGCTGGTTAACACGCTTGCTGACACGGATGACAATCCGGTTCACGTTGCGTTTGGCATCAACCACGCCTACGCGCGTGGCCTGGGCATTACGTTGTTTTCACTTCTCAGCCATCATCCCGAGACGGCTTTCCACGCGCATATTTTCTCAGACTCGCTACGCGATGAGGATGTGGAAAAACTGCGTTCGCTGGCCTCAGGCCATCGTCTGGCCATCACGCTGCATATCTTTAATAGTGACTGGGTTGATCAGTTGCCTGCGGTCGGACGCTACCCTAAAAGCATCCACTACCGCTTCCTGATCCCTGGAACCGTGGCGAGCTATAGCGATCGGGTAATCTATATTGATGCGGATACCCTGGTAGTGGGCGATTACTCTCCCCTGTTCACCCTGGATATCACGGATTACACGCTGGCGGCCTGTAATGACACGCCGCGTGCGCGGCAGAATCAGTGCGCGAAGCTCGGGCTGAAGCATCATCACTATTTCAACTCCGGCTTTATGCTGATCAATATTCCTCGCTGGCTCGAAAGGCAGACCACCGCGCGCATTACCGACGTGCTGGTGTCGCGGGGCGCTGAGTTTGGCTTTCCCGATCAGGATGCGCTGAATATTGTGTTAGATGATGAGATTCTGATCCTGCCGGACCGCTATAATCAGATTTACGACATCATCGCCAATAAAGTCTGGGATCACACTGCCGTGCCAGCGGACACCGTGATGATTCACTACACCGGTAAATGCAAACCCTGGCATGTCTGGGCTGGCAGCGATCTTGCCCAGCGCTACTATAGCTATTACCAGCGCTCACCCTGGGCTTCACAACCGCTTGATGCACCAAAGCATTATAAAGAGATGAAGCGATTTTCCCGCATTAAGTGGCATCAGAAACAGTATGCTGAAAGCATGAACTGGATGATGAAGTATGTCAGTCTCAAGTTTTTTAAGCAGGGCGAGCAATAACGCACTCAGGCTTACCAGATTGATGCAGGCGTTGTTATTTCAGCGTCTGCCTTTCCCGTCATTTATCCCGTCTGCTGTTTGCCTCGACCTCTTATAAAAGACGCTGAATGAACACCGGCATAATAATCTGTTTACCTGTACGGCTACTTTGCGTAAAAAAAGCGCATATAGCGCATTATTATTGTCGGGCGTGGTTTTTAGTAAAGCAGGGAAGCCACACCGTTTTATAATCATGAACTCCCTGATTTCATTCTGCTGATTTGGAAATGATTTATGACGAGGCAACGCCCTTTCGCAGTGAATATAACGCTGGTGCAGATATTGTCATGAGTACTTCTCCTCTGCTGAGTATTATTACCCCGATGTACAACGCGGGCAGCATGTTTGATGAGTTCATGCAGTCACTGCTGGCGCAGACACTGACCGCACTGGAGATCATTATCGTCGATGATGGTTCCACCGACGGCTCAGGCGAGCGTGCCGACCACTATGCACAGCAGCATTCTCATATTCGTGTGATTCATCAGGAAAATGGCGGCGTGTCGCGCGCCCGCAACGCTGGTCTGGCGATAGCCCGCGGGAAATATGTCACCTTCCCTGATGCGGATGACACCATGCAGCCTGAGATGTATCAGACACTGGTTACGCTGGCGGAAGCGGATAATCTGGATGCGGCACAGTGCAACGCCGAGTGGTTTTTCAAACATAGCCAGCGGGTAAAACCGCTGATTCCGCTGGACCGTTTGCGCAGCACACCGGTGCTGAGCGGTGCCGACTGGCTCAATACCGCGCTGAAAACCCATCGTTATATGCATGTAGTCTGGCTGGGGATCTATCGCCGGGAACTGATTGAGCAGCATCAGTTGCAGTTCGAACCGGGCCTGCATCATCAGGATATCCCCTGGACCACCGAGTTTATGTTGCTGGCAAAACGCGTGCGTTATACCGAAGCGGTGCTCTATCGCTACTACATGCATGACGCCTCCATCAGCAATCGCAAACGGACCGGCGAGCGCAACGTTGAATATCAACGTCACTACCTGAAGATTGCGCGGCTGCTGGAAGAGCTTAACAACCGCTATCGTGACCGCGTGAAGATCTACCCGTCGTTTCACTATCAGGTAACCCATGAAGCGCTGAGCGTTTGTCACAGTGTGAGACGTGAGCCTGACGCTCGTGCCCGCCAGGCAATCATTGCCGATCTGTTCGCAACCCGGACACACCTGCGCATGTTACGCAATGCCCGGGGAATTAAGCAGTGGTATCAGTTGTTGTTATGGCTGGCCCGGCTCTATCGCTGGCGGGATAAATAACCTTTGAGGCTGGCTTTATCCTAAAAAGGGTTTGCCCTACAATCGGTTCACTGAATTCTGAGAACTCTTGTTTATGGCCAGCCTGATTCCAGCAAACTTCTCTCCAAAAAATATATTACTGATTAAGCTGCGCCATCATGGTGACATGCTACTCACAACGCCCGCCATCAATGCGCTTCATGAGCGTTATCCGCAGGCCAGCATCGACGTGTTGCTCTATAAGGAGACGCGTCCGATGCTGGAAGCGCATCCGGCTATCCGCCATTTGCACGTCATCGATCGCAAATGGAAGCAGGAGGGCACCTGGCGCAAGCTGGGCCATGAGCGTGCATTAATTCGCGCCGTGCGTGCCGCCCATTATGATCTGGTGATTAATCTGGCCGATCAGTGGCGCGCTGCCCAGATTACGCGGCTCTCTGCGGCACCCGTTCGCATCGGTTTTGCCTATAAAAAACGCGATAACGTGCTGTGGCGATGGTGTCATAACGGCCTGGTCCCCACACACAATCACAGCAAACTGCATACCGTTGAGCAGAATATGTCGGCGCTGGCGCCCCTCGGCATCAGCAGCGACGGCGCTCGCGTTTCAATGCACTATAGCGACGCTGACCAGCAAACTGTGCAGGCCAGACTGGCGGAACATCATGTCACCGCGCCCTATATTGTGGTGCAGCCGACCTCACGCTGGAGCTTCAAATGCTGGGAAGAGGAGAGCGTTGCTGCCACGCTTGATCAGCTGGCGCAGCCGGGCCGCAAAGTAGTGCTGACCGCCGGGCCGGACAAGCAAGAGCTGGCGATGATTAACCGTATCAGGGCGCTCTGTGTCTCGCCGCATGTGGTTTCGCTGGCGGGACAGTTTACTCTGCCGCAGCTGGCGGCGCTGATCGATCACGCCCGACTGTTTATTGGTGTCGACTCTGCGCCGATGCACATGGCTGCCGCACTTGATACACCCTGCATTGCGCTGTTTGGCCCGACCAAGCTGCAGCACTGGCGGCCCTGGGGTGACAACAATCATGTCATCTGGGCGGGTGATTATGGCCCGCTGCCCTCACCCGATTCCATCGACACCAAAACTGACCAGCGTTATCTGTCGGCCATTCCGGTGAAGGATGTGGTCGCGGCAGCGAGGAGTTACCTGAATGAGTAAGTTACGGCTGGCAATTGTCCGGCAGAAATATCGCCCGGATGGTGGTGCTGAGCGTTTTATCTCACGCGCACTGGAAGCGCTGGGCAGCGAACAGCTTGATCTCAATATCATTACCCGTAGCTGGCAGGGCACGCCTAATCCGGAATGGCATCTGCATATCTGCAATCCTGCAAAGCTGGGCCGGGTATCCCGTGAGCGAGGATTTGCCCGTGCAGCCCGCGCCTGCTGGGAGCGCGAAAAGTTCGATATTGTGCAAAGCCATGAGCGCATCGCGGGCTGTGACATTTTTCGCGCGGGTGATGGCGTGCATCGCGTCTGGCTGGAGCAGCGCGCGCGCATCGTCTCATCGTGGCAACGGCTGAGCGCGACGCTCAGTCCTTATCACCGTTATGTGCTGCAGGCGGAAGCAGAGATGTTTAACTCTCCGATGCTTAAAGCGGTGATCTGTAATTCAGAGATGGTTAAGCGCGATATCCTGCGCTGTTTCTCGCTCGACGCCGGAAAAATCCATGTTATTCATAACGCTATCGACGCCAGCCGTTTCCAGCCCGCTACGGAAGCAGCACGTCGCGCCACCCGTCAGCAACTGGGTATACCCAGTGCCGCTACCGTACTGATTTATGTCGGCTCCGGCTTTGAGCGTAAGGGACTGAAGGCAGCAATCCAGGCGCTGTCCGCCAGCGATCGCTATCTGATTGTGGTAGGTCAGGATAAGCAGCTGCAGCGTTATCAGCAGCTGGCAAACCAGCTTAACTGCCTGGATCGCCTGCGCTTTGTCGGCGTACAGCAGGATGTGCAGCCGTTCTATCACGCGGCTGACGGCCTGCTGCTGCCCACGCTCTACGATCCGTTCCCGAATGTGGTGCTTGAGGCAATGGCCTGTGGCTTACCGGTGATAACCAGCACCGGCTGCGGTGGCGCAGAATTTATTACCGCTGGTCAGGAAGGGTTCGTCTGCGATGCATTGGATATCAATGGGTTAAATCAGGCTGTTAACTCAATACCGGCCCTTTCCGTGGATTCACGAATGGGTGAGGCAGCACGGCGCAAAATTAAACCTTACGGCCCACAACGACTGGCGCAGTCACTGACTTCGCTTTATCAGCAGGTACTGAGTAGCAACTGACAATGTGGGATGAGTGCATGCGGGGTTTCTGATAACATGCCGTCATCTGATTTTAATCTATTTTTAGACGCGAACCTGCTGTAACGGTAACTATGACGACCATTTACACCGCATTGCTCTACTTAATTCAGCCGCTCATTTGGCTGCGCCTGTGGCTGCGCGGTCGTAAAGCGCCTGCCTATCGCAAACGCTGGGCAGAACGCTATGGTTATTGTGTCGGCAAAGTGAAGCCCGACGGCATTGTGCTGCATTCGGTCTCTGTGGGTGAAACCCTGGCCGCAATTCCGCTGGTGCGTGCGCTGCGTCATCGTTACCCGACCCTGCCAATTACCGTCACCACCATGACGCCGACCGGCTCTGAACGCGCGCAGTCTGCTTTTGGCAAAGATGTGCATCACGTCTATCTGCCTTATGACCTGCCGGGTTCGATTAATCGTTTTCTGGATACGGTCAACCCACGGCTGGTGATCATCATGGAAACCGAGCTGTGGCCTAACATTATCCGCATTCTGCACCAGCGCAATATTCCGCTGGTGATCGCTAATGCCCGCCTCTCGGCACGATCCGCCAAAGGCTACCGCAAGCTGGGTAAATTCATGCGCCAGCTGTTGCAAAGCATCACGCTGATCGCGGCGCAGAACGCAGAAGATGGCGACCGCTTCCTGAGCCTGGGCCTGAAAC